>JBBDIU010000021.1:0-45749 GCA_040880205.1 Cellvibrionaceae bacterium
CATCTGAACGCTTCAGGCCACGCAGAGACGTATTGGTATTATTCAGAGGCTCCCCCACAATTACTAGCAGATTTCCACCTTCAAATCCAATTTAGAGCTTGTTCGCCCTAAATTTGCGTCGGGCTGGCCAGCTCGACATAAAAACCCGGAGCTTACGCGGTATTGCTTCTATAAGCCAAACCCGCTCCGCGCTGTCGCCATGCCAAGCAGCCTGGCGCGCCCCTTGGCTCTCATTGATACTCGGGATGTCTTCCGGTGAAGGCCTCGCGACAGTAATGATACAGCGCGTCCGCATCCTGCTCGTGGTTGCCGCTGGGCTGCACCACCTTGGAAAATATAATGGCCTTTTTCTGATAATCGAAACCTACCACGACAATTGGCACCTGGGCGGAGTGGGCAATGCGAACAAAGCCGGTTTTGTACTTGGTGACCTTTTTCCGGGTTCCCTCTGGAGTGATAACCAGCCACAGGCTGTTCTGTTCGCGGTATCGCTTGGCCACCTGCGCGACGATGCGGACTGGCTGCCTGCGGTCTATGGGAATACCACCAATATCCATTAACCAGCTTTTAAAGGGCCAGAAAAAGGCCTCCTGTTTCATAATGTAGGAGGCCTTAAGATCCAGGGCAAACTTGGCAATGCAGGCAATGAAGAAGTCCCAGTTGGAGGTGTGGGGCGCAAGGATAATCACCGCCTTGCCGATGTCCGGCACCACCCCCAGGAATCGCCATCCGATCAGGTTAAGAACGAATTTCCCGAATCGAGTGAGCAGCGGGTGACAGGTGCGCGGCATACCTCGGGGAATACTCTCGTAGAACGCTTGATTTCGGTCGGCCATATTTTCTTATTTGTCTTTCCTATTTATTTGTCGTGTGCATCCAGGCCAGCTCAATGCTCACGGGTTGCCCAAAAATTCACTTCCGGATAGCGTTCTTCAGCAAGCCCCAGATTCACCCGGGTCGGCGCCAAATAGGACAAGTGGCCGCCCGCATCGACTGCCAAATTGTCGGTGCCCTTCCTTTTGAACTGCTCGAGAACCTTGGCATCGTCGCTGTCCACCCAACGAACCGTTGCCACGTTAACGTTGTCGTAGATCGCCTCAACCTTGTACTCGTCCTTCAATCGATAAGCAACCACTTCGAACTGCAACATGCCCACCGCACCGACGATAATATCGTTGTTCTTCAGCGGGTAAAACACCTGGGTTGAACCCTCCTCGGCCAGTTGTTGCAAACCCTTCTGCAATTGCTTGGTTTTCATGGGGTCGGCCAGGCGAATCCGCCGAAACAGCTCGGGCGCGAAATGAGGAATGCCAGTAAACTTTAATGGTTCTCCCTCGGTAAAGGTATCGCCAATTTGAATGGTCCCGTGATTGTGCAAACCAATCACGTCACCGGAAATTGCCGTTTCCACGTGGCTGCGATCGCCGGCCAGAAAAGTGACCGCATCGGCAATCTTGACGTCCTTGCCGGTGCGAACGTGACGCATCTTCATACCGCGGGAATACTGACCGGAGCAGACTCTTAGAAAAGCGATGCGGTCCCGGTGTCGCGGATCCATATTGGCCTGAATTTTAAAGACAAAACCGCTGAAGTTTTCTTCTTCCGCCGATACCTCGCGCTTGTCCGTCTGCCGCGGCAGGGGGGCGGGCGCCCATTCAACAAATTTCTCCAGCATCTCCCGCACACCGAAATTGCTTAGCGCCGTGCCGAAAAACACCGGAGTCTGCTTGCCGGACAGGTAAGCCTCGCGGTCAAAACGGTGCGTCGCACCTTTGACCAGTTCGATTTCCTCCTTCACTTCCTCGGCGTAAACCCCGAGTACCGATTTTGCCTCGGCGCTTTCCAACCCTTCGATGCGGCGGTCTTCGGGAATTGTGTGGCCCATGCCTTTTTGGAAGACGTGGATGGTGTCGGTGTAGAGGTTATATACGCCTTTAAATTCCTTGCCCATGCCGATGGGCCAATTGATGGGTGCCGCCTCGATTTTGAGGACGCTTTCGATCTCGTCCATCACATCGATGGGATCGCGAATATCGCGGTCCATTTTATTGATAAAGGAAACAATCGGCGTGTCGCGCAGTCGGCAGACGTCCATTAGTTTAATGGTGCGCTCCTCCACCCCCTTGGCTCCATCGATGACCATCAGCACCGAGTCGACGGCGGTCAGTGTGCGATAGGTATCCTCGGAAAAGTCCTCGTGACCCGGAGTGTCGAGCAAATTGACAATGCGACCCTTGTAAGGGAACTGCATGACCGACGAGGTCACCGATATGCCCCGTTCCTGCTCCATGGACATCCAATCGGAGCGCGCATGGGGTCCCTTTTTGCCCTTGACGCTACCCGCGATCTGGATGAGATTGCCGAACAACAACAGCTTTTCAGTAATGGTCGTTTTACCGGCATCCGGGTGGGAAATAATGGCGAAGGTCCGGCGTTGCCGAACCGAATCTAAAAAACTGCTCATAGTCTACATCTTGTTTACAAAAATTGTCTGGTCGCTTATTTGGAGCTTCCAGTCGGATAACTTGCCGCAGTGGATCGGCGACAGGCTCCGAGAACCAGAATTTAAAGGACCGCGCAGTATAACACTCGAAGGCGAGGAGCCGCAGTCAGCCGAGAGTGCGGGCAAATATCAGCGCGTCTTCACGACCTCGTCGCGCTGGATAGTAGTTGTGGCGTATGCCCACCTGGTTAAATCCCAGCGCATCATAGAGGTGAATGGCATTGTGGTTGGTCGCGCGCGCTTCCAAAAACAGGGTATCGGCACGATCGGCAACCGCGACCAAGAGGTGGCTCAGCAAACAGGTGGCTATCCCTTGCCGCTGATGATCGGGTGCCACGGCGATATTGAGCAGATCTGCTTCGCCACCGCCCACCGAAACAATAGCGTAAGCCACCGGGAGTGGTCCATCGGGCGGCTCCATCACCAGGGCAAGATTTCCCACGCTGAGGCAATTGGCGAAATGCGCGGGAAGCCAGGGATGGGACTGAACCTGCTGCTCAATCGACTGTACACCATCCAGATCGGCGGCCGTCATGGCACGGATGATCAATGGAGTTCCCCGTGCTGTATAAACGCGTTGTTTACCGACAGTCACCCCTCAAGGACTCACGCGCAAGTATTTAATGGCCCGCCAAGTCTCGGCCTTAAGCGAAGGATCTTGCAACATCGCCGCTAAACTGGGCAAAGCGATAGCTTGCACCGCCGCGTTGTCCGCTTCGGGCGCACTTGCGCCGAAACGAAGAGTGAACAATTTTCCCAATAAGGCCGCCATGGCCGCCGGTTTCCAATCATCGCCAGTCGTATCCTGTGCGGCCAATCCATGTTGCACAGCCTCGGGGCCCATCAACAGCAAGGCCCCAAAAGGTTGTTTTTCGTATTGAGCGCCGAGATAAGCTTGCACCATGGCGCGCGCACCCGCGATGCTGTGCTCGCTGTCCACCGGCATACTCGAACGGTCCGACAAGGGCCAGCGCACCACCTCGGCTCGCGGCAAGGTTGCGAGCTTGAAACCCAGGGCATGGCTGATATTCAGCAGTAACTGCTCCACGGGCAGCGCCAGTTTCAGCTTCCGACTGTCCAGAACCAGGACATTTTCCGCAATACGCCAAACGCTCAAAGCGAAGCGGTGTTCGCTGGCGACCGAGGCCGGAGGAGTAAACTGGCGATCCTGCCGGAACTTTTTCTTTTCCTCAAACAGATTATCCGGAAATCGAATGCCACTGCTCGTTGCGGATTTATCGGGTTCGTCGTCCAACTCCAGCGGCACAATCAACATTGGCTCGGTCGACTCTGGAGCAAGGTCATCGCCCTCGATCTCCTCGGTGGAAAAGGAAGAGGCCGCCGCGCCTGGCAAAAGCTGGCGAGGCACATAGGTTTCAATGCCCAATGCCCGCAAGTAGTGCTGCCGAAGTCGCTCTGTCATCTCCCGTCTCCCGACAATTAAACCCCGTATTCCTGCCAATGCATTTTTACGTCCGGCGATTCCAGCAGATTGAGAGCGTGGATATAAGCCTTGGCCGATGCGCAAACGATGTCGGTGTCCGCCCCCACACCATTGACTATAAGCCCGTCCTTTTCCAGCCGCACCGTTACTTCGCCCTGGGAATCAGTGCCCTGGGTAATCGCATTGACCGAATACAACTGCAAGTCCGCACCGCTGGCCACAATGCTCTCAATGGCTTTAAAGGTGGCATCCACCGGACCGCTGCCGTCGGCATCTTTGGCGGAAACGGATTCCCTACCACTTTTGTCCCGGATAACCATCTCAACCTTGGCGTTGGGGACAATACCGGTTTTGGACAAGACCTCCAAACTTTTAAAGCGATAGGTTTCTTCCACATTATTGTTGAATACGCGCCCGGCGATAGCTTGCAAATCCTCGTCGAACACTTCTTTTTTCTTGTCGGCCAGTTCCTTGAAACGCTCAAAGGCCGCGTTCAAGGCCGCCGGGGAATCGAAGCTGATACCCAGCTCTTCAAAGCGCCCTCTCACCGCTGCCCGGCCGGAGTGCTTGCCCAACACGATTCGGTTGTTCAGCCAGCCCACGTCCTGGGCGCGCATGATTTCGTAGGTTTCACGATGCTTCAATACACCGTCCTGGTGAATGCCCGCCTCGTGGGCGAAGGCGTTGGCCCCCACGATTGCCTTGTTGGGCTGCACGGCGAAACCGGTTACGCTGGCCACCAGGCGCGAAGTCGGCACGATATGCTCGGTGACGATTCCGGTTTCCACGGGGAAGACGTCCTTGCGGGTGCGCACCGCCATCACAATCTCTTCCAGGGAGGCGTTTCCAGCCCGCTCACCCAAGCCATTGATAGTGCATTCCACTTGGCGTACGCCGTTCATCACCGCCGCCAGGGAATTGGCCACCGCAAGCCCGAGATCGTTGTGGCAATGGGTGGAAAAGATAGCCTTGTCCGCATTGGGAATATTCTCGATCAAGCGCTTGAACATGGCGCCGTACTCACTGGGCTCCCCATAGCCGACTGTGTCCGGCAAGTTGATGGTGGAAGCGCCGGCATCGATGGCGGCTTCGATGATGCGGCACAAAAACTCAAATTCGGAACGGCTGGCATCTTCACAGGAAAATTCCACGTCAGGCACGTAATTGCGCGCATGCTTGACCGCTTCCACCGCCTGTTCAATGACTCGTTCCGGACTTAACTGCAACTTGTATTGCATGTGAATCGGCGAGGTGGCGATAAAGGTATGTATGCGCGGCGCATTGGCGTCCTTCAAGGCTTCCGCGGCGCGAATAATGTCCGGCCCCACGGCCCGGGCGAGACTGCACACAGTGGAGTCCTTGACCGCTCGGGCAACCGCTTGCACGCCTTCGAAATCGCCTGGGCTGGCAATCGCAAAACCGGCTTCAATGACGTCCACCCGCATTTTTTCCAGCATTTTACCGATCCGCACCTTTTCATCCCGGGTCATGGACGCGCCGGGACTTTGCTCGCCATCCCGAAGAGTGGTGTCGAATATCACTAACTTTTCTTTCTTACCTGGTGATGTGTCACTTGTGGGCGTAGTCATGGAAATCAGCTCCGATCAGGACCGCGGTAACGGTTTGAACTTTAACCTTGCCACGGATCAGGCGCATTGCCTGTCATTGGCGCAAGAAGAAACGGGGATTGAGGGGGATTATTTGCCGCGCAGCGGCAGCAATCGATCACCGGACAGGATCGAGACCAGGAGGTTGGAGGCTTGAAGCCCTTTAATGAAACGGCAGCTTTTCATGAGAACCGATAATTCCTGATGTGTGCTTCGTGGCCAGTACTATAGGGGCAAGGCGAATCCAAATCAACACTCATCCCACAAAAAAGCAATTTTTTTGCTTTTTATCCTAAAAATACACATTTTTCCTCGTATATAAGTTTTTTATCCTAATATTTTAAATTTCATAGGATACATATCGACAAAATAGGCCGAAATGTGCTGCATGGCGCCGAAAACTCCTTCAGCGATGGCGTGTCAATAAGCCCCTAAAATTCCGCGTTGAGGCGCACCGCCCGGTCGACAAGCTAATTTTTGTCTACACTGGAAAGGATAATGTCATGATTGTTGGATAACGGCGTTCAGCTAACGACCCCGACGGCAAAGACTGCCTGTTAATAACCAGCATGTTTGGAACTACATTATGGGGCCATCGACTCAAGCGCAGGACGTTGCCTGCACGAACCACCAAACAGCCAACGGCCAGCGCTCACGCTCGGCCAATGGCGCCGCTACCCGCGCAATTGGCGATGAGACAAAACATCCGGAGCTTAACGGTATCCGTACCCTGATTGTGGAAGACAACGCGGTTGATCGGCGAGTCGTCATGTCGACGGCGGCCAACTTGGGCCTGCTCGCCGAGGCCGTGGATAGCGGCGAGCAGGCCATCGAACGGCTCAAAGAAACCGACGACGGGGATTTTTTCGATCTGCTCCTGATTGATTTCAAAATGCCGGACCTGGATGGCCTGACCGCCAGTAAATACATCAAGAATGATCTGGCGCTGCAACACCTTCCCAGCATTGTACTCTTGTCGGCCTACCAAAAAGACGAGATATTCGGCCCCCAGGGCGAACGGTCCTGGGTCGATGGTTTTCTCACTAAGCCCATTGCCGGCAGGAGCCTTGCCGAAATGATCGCCGACCTGCAAGAGGCCGCGAAATTCAAAGGCGAGACTTGGCCCAGCCGCCGCCAAGACGGCGACGCCGTGCTGGCCAAGGCCCACGTTTTGCTGGCGGAAGATAATGTGATCAACCAACGCGTGGCAGCGGGAATTCTGGCTCGCAAGGGGATCAAGGTCACGATCGCGCAGAACGGCCGGGAAGCTATCGATAAAGTCCTGGGCGCCAGTCCCCACACCTACCATGCGATTCTCATGGATGTTGATATGCCCAATGTGGATGGCTGCCAGGCAACCCGACAGATAAAAGACAGTAATGATTACAGCCAGATTCCGATCATTGCACTAACCGCACACAATTCCCCCGCGGATCGAACCCGGTGCCTGAATGCCGGGATGTCAGCCTACCTGACCAAACCCATAAAGCCCGACCTCCTCTTTTTTGAAACACTGCTAAGCTTTTTAAAGTAGCGCCCAATTAAGCTCGTTACCGACCAGTCACGCAATTGCCGCGGAACCTGGGGAGCAAATTGGGCGCCGAGACTCTCGTTTGCAAAAGACATACTTTAAATGGCTAATTCAGGCTCGGCGGTCACACATACGGATAATCGCAGCCGCTCGTCAGATAGCGGTGCGGCCACGGTATTTTTTCGCCTGGCCGATATGCTCGCCGGACCGGTTACTCCAACTATGCTGCGCAAGGCACTACGCACCTGCTTGGACCTCCTGGAAGTAGAAGGCCTGAACCTGTTTGCAACCTTTCCAAACGGGGACCTGGCCTGTCTCATTAGCGCCAATGCGGATCAACAACACATTTATTTCAACCAGGATCGCGTCACGGCGCCAAGCGCCACTGCGGATTTCATTACCGGAAATCGCAGCCTGGAACAAATCCGTTGCGACTCAACGAGCGCGACAGCTCTAAAATGTCGAAGTCGGGATCTTCTGCTCGCTTCGCTGCCCGCGCCCGGCGAGATCCAAGGACTTCTGGTACTGGAAAAAGCGCCGGATTTGTCACCTCGGTACCTGTGCGATATAGGCGAACTACTGTTCGCGGCGACCAATCATTGCATAAACGATTCCAACAGCCGAGCAATGGCCGATAACCTGGGCGACATCCTCAATTTCTCCGATTCCATCTATACCAGCTGGAATGAAAAGGCCGGCTGGCAGTATCACAACGTCAATGGATTGGTGCAACTTGGATACAGGAAAAAAGATCTGAACCTTCGCTCCCTGGAAGCGCACAATCCCATGCATCCGGACGATTGGCACGAAGCCTATCGATTGTTCAACAGCACTTTGCAAAAAGGCACGGGGCACGAACACGAGTACCGAGCCGTGGGACAGAACGGAGAAACTCACTGGTATCACTACGACGTGACCGTCACTGAGAAGAACGAACAAGGTGGCGCCCGCGAATTTGTATCCATTTCCCGAAACATCACGACGGTACGTGCAACGGCGAAGGCCGCGGTGGAAAGAGCGAACCGGGAAAAATGGCTGGTGGCAAAGGCCAAGGCAATATTCAGCTGCAATGATTTTGAATCACTGAACGAAATTTTGCGGGAAGTCGGCAGCTATCTGGGGGTCGACCGCTGCACCGTTCGCGTCGTGGATCCAGAGACACTTTACTGCAACCTTGTGGCGGAATGGCACAAACCAGGCCTGGAAGCGATTGCCGATATGTTTCCGGATGTGACTTCACAGACTGGCACCGGCTGGATCGGCCGCCTGATCGCCCTGGGCGAAACCTACGTGGTCAACAGCTTTCGTGCCGAAGTACCCAGCAAAAAGATTCTCGCTTACCACCGCGCCATTAACACGGACGCCTGTGTCACCCAACCGATGATTTACGGCCATGAACTGACCGGCTATTTGGCCATACTGAACGAACAGCCGCGCCAATGGACCGACGCGGACCGTCGCGTCGCCAAAGAAATCGCGGACGCCATTCACATGACCATTTTGCGCAACCGACTTCTCGATGAACTCAGGGCGACCGATGAGCGCTTTAAATTGGCCATGGAAAATTCCACTCATGGCCTGTGGGATCACGACGCAGTTAATAGAACAATATATTACAGCCCCCACTTCTACGAAATGCTGGGCTATCCGCGGCAAGATCACCCAATTCCCATTGAAAGAATGCTGGATTACATAGACCCGGTCGATCACCACGTATTGTTTGAGACTTCGAAACGCCAGTACAAAGCCGGGCAAAAAGAAGTCTACATGGAGTTGCGACACCGCAAGCGGGATGGCTCCGTGGTGTGGATATTGGCACGGGGCCAAGTGGTGAAACAGGACGACCGGGGGCGCCCATTGCGTGTGGTGGGGGTTAACATGGACATCACCAAACAAAAAGAAACGCTCGCCGAGCTTCGCCAGGCACGAGAACGCGCGGACGTGGCGAACCGCTCCAAAAGTATTTTTTTGGAACGCATGAGCCACGAAATTCGCACACCCATGAACGCCATTATCGGCATGTCCTATTTGACCTTGGGAACCGCACTGAACCAAGACCAACAGATGTATTTGCAGGACATCGACGACGCGGCCAAGTCACTGTTGCATATCATCGACGACATTCTGGATTTTTCCAAGATCGAGGCGGGCGAGCTGACCATCGTCGATGAGCGCTTCAATTTGAAGCGGGAACTGCAGCGTATCGTCAATCTCATGTCTGTCCGGGCTGCCCAGGCGCAAAATCAACTAAACCACACCATCGACGATGATGTCCCCGAGCATGTGGTCGGCGACAAGCATCGGCTGGGGCAGATACTGATTAACTTGCTAGGCAATGCGATTAAGTTTACCAAGCAGGGCACGGTATCACTGGCGGTACATTGCTCCGAGCTAGACCCGCGGATTAATTCCGTCACGCTCCAGTTTTCGGTCAAGGATTCCGGCATCGGTTTAAGCGACACTCAAATCGCTACGCTTTATGAGCCCTTTGTTCAGGCCGAGGGCTCCACCGCGCGCAAGTACGGCGGCACCGGTCTGGGACTGTCTATTTCCAAGCACTTGGTGGAAATGATGGGAGGCTCCATTCGCTGCACAAGCTCCGTCGATGTAGGCACAACCTTCGCATTCACAATTGTCTTCAAGCAACAACAAATGCTGGATGCGATTGGCGGCCATGGCACCGCTGAGCCGTGGCACGACCCGGCGCTACCCAAGCGCGCACCTTTTACTCAAAGACGCGTCCTTCTGGCCGAGGACAATCCAGTCAACCAACGGGTTGCAAAGGGAATACTGGCCAGAATCGGTATCGAAACAGTTACCGCGGTGAACGGTCAAGAGGCCATCGACCTACTATACGAGGCCGGGCCTGGTGTCTTCGATGCGGTTCTCATGGATATCGAAATGCCGGTGCTGGACGGCCTAGCCGCGACCAGAGCTATTCGGCTGCAAGAGCATTTTCACAACCTGCCAATTGTCGCCATGACAGCTCACGCCATGATGGGCGATCGCGAACGTTGCCTCGCCGCAGGCATGGACGATCATATCCCCAAGCCAGTTAATCCCGAAACCGTACTGCAAGTACTGTCTCGCGTTTTGGGCGAGGACCAATGGCTCGACCAGGACCTTGGTAAACACCAAGCGCGCGAATGAAAGTAACGATACTGAACAGTGAACATTTGTTCGCCCACGGGCAACACCCGGAACGCCTAAAGTCGGTCTCCATAATGTTATGAAACATCCGCACTATCCACAGTTATCCACCGGGCCCGACTCGGCCGCGCTTGAGGTTGCCGCGCGCGCTCCTGCGCAGGATTTTCTGGTGAATTGCATTAAGCAACTGGCCCGAGCTAAGAACAGCGCGGATCTGCCAATGATCGGCGCCGAATTGGCCCGGTATCTCGGATGCCACCAACTGAGCATTTACACCTTGTATACCCGCCGCGATACCAGCGCTCTATTTCGGCGAGTTGTGAAGGTCCCGAATGGCGACACCCGGATTGGCGACAACTCACATGAAGACACGGCAATCGAAGACTTACCCGACACTATTGTCGATGGTTCAGCATTGTATGAAGAATTCGTTGCGGCAAGCGCGCGTTCCCTGCAGCGATTGCGGACGGGCCCCTCGGGTTGGGGATATCTGCCTTTGTCAGATCGACGAAAACGGATAGGCATTCTCGCATTCACTACCGAACACATCGAGTTGTTAAAGGCGCAAAAAAAAGCCATGAAGCAACTTGGCATACAGTTGGTTCATACTGTACATCGGCTTCGCCAGCAAGAACGCCTGGCCCGACAGGGCAACATACTCAACCAATTGATGACCCATACCCGCGAGGCATTTTGTCAATGGCGCCGGAATAACGGCTGGGAATTCCACAATCAGCATCCGCTATACCGAATTGGCTATTGTCCCGAAACCCTATCGCTGCAAAACGTTTTCGGTCACCCACGTTCCATGTCCGCCCAAGAATGGCAGCGACTTGGCAATTTGTTTGATACCTGTCGTTCTGAATCTCGCAATGTGGAATGTGACTATCAGGTAAATGCGCCGGACGGCACGGTACATACCTTTTGGACTCGCTTGCGGGTACTGGAGAAGGGGGAAGATGGTACGGCTTCCGCCATTGCTGGCGTTTCCGTCGACGTTACCGACACGAAGCAAGTGGAAGCCGAGGCCCACGCTCATAGCGAGTTGGACAGTTGGCTATTGGAACGCAACAGTGAGTTGTTCAATCGCTGCGACAAAGCGGCCATCGACGATACACTGGCCGCACTGGGCCGAAAACTGGATCTGACCCGGTGTTTCATTCGGCTATATAAGGAAGGCAAGGCACCGGTATACGCCGAGTGGCAGCAAACTGGGGTTCGCCCGATCAGCGATATAAATCCCAACATTTCGGTTGCCAGGCCGGATACAGGCAATGCTTACTACATTGCGGATATAGAAGATGAACCACGAAAAAACGACTTCCTTCTGAAGCTGTCGCGGCGTAGCGGCACGCGCGCGCAGATGATTTTACCCATGTCCCACAATAAGGTGCTCTACGGATACCTGGTGTGTGTAGACGCCAAAGCGCGCCAATGGTCGTCACTGGAAAAGCGCGCGGCGCATGTTCTTGCCGACACCTTGTGCATGGTGGTCGCCAAGGAAAATATTCATCGCAAACTGATCGCCAGTCAGGAACAGTTTCAACTGGCCATGGATGCGGCTTCCTACGGCTTGTGGGAATTCATTATTCCCGATCAAACCATCTATCTTAGCCCGAACTATTATTTGATGATGGGTTACGATCCAAAAAGGCTGGCTGGCTTTCGCCCCCTAAATGTCGACAACGTTCACTTCGAGGACCGCCAGAGGGTGCTGGACTATGCTCGCGGATTGAGCGATGGCAGTGTCACCGAATATTCCTATGAAGCGCGGCACATCACCGTTCATGGTGACGTTCGCTGGATCTTGATGCGCGGGCGGGTTATCAAATGGGACGATACCGGCAAGCCTCTGCGCGCCATGGGTACCATGACCGACATCACTTCACTGAAGAATACCCAGATCGATCTCCAGCTCGCGCGCCAGGAAGCGGAATCCGCGCTCCTTGCCAAGAGCGAATTTCTGGCGCGAATGAGCCACGAAATACGCACGCCCATGAATGCCATTATCGGCATGGCCTATTTGGCATTACAGTCTCCGCTTGACGAAGAACAGCGTGGCTATGTGACGGATATCGATAACGCCGCCAAAGCACTGCTGCAGATAATCGATGACATTTTGGATTTTTCCAAAATTGAAGCGGGAAAACTCGTTCTGGAAAGTCACAATTTCAACTTTCGCAAGCACATCGAACGCGTCGTAGAGAAATTTCAACCGATTGCCAAGCGGCAGGCGCTAGACTTCGAAGTAACAATTGACCCCGCGATTCCCATATTCCTGGATGGCGATTCCACGCGACTACGCCAGGTGCTTATCGGGCTTTTGAGCAACGCGTTCAAATTTACAAAATCCGGTTCTGTTGGCCTGTACGTCAATCAAATCCCCAGTTCCGGGGAAGCTATCACGATTGAATTTATCGTGGAAGACACGGGCATTGGCCTCGACGCCGAGCAAGTGGACAAACTGTTTGATCCGTTTACCCAAGCAGACAACTCTTCCACCCGGGAATACGGCGGCACCGGATTGGGATTAGCCATTGCCCGGCAACTGGTCAAAATGATGGGCGGTGATATTCTCGTGAGTAGCCAACCGGGCGAAGGCAGTAGCTTTCGATTTACCGTTCAATGCGAAATCGGCAACACCGACATGCCCATTGACAGAGATGATGCCTTGAATGAACACGAGGACGGCGGTGAGACTTTGCGCGATAAGCGCATCCTCCTGGTTGAAGATAACGAAGTAAACCAGAAAGTTGCCGTTGGTATTCTGCGGAAGAAGTCGATTGACGTGACGGTGGCGAACGATGGCGGCGAAGCCTTGGACATCCTGCGCGCGAGTCACACCCGCTTTGATGTCATTCTGATGGACATAGAAATGTCCACCATGAACGGCTTTGAAGCGACCAAGGCCATACGGGATCTGGATTTCCACAAGGACACTCCCATTATCGCCATGACGGCCCACAGTGTGGATCGGGATAAAATCCGTTATCTCGACGCCGGCATGAACAACTGTATTTCCAAACCAATCATGCCCCGTGCACTCTACCAAATTCTCCAACGGAGTCTCGCCGACCCAAACAACTGAGTTGCCCCACTCCTAACGTTCCCTTTCGCTTGTTACCGTCATCTTACTCTACACTTCCGACTTCCCGCTCCCTAACCTCCGACTTCCCACTCCCCACTTCCCATTTCCCATTTCCCATTTTCCATTTCCCATTTTCCATTTTCCATTTTCCATTTCCGAATTTTTGCCTTGGCCCGAATCCTGCTCACCTGGGAATTGGATGACATTCAGAGAACGGACGGAACCATGGAAGAGAACAACGAACGGGGCAATACAAGGGACGCGGGAAGCCCACGGCGGGAAGTGATCACCCTGGCCCCCTGGTTTCACAATTTACACCTGCCGGACGGCACACAAACGGCGCCCGATCACGAACTGGGCGATTTCCCAGCCTACAAGTGGCATGAATTGGAGCCCGCGCTGCCGGACCGGCTGGACGGCTGGACCGCCCTGGACATTGGCTGTAATGCCGGGTTCTACAGCTTCGAGCTGGCCCGGCGCGGAGCCCGGGTAACCGCCATCGATAGCAATCCGCACTATCTCGACCAGGCTCGCTGGGCGGCGCCGCGGTTCGGGCTCATGGAACAGATCGAGTTTCGCGAACAGCAGGTATACGATCTAGCGCACGATCCGCAGAACTACGACCTGGTGTTGTTTCTGGGCGTGCTCTACCACTTGCGCTACCCGATGCTAGCGCTGGATATTGTCAGCCGCAAAGCCAAACGAATACTGTGCCTGCAAACCATGACCATGCCCGGCGAGGACATAATGATCGATAGGGACTGTCTGGGCCTCGGGGACGGGGACCGCCTGCTGGAACCCGGCTGGCCGAAAATGGCCTTTATCGAAGGACGCAGCCCCACCAACTGGTGGGCACCCAATCACGCCTGCATGGAAGCCATGCTGCGCAGTTGCGGTATGGAAGTCATGGATCGGCCGGGGACGGATCTCTACCTATGCAAACCGCACTCCGGTGGCGCGGCCGCCCGGGAGCTCAATGTAGCCGCGTTGAAGGCCGCATTGGGTCGCAACTCAGCCAACCATTGACATCGACGCGGTGATGGAAATGCCCATTCCGCACACTCTCGCGATCTTCCATCTCACATCTCACGTCTCACGTTATCGCCAGGGATGGCGTGTATGCAGGTTTTGCAGGAGCAAAAACCTGTCTCACGTCTCACATTACAATAGCGAGCTATATTCTCCGCGACAATAAATCAGCGGCTGGGCGGCTTTCTCGTCTTCTATGACTTCCATAATGTCACCCACCACAATGCAGTGGGTGCCGTAGTCGACCTTCCTGATCACCCGACACAAGAAGAACGCCAAGGCGCTGGGAAGATAGGGGATTTGATGCTCACCGAAATCCTTCCAGTCGCCGAAGACAAAACGGTCCTGGTCTTCGGGGGTGAAGGCGCAGCGATCCGAGATGTTTTCCTGGTCTCGGCGCAGGATATTAATACTGAACAGGTCGGTGCCCGCCAGGGATTTAAAGGTCGTCGAATCGCGATGCAGGCAAACCAATAAAGAAGCCGGTTGATCGGACACCGAGGTAATGGAGGTCACTGTCATCGCGTGGGGTACTGCATCCCCACCGCGTGTGGCAATAACCGCGACGCCGCTCGCCAGATGACGCATGCCTGCCTTCATCGCATTGCCCAAGTCTCGTGATTCCGCCATACCCGCTATCCGCCGCGCTTGTTCCTGGAAAATTAATAACGCCCCGACTTTGTCAGTTTATCACACAGGTAGGCGCCGATCGGAATGGCCGAGGTCGCCGCCGGCGAGGGCGCATTGCAGACATGCAGACTGCGCGGCGATTCGGCAAACAGAAAGTCGTGAATGAGTGATCCGTCGTTGGCGACGGCCTGGGCACGAACGCCCGACGGATGGGGCAACAGATCCCGCAAGGTCAGTTGCGGGCAGTATTTTTGCACTGTCGATAAGTAAGCTCTCCGGGAAAGTGAATTGTAGGTTTCGGCCAGAGCAAAACGCCAATATTTGGCCCCCATGCGCCAAAAACCGGGAAAGGCGAAACTCTCTCGTACATCCCGCCAGCCTCCTCCAGCTTCACGCCGCCAGGCAAACACCGCGTTGGGTCCGAGCGTTATTCGACCGTCGGTCATGGGCGTGATGTGAACGCCCAAAAAAGGCATATCGGGCGCGGGCACAGGGTAGATCAGACGCTCGACCAAGGTCGGTCGCCGGGCCGGCAGTTGATAATATTCGCCACGCACCGGAATAATGCGAAAATCAATCTTTATGCCAAGCTCACGGGCCAGGCGATCCGCTTGCAAACCGCCGCAGACAACCAAAAAACGGCTGGTGAATTCACCCTGGTCGCTGACAATGTTGATCGCGCGTTCACTCTCTTCCAGCCTTTGTACCGCGGTGCCCAGCTTTATGGTTCCGCCAAGAGCCTGGAAGTCCGTGGCGAAACAATTCGCTATGCGACCATAGTCTACAATTCCCACGCCCTCCACCCATATGGCGGCCCGCCCACGGATGTTGGGTTCCATTTCAGTAACTGAGTCCGCCGCTATCCACCGGGTGGCAATACCGTGTTCCTTGCTCAGGGCGAACAGGCTGTGTAATCGGGAGAGTTCCTCCTCAGTGGTGGCAACGATCAATTTGCCCGGCTGGCGAAACGGAATCTGGTGGCGCTCGCAATAGTCCTTTATTGCCGCGGCACCGATCCGACAGAAGCGAGCCTTGAGGCTGCCGGGACGGTAATAGATCCCGGAGTGAACCACACCGCTGTTGTGACCCGTCTGATGTTGCGCCAGTGCCGCTTCCTTTTCCAGAACCAGGATCTTGTAGTCCGGATAACGCTGCTGCAGTTGCAGCGCGGTGGACAGGCCCACGATACCACCGCCAATTACAATGTAGTCGTAACGCAAAAGTCATTCCCGCCGTTTGTCTTCGGGTCACGATAATGCCAGACTAAGTTGCCGAGACCAAACCGAGACCACCCTGCCCTTATGTTACCCAGACTGGACGCGATGCCGGAAGCCGGCGAGCTGTATCAACGATTCGCCCGCCAATTGCGGGAGCGCGGCTTCGCCGGTGACATCCATCTGGATTTTTCCAGCCGCACCTTGCAGTCCACCGACAATTCAATCTACCAGCGCTTCCCACAAGGGGTTTTGTACCCGGCTAAAACCGAGGATGTGATCTGCCTGGCCGAGTTGAGCCAGCAACCGACCTTTCAATCTCTGAGCTTTTGCCCGCGAGGTGGCGGAACCGGTACTAACGGCCAGGCGCTTGACGAGGGCTTCGTTGTCGATCTATCCAAACACATGAACAGAATCCTGGAAATTGATCCAGAGCAACGCTGGGCCCGAGTCCAGGCGGGCGTGGTGAAGGACCAACTCAACGCGGCTCTTGAACCACACGGCTTGTTTTTCGCGCCCGACTTGTCCACCAGCAACCGCGCCACCATCGGCGGCATGATCAATACCGACGCATCCGGGCAAGGCTCCTGTCGCTACGGCAAAACCCGCAATCACCTGCTGGAAGTCGAGACGGTATTTATCGACGGCAGCCGCTGGATGTCGCGCCCCATCGATGATCGGGAACTCGCCTTCGTCGGTGAACGCCAGGATCGTATCGGACAAATCCACCGTCTAACCAACAACATCCACATCGAACACCGCCAGTTAATCAACACCACCTTTCCCCCGCTCAATCGCAGCCTGACGGGCTACGACTTGGCCCATTTGCGCGATAACGACAATCAATTTGATCTCAATAGTCTCCTTTGCGGCAGCGAGGGAACCTTGGGGTTCATAACGGAGGCAGTGGTCAGCTTGGAGCCACTGCCCCGTTACACGGCGCTGGCGGTATTTCAGTACGATGACTTCGTTGCCGCCTTGCGCGATTGCCGGGTTCTGTTGCGGACGAAACCCACCGCCGTGGAAACGATCGATAACACCATTGTTGAATTGGCCAAGGGCGATGAGATCTGGCCAAGTGTCAGTTCAGCTTTTAGCAACGGCGGTTTAGCCGCCGATGGCAATATCGCGCGGCATTTGGCGGCGGTCAATTTTGTGGAATTCACCGCCAATTCCGAAGCGCAACTTGCCACCCTGCTGGAAGACTTCTCTCGCTCCCTGGAAAAGGATTCCGATAATCCTCGGCGGCTGGGTTACACCCTGATCCGGGACGGAAAAACGATCAAGAAAATCTGGGCCATGCGCAAAAAGTCGGTGGGTCTGCTTGGCAACACACCCGGTCACAAGCGTCCCGTTCCCTTTGTCGAAGACACGGCGGTACCACCGGAACACTTGGCGGATTACATCGCCGAGTTTCGTACTATTCTCGATAAACGACAATTGAGCTACGGTATGTTCGGCCACGCCGATGCCGGTGTCATCCATGTACGGCCAGCGCTGGACATGCGCGATCTCGCCTCCATCCAAACGGTGCGGGAAATTTCCGATCAGGTGTTTGCACTCACTCAACGCTACGGTGGCGTATTGTGGGGAGAACACGGCAAGGGTGTGCGCTCCGAATATTCACCCGCCACTTTCGGTGATCTCTATCCGCAGCTGCAACGTATCAAAGCCGCTTTTGATCCGCACAATCAACTCAATTCCGGCAAGATTGCCACACCTGAATCCACACCTTCCTCGACAAACAATCTGCTCCGCATCGACACCACCCCGACTCGCGGAGCACGCGATCGTTTGATTCCAACCGCCATTTGGGACGATTACGGTGATGCGGTTAATTGCAATGGCAACGCGGCCTGCTTCAATTGGAATCCGGACCAAAGCATGTGCCCGTCCTGGAAAGGGACTCGGGAAAGAAAGTACTCACCCAAGGGCCGGGCGATGCTGATGAAGGAGTGGTTGAGCCAGCTGGCGAAAAAGAACTGCCATCCCCAGCGCGCGGCAGCAGCGGAAGCACCGCCGTTTAATCTGTTCCGAAAGCTTGCCGCCAGCCTGCAACACTGGAGAGGACAAGAGGACTTCTCCCACGAAGTTTACGATTCCATGGACGCCTGCCTCGCTTGCAAGGCATGCACCACCGGCTGCCCTGTTCAAGTGGATGTGCCCGCCTTTCGCAGTATTTTCTTCAGTTACTATTTTCGCCGCTACTTGCGTCCTGTTCGCCACCACTTCATTGCCAGCATGGAAGTGTTGTTGCCTTGGGCCGCGATCGCGCCGGCATTTTATAATGGCCTTACGCAATGGCGGCCAATGCAGTGGCTGATCGGCAAGCTTGTCGGCCTTACAGCAATCCCACCGATTCGCGGCGCAAGCTTTCGCGGTGAACTGGAGAAACTGAATATTCGCGTCGCCCGGCCCGAGTTGTTGCGCGAACTTTCCAGCGATGAAAAAAAACGTTCTGTGATCCTGGTGCAGGACGTGTTTACCCGTTTTTTTGAGGCCGACTTGGTGCTCGATATTTGCCGCTTTCTTAAAGCCATGGGGATTGAAGTATGGCTGGCGCCTTTCAAGCGCAACGGCAAACCACTGCACGTGTTGGGCTTTTTATCCGCCTTTAACCGAGTCGCCCGCGACACGGCAGACAACCTTCAACAACTGGCCGCCAGTGGAATAGCTCTGGTGGGAATCGAACCATCCATGACGCTTACCTATCGCGGTGAATACCGACAGAGTCTGGGCAAGGACGTAACGCCCGACGTTTTGCTGTTGCAGGAATGGCTGGCACAACATGGCGAACTGTTACGCGCAAACCGCGCGCGGTTTGCGCCAGCTGAGTTTCGATTGCTACCCCATTGTAGTGAAGCGGCTTTGGCCAACGCGAGCTTGGCCGACTGGCAGACATTGTTTACCGCATTGGGTTGTAGTCTGAACGTGGAGGCCGTCGGCTGTTGCGGCATGGCCGGTACCTTTGGCCACGAAACCAAGCACCTTGCAACGTCGAAAACGATTTACTCCTTATCCTGGGCAGCAAAAATAGCAGCGGACAAGGCGCGACCTGCAAGCGCAACCGGCTTCTCCTGCCGCTGCCAGGTGGCGCGTTTTAGCGAGTCACGCATTCCCCATCCGTTTCAATTACTGCTTGGCCAGCTACAAGGGTGACGCTGATGCGCCCAAGGTGGCAAACCTTTACGGCTTAAACACAATCGTCTTGTTCCCGTTCAACAACACCCGGTGTTCGGCGTGCCAACGCACCGCACGCCTGAGCACCACGGCTTCGATGTCGCGGCCAATTTCCACCAACTGCTCGGGTGTATTGGCGTGATTAACGCGTTCCACCGCTTGTTCGATAATCGGGCCCTCGTCCAATTCCGGGGTGACGTAATGGGCGGTCGCCCCGATCAATTTAACTCCACGCGCATGGGCCTGATGATAAGGCTTGGCACCTTTGAAACCCGGGAGAAATGAATGATGGATATTGATCGCCCTGCCCGCCAACACCCGGCAGGCCTGATCGCTAAGTATCTGCATATACCGGGCTAGCACCAGAAAATCCGCATCGGCCTGGGTGAACAGTTCCAGAATTTGAGCTTCTTGTTCAGCTTTGTTGCCCGAATCCACCGGAAAATGGTGATACGGCAGACCGTACCACTCCACCAGCGAGCGCATGGTGGGATGATTGGAAACCACGGCGACAATGTCCACCGGCAGCGAACCGAGCTTCCAACTGTTCAACAAGGCATTGAGGCAGTGCCCCCAATTGGAAACCGCGATAACCACTCGGGCGCGATAGGTATTGTCGTGCAACTCCCAATTCATGCCGTAGGTGGTGGCAATCGACTGGAACCCAGTTTGAACGCTGGCAATACTCGGTCCTCCGCGTTCCGAACTGTCAAATACGGTGCGCATAAAAAACTGCTGCGTGTCTCGATCCTCGAACTGAGACGATTCGCGGATATTGAATCCCTGATCGCGGAAAAAGGTCGCCACCGTCGCGACAATGCCCGGCTGATCCGCGCAGCTGAATTTCAAAATAATCTCGGCAGCCCGCCGGTTCTCGGTTTGTTCCATCGTTAACCCCCAGTCAGTTCAGTCGCCGTTCGGCGGCGCGAGTGTCCCCAAACGGTCCATTTCGGTCCGCCGCCGGACGCCCTTTTGTAACAATTCGTCTTAGTACCAGTCTTTCTTATGGCGAATTGATTTGTAAGATCAGACATTGATCGTAATTCTCACAACACCGGGCCGACTAGCCCGTGCATTTGACTATACTTATGGGTGCAAGCACGGATAAAGGCGTGATGCGCTTGCACGTTAGGGTATACCAACCTGGGAATGAATTGTTAAGGAAATTGGCGTAGGGAGCACTACCGCTTCGAGAGTCCAAGCGCCAGAACGGCAAAGTCGGTCGCGATTTTGCAGGCCTTGGTGAAACGTTCGGGCTAGGAACTGAACCTGACCACCAACCTCTAACGCTAGACCTCAGTCATGGAAATGCCAACGTCACAGCGCCACCTTATGAACCGAGCGAGCGACTTAGTGCAGCCGGCACGGATTGCGGGCGCAAATCGACCGGACCGGGCTCGACCGGCGGTCAGTGTCGCGTTTGTTTATCGCGCGATGGTTTACTTCGCCAAGGTTTGCCTGGCAATGCTCTGTCTGGCAACGGGCGCAACCGCCGCGGTCGCCAATGAACCCGGTCAGCCCGCGGAATCCCCCACCGAAGGGGCCGCCACCGGATCGGATGAGTCCCTGGACCACGTGGTTTCCCAGCGCGAAAGCCTGAATGATTACCAGAATGCCATTGCCCGCCTGGAGGCCGAACAGGGTGCGTGGGGCAGTGGTCTGGCGGAACAGCTGGGCGGCCTGGGTCGGACTTACCAACTACGCGGCCATCACCGGGATGCCATTGAGATTTTTGAACGCGCCATTCATATCAGTCGAGTCAACAACGGCCTGTACGACCTTAGCCAGGTGCCGATTGTCGAAGATATGCTGGAGAGCCTGATGGCTCGTGGGCTGTGGGAAGAAGTACACCAGAGCCACCAGTACCTCTACTGGCTGCACAAACGCAACTACGGTGCGCAGGACCCGCGCATGTTGCCAGTGATTGATCGCATCGGAAAATGGTACATCAGCGATTACGCACTCAATCCCAACCGGCGAGTGACAGACCAGTTGCTGAATGCCTACGACCTGTTTGAACACGCCATCAGCATCATCACCGGAACTTACGGCCAGGAGGATCTGCGAATGATCGAGCCGCTGCGCGGCCTGGTCATGTCCAATTGGTATTTTGCCAGCTTTCGCGGCAACAGTTACCTGAGTCCATCGCAGGAGCATGCGTTCAGGAGTGAGTTGAGCGCTAGCACTCTTGGCCGTGGCCTTACCCACGAGCAAACCCCCAATCAATTGGGTCAGCGCGTGCGCAACAGCTACCTCGACGGCAAACGCGCAATCGAAAAAATGGTAGAGATCTACACCAGCAGCCCGAACGCACCACCGGGCGCCGCAGCCAATGCCAAGGTGGAATTGGCGGACTGGCAACAGCTCTTCGGCAAATATCGCCTCGCCAGCGATTTATACCGGGAGGCCTACCTGGAACTGATGGCCGACGCGGCGACGCCGGCGCAAGTTGAGAAAAGGTTTAGCCGTCCCGTGGCACTGCCGGAACTGGACTTCGTCGAATCGGATATTGAGCAACCGGCCAAGGTGCGGGGTCCGCGCGGCCGCGAATCGGCGGAACCTATCCACTACGTTCTAGTCAGTTTTAATGTAAACCGTTTCGGTACGGCGGAACGTATCGACATCCTGGAATCGCGCCCCGAGGACGATGTTGGGCGTCGCACCCGCGTGAAACACGCACTCGAAAGTACCCGCTTCCGACCACGCCTGGTGAATGGCGAGCCGGTGGATACCGAGGGTCTTACCCAGCGATATGTATTTACCTCCGATTAGGGCTTGGCGATCACAATGCGCGGCCAAAACGGTTGTAGGCTCCGTGGCGGAGCGCTACATTAGACGCGCCAGTGGGCACGGATCCGGGTGACATGATTCAAACGTACCAGGACGGATGCTTCGGCCTGCATGGTTTTACGCGAATTGTATGATGTTACACACGTTGATTTTGCGGAGCTGATGTCGAAGAAATGACCGGCAACTAAAACTCTTCGTCGGTCAGCTTGCCGCAAATAGCCCACGACAAATAGGTGTTACAATGAAAACCCTGCGAGTCGCCACAGTAACCACCGCGTTCCTCATTAGTCTTTCTCTAATGAGTGCCTGTAAAACGCAGCAGTCCCGGCCCCAGGCCCAGAGCCCCGCGCCGCCTTTACCGTCATCCTCTTCGTCGTCCTCATCGTCGTCTTCCGGCAGCTCATCGAGTTCATCCAGCTCGTCGCCTGGCCAAACCGCCAGCATGCCGAGCCCAACATCCAGTTCGTCTTCGTCCAGGTCCTCATCATCGGGTCTTCCTTCGCCATCGCCCGCGGGTTCGATACCCTCTTCTTCACCCAGTGCATCATCCCGATCTGATTCGTCGTCGCAGGGCTCCAGTACCGCATCCGGAGACAGGCAAATGACCGGGCAGCCGGGTGCGGATGCCAGCCCGGGCGCGCCCCCAGGGCAGGGTGAGGCGGGAACCACCGCGGGAACCTCCGGGCAACAGGGCGAAACCGCGACGACCGACACAGCGCGCGTCTCGCAACGGGCCTCGCAACGGCAAAATGACGAACTTGATTTCTCTGAAGCACAAGCCAGCGCATCCAGTACTGGCGGACAAGGCAGCACGGCCGCCGGTACCGTTTCCAGTGCGGGTTCCAATACCGCCGGGGGAAGGGGTGGCGGCGGGAACCCTGACCAGCCAGGCGCTGACGGCAGGGCTGGCGCCGGAGGGTCCGGAACCCTGAGTCACGAAGAACAAATCGCGGTTCTGGATCGCGAACTTGAAGGGTCCATGGGCGAATACGATGGCATGATCCTGCGCGAACGACGCAATGTGTTGGGCCGCTCCAGTGCAGAAAGTAGTGAAGAGCAAGTAGACGATTTCGACCGAACCCTGTCCTACTACGAAGAAGGCGACCTGAGTGGCGAGGAGAGCGGCGACAATTCGATTCCCGCCACTCCCGGCGGCGGTGATCCCGAGGTCGCCGCTGCGCCAGGTAACGCGAGGTCCGGCGGCCACCCGAATGGCTCGGACGCGGGCGGCCCCGGCAGAGCCAACGATGCGGCTTACGCACCGCCGGACGACATACCCAGCGGCGACGACGACGATGTGGTGGCCCGGCAGATTCGCGAAGCCGCCATGTACGAGGACGATCCCGAACTGCGAGAGAAGTTATGGGAAGAATATCGCAAGTACAAAGAGCAGACTTGATCACCCGAGCCACCATCTTCCACTGGACACTGTTGTGCCTGGCTATGGTGGCGGTGACCAGCTGTTCGACCCACCGGGTAAAGAGTGCCAACCACGTTCCAGTAGAGCGGGAAACCGCGCAACTGCCCGAACACCACCTGTTGGACGTGGGTGTCCAGGTATTCGATACCGGACTCGACCAGGCGCTGGAAGACGACGACCTGTTGATTTTCCCGGAGGTGCGCAAGGCCGAATCCCACTACATGGCCCACCACGTGATGGAATCCCTGCAAACCAGCGCGGCTTGGGGCGCGGTGCGCGTAGTGCCGGATAGCCACAACGCGGTGGATATACTGGTTCGGGGGGAAATCGTCCAATCCGATGGTGAACTTTTATTGCTCAGAGTGGCCGTGGAAGACGCCAGCGGTCGCCTGTGGTTCGACCGGGTATATCAGGGGCTGGCCAGCAAATACGCCTACCAGCGCCGACCGGGTACCGACAACACCGCCGACCCCTTCCAGGGAATGTACAACCAGATCGCCAACGACATGCTGACCCATCGGCAGAAGCTCAGCGAGCAGCGCTTGAGCGAGATCCGCACGATCGGCGAACTGCGCTTCGCCCGGAGTTTTTCACCGGAGGCGTTCGGAGACCACCTGACCCAAAATAAAAAAGGTCATTACGAGATTACCCGGTTACCGGCCGTTAACGATCCCATGTTGGCGCGCATCCAACGCATTCGCGAAAGAGATTATCTGTTCGTGGACACCATGCAGCAGCACTACGGCAACTTTGTGCACCAGATGGACAGGCCCTATCAGGAGTGGCGCAAGCAGACCTATGAAGAGGTAGTCGCCATGCGCGACCTGCGCCGCACCGCACGCAACCGAACCATTGCGGGCATTGCCTCGATTGTGGGTGGCATTGCGGCCGCCGGCAACAACAGCGGCTCGGCACGGGCCGCGGGACAGGTGGGCGTGATCGGGGGCGGCTACATGGTGAAAAGCGGCTTCGACAAAGGCTCGCAAGCCAAAATCCACATCGAAGCCCTGCAAGAGCTCGGCGACTCGCTGGAAGCGGAAATTCAGCCCCAGGTAATTGAATTGGAAGACCGCACCATCACCTTGTCGGGAACGGTCGAAAATCAATACGAGCAGTGGCGCGAGCTGTTGCAGGAAATCTACCGCGCAGACACCCAGGGAATGAATGCTAGCGGAACATTAGAATAATCCCTCTCATCAAAGGTGCGGTAGGCCATGTCCCTGGACCGCCAGCGCCGGGCGGCGTGGGTCTCATGACCCCATCGCTCCTCAACAGGGCTCTTGCATTCCACGCGACGCGTCGAGTTTGACAGGCGCCCGGACGGCAGGGTCTGAGGCAATGATTTTCACGGTGTAATCTACGCTGTAACCATCTAAAGATACGGCAAGATCGAAACACGGCAAGTACCGAAAAACGGCTGTGGGAACCCATGACGGAAAAGCACACAAACAGTAATTACGAGGCGATTGCGCCGGTCCAGGTGGACCTGAACGCCCACCCGGAAGATCTCAATTACAGGACTCGGCGAACCTCTTTTTGGAGGCAGCATCGCGTTATGATCATCGGTCTGGGGGTTTGCCTCGGGCTGCTGCTGGCGGTCGTATTTGTGCTGCCCGCCGTAGTAGATCCCGTACCGACGCCCAAGACCGCCATGGCACCCCCGCTAGATCCCCAGGCGGCTGCTGCGGTCCGGGGTCCCACCGAGTCGCCCTGGCAGGACGCACAGTTCGCCAAGGCACGTCGGGAAGCCCAAACCATCCTGGAAAAACTATTGGAAAGGCAGGAAGAGCTGGAAGGAATTCGAGCCGACCTGTGGGCGGCCGAGGACTACGCCGCGGCGCAACAGCTGGCCGAAACAGCAGACGAGCATTATCGCCGCCAGGAATTTCCACAAGCGCAGCAGTATTATAAGGATAGTTTGCAACGCTTCGATGAACTGCTGCAGCGCAGCCAAGCTGTATTTGCCTCGGCCCTGACCGCCGGACAACAGGCCATTGTCGACGGTGACGCAGCTCTGGCGCGAGAGCAATTCCAACTGGCATCCCACATCGAGCCGGACAGCGCCGAGGTGGAAACCGGTTTAGAACGCGCCACCGTGTTGAAAGATGTACTGGCGGAAATTGATGCGGGTGATCGAGTTCGACGCAATAATGAACTGGAAGATGCCAAACAACACTATCAACGCGCCTTGCAGCTGGATGCGCAGTCGCCACTCGCCAGCAGGCGGCTAGGTGAGATTAACGGGGCAATTGCGGATCGCAATTTTGGCGAGAATATGTCAGTTGGCTTTGCCGCCATGAGCGACAGCAATTATCCACGGGCCATCGACGCATTTCAACGCGCACTAGACATCAAGCCCGATGCCACCGACGCGCGTAACGCCCTCACTCAAGCGCAAAACGAGAAAACTCAAACGACCTTGCAAAGCCTGCTGACCACGGCCAGGAAACAGGAACAAAATGAACAGTGGCAAGCGGCGGCGGAAAATTACCAGCAGGCCTTGGAGATAGATGCAAACCTCGCCGAGGCACGCGCAGGCAGTATCCGTGCGGGTACCCGCGCGGATATCGACAAAAAACTGCAAGCCATCCTCGCGTCGCCACAACGCCTGACCACCGCGTCCGTGCACCGCGAATATCAGGCGTTCTATCAGGACATGCGCCGCATCAAGAATGTCGGTCCGCGGTTACACGAACAACTGGACCAACTTGAACAGGCACTGCACATCGCGGTGCAACCCGTGACGGTGCAGTTGATTTCCGACGAAGCCACCGAAGTGATCTTGTACCGGGTAGGCGAACTGGGCAGCTTCAGCGAAACCGAGGTAACGCTCCAACCAGGCACCTATACCGTGGTGGGCACTCGCAAAGGCTATCGCGACGTTCGGCAGGAATTCACTGTGTCGGCTGGCAGTACTCGCTCAGTCACTGTTCAGTGTGTAGAGAAGATTACCCAGGGATGAGTACTAGCGGGCGTTCACCACGGCAGGAGGCAGGACAGAAGCTGGAAGCGACCGATCCCGGATTGACCGCTGGACCCCGGCACGGTGAGCCGATCGAGCCCAGCGCTTTCGAGCCGCTCAAACAACCACTGAAAGCGCGCGGTCGCCGGCCGCGTCCAGTGCATTTTCTGCTAGGCGGCAGCTTCTTGGTGTTGGCGCTGCTGATCGCATTCCTGTTCAGTGCCAAGTCGGTTTTTATTCAGGTAGAGCCGCCGGAAACGGAGCTGGCCATTGATGGCGGCTTCCATCTGCCACTCGGCCAGGGCTATCTGATGTTGACCGGCGATTATCAACTGAATTTAGCGGCTCCCGGCTATTACCCGGCCCAGCGAACCATCACGGTGGACCAGGCACAAAACCAGAACTTTCGCTTCTCGCTCGACAAGTTACCCGGTCGCCTTTCGGTGACGGCGAACATGGAGGAACCAGGCCAAGTATGGATCGACGGCGTGGAGCGCGGCACCCTCGATGAGACAATCAGTGATATCGCCCCCGGCGAACACGACCTGCGAATTGTTACCGAACGCTACCAACCATTCACCAGAACGATCACCATTGCAGGCCTGGACCGGCATCAGACACTGGCGGTGGAACTCGAACCCGCCTGGGCGGAGGTCAAATTCGCCACCACGCCTCCCGGAGCGCAACTCATGGTCGACGAGCAGGTGATCGGCACGACCCCCGTGACCGCCGAAATACTGGCCGGGGAACGAACGGTCTCGCTGAAACTGGGCGGCTATAAAGCCTGGCAAGACCTGCTGCGGGTGGATGCCGGTCAAGTCATTGACGTGCCCATGATCGAACTGGAAAAAGCTGACGGTCTGGTTCTGGTGCAATCCCGGCCAGCCCAGGCCAGCATTACCGTGGACGGCGACTACCAAGGCCTAACCCCCCGAGAGGTGGCGCTACCACCAGGGAAAAGCTATCAAATTACCTTGTTCAAGGACGGCTTCAAGCCCGCCCAGCGAAAGGTAGCCGTGGAAAGCGGCAGGGAGCAATCGATCAGTGTGGATCTGGAAGCCAACCTCGGGCAGATCAAGGTCACTAGCGCCCCCGGCGACGCGCTTCTGTACGTGAATGGACGCCTCATGGGGCGGGCCAATCAAACCCTGACCCTGCCCGCCCATCAAGCCACCATCGAAGTCAGGAAAGAGGGCTATGCCAACTTTCAGACCACCGTGCTGCCACGCCCGAGCCTTGACCAGTCCATCGATATAAGGCTGAAAACGCTGGAAGAAGCCAAATGGGAAAACATCGAGTCGACAATTACCAGCAAGGCCGGCCAAAAGTTAAAGCTGTTCAAGCCCGAGGCCACCTTCACCATGGGC
Source organism: Cellvibrionaceae bacterium (assembly GCA_040880205.1). Taxonomy (GTDB): domain Bacteria; phylum Pseudomonadota; class Gammaproteobacteria; order Pseudomonadales; family Cellvibrionaceae; genus WACF01. The sequence goes on from JBBDIU010000021.1 coordinate 27,916, forward strand.
AGTTCACGCCGCGAGCAAGGACGCCGCGCCAACGAATCGTTGCGCGACGTGGCACTGAGCCGGCCGTTTTATCTTGGCACTCACGAGGTTACCAACCGCCAGTTTCGCCAATTTGACGAGCAGCATTCATCCAGCCATGCAAAGGGCGAGAGCCTCGATAGCGAGGACTATCCGGTGGTCAACGTCAGCTGGCAACGTGCTGCCTTGTATTGTAACTGGTTGTCGGAACAGGAAGGTCTGCCGCTCTTCTATGAGCTGGAGGAAGGCGTGGTAAGCGGGGTCAATCCACAGGCCACCGGTTATCGTCTGCCCACGGAAGCTGAATGGGCTTGGGCCGCGCGCTATCAGGATGGCGAAATGCTGAAATACGCCTGGGGTCCCGAACTTCAGCCCAGCGCAAATTCGGCCAACTTTGCCGATCGTAGCGCGGCACAACTGGTGGGCTACGTTCAGCCCGGCTATGACGACGGCTACCCTGCTTCCGCGCCAGTGGGCAGCTTCCCGGCCAATGCCAAAGGTCTGTATGATCTGGATGGGAATGTGGCCGAATGGGTTAACGATTACTACGAAATCGCCGTGAGCCTATCGCAAACAGCGGAGCAGGACCCCCTTGGGCCTGCCACTGGCTCTTATCGCGTCATTCGCGGTTCCAGCTGGGCTCATGGCAGCGTGACGGAGTTGCGCCTGTCGTTTCGCGACTACGGCGAAGAAGCGCGCAACTACGTGGGTTTTCGCGTGGCTCGCTTTGTCGAGTAGATTGTTGGGTAGATCGCTGAGTAGATCGATGCCGCCCTAAGGCCAAGTTATTAACCCGGCAATCAAGATTGCCGCACCGTACAGGGACGTACCGCCGCTGGCCATAGGCCAGCGCAAGCCCTTGAAATATCAGCGAGTTTGCGTACTTGCGCCAATATTTCAAGGGCGGCAATCAAATAGATCAGGGACGATCTATTTGATTGTCAGGTTAATAGTATCGCTGTCGAAAGTTTTCGAGAACCTTATGAAAAAACGAATCGCGTTCGTTATCGGCTGCCTTACGGCAAGCCTGCCGCTGGTGGCCATACTCCCGGCTCAGCATGTCCTTGCCCAAAACATTCTTGCCCAGAACAACGCGACGCAAAATGAACAGCAAGCCGACACCGAGCAGGTTCAGGGCGACACTGAACAAGATGGCAACACAACCGATCAGAACAATGACCGGAGTAATGACCAGAGTAATAACCAGAACGACGATGATAACGGCTCGGCTGAACGAAGCACCGATGGCTTCATTCCATCGGAACAAATCTCCGACGATCTGTCGGTCTCGTTTCCAGTGGACATTTAACCCGGGGCAGCCTTAAATAAAATGAAAAAAACCACTCACTTTGAATTTTTATACCAGGTGTTCGCGCTCATCCTGTCATTCATTATTGTCCATACCATTTACGTCGCAATGATTCGCCCCAATGCGGACGCCATTTTACAGGAACAGCTTGACCGCCAGGAGGCGGGGGAGGTTTATGTGGTGCAACGCTCCTGGTACGTGGTCATGAAGGACTACGAACAGGAAGCCTGCTTCGTTTTGTTTTTTTGGGCGATGGCAATCATGGGTTTCAAGGCCAAACGGGCCCTGGATGAACGCAATATGTTCCAACAACCGGCGCTGGAACTGGCCGAGGGTACCAGTATTTTGCCGGAGGACGCGCGCGAATTATCACGCCCCATTCAGGCCCTGCCCGATTCGCAACGCAGTCTGTTGGTGCCCCGAACACTATTAACCGCCCTGCAGCGCTTTGGCTCCACGCGCAACATTGCGGATGTGTCGCACTCGGTTAAGGAAGTGTGCGACACGGAATCGGAACGGCTCGACAGCGAATTGGCCATGATCCGCTACATTGCATGGGCGATTCCTTCAATTGGTTTCATCGGCACGGTGCGCGGTATCGGCGAGGCACTGGGTCAGGCTCACCGCGCCGTGGAAGGCGACATTGCCGGTGTTACCGTGAGTCTCGGTGTTGCCTTCAACTCTACGTTTATCGCGCTGGTGATCAGTATTGTCATCATGTTTTTTACTCACCAGTTACAACTACTGCAAGAGCGCACGGTATTGGACACTCAGAACTACCTCGACAGCCGGCTGGTAAGTCATCTGCGAGTACGCGAGCCAGCCAGGGTGGCCTAACCGGGCCCACAAGACTGAATACGAGAGCACGCGATGACCACAGGTATTATCGAACTCAACGACGCCGGGATTCGCGTCAATGCCGGTGGCGATTGGCAACTGTGCGCCGAAAGCCCCGGCGTGGCCGTTGTTAACAAGCAAGAACTATTGCTCGGTGAGGATGCGCTGCGTCAATCGCGCCTGCAACCCGTGCATACCAACAGCTTGTTTTGGCACCGCCTGAGTACCGAGCCATTGTCCCTGCCAAACAGTCGCTACCGACACCACGCGGATCTCGCCTACAGCCATTTGCTTTCCCTGCATCAACAGATTGCCAACTGCACGGAAATTATCTTTGCACTGCCCGGCAGCTTTACCCGCCAGCAAATGTCGCTGTTGCTTGGCATTGTCAGTCAGTGTCCCTTTGACGCGGTGGGACTGGTCGATAGCGCCGTGGCGGCCTGTGCACCCCACGCTCGCGGTCCTTCGCTCATACATGTGGACCTGCAACTTCACCAGTGCGTGTTCACGTCCATACAGGCGGACAGCCAGGTGCAACGCACGCAAGTGGATGTGCTGCCCTACTGCGGGCTACTGGCTTTGCGCGAACAGTGGGCCAAGGTCATTGCCGATCAGTTTATTGACCAATGCCGTTTCGATCCCTTGCATAGCGCGGTTGCCGAACAATCGCTTTACGATCAGTTGCCGGAATGGTTACGCCAATATCACGACAACGCGGAACTATTTTTGGAAATTGGCGGCAAAAGTATCAAGCTGCCTCGTGAACTGATGGCGAGCGCGGTGCAGCCGGTCTATCAGCGGATCGTCGAAAAGCTGACACAATTCACTGCCGTGCCAGACCAAATATTGCTGGGCGACCGGCTGGCGGCCCAGCCAGGTCTCGTTGATCTTTTCACCGCGAGCTTGGATCAGAAAGTACAACCTTTGCCGGCCTCCGCGGTGGTGAAAGGCGTCCAGGCTAACATCGAGATGATCAGGACCGACGCCGATCAGCTTGGCTTTGTCCAGACGCTGCCCAAGGTTGGTAGTGAGATGTCGGTTCCCGAAACAACGTCAGGCAGCCAAGCCAAAAAGGACATATCGACTGCAGCGACCCATCTACTAGTGGGCGACAAAGCCTACCCGTTCGGCGCTACAACTTTGTATGTGAATTTGGACACTCAGCACGTCACCACCGATCCGACTGCCGACAACATCCATTGCGGTATTCGCAAGCAAGGCGACGGCATTGCCCTGCTTCCCCACAACGGCGCCAAGCTCAGGATGAACGAGCAACCGGTGAACGACAATTGTTTGCTGAGTCGAGGTGACAGAGTTGGCCTGGACAGCACCCCCCAAGTGCTGACTCTGATCAAGGTAATCGAAGGCAATGGCTCGTAAGCACCGATTTGCCACCTTCAGTTTGTCTTTTTTGGACATCATGTCCTGCGGTTTTGGCGCGGTCGTTTTAATTTTTCTTATCATCAAGCACGAAGTTGATACCAAGGTGGACATCGAAAATCAGGATCTGCTGGCGGAAGTCAGCATGTTGGAAGAGGACATCCGCGACCAACAAAACCAGCTGGTACGCGCAAAAAACACAGTATCCCGACTCGACCAGGAACTGGTGGAAGCGCAAGGCCTGGCGCGACGAATTAACGACAACTTGCGCGCGGTACAAAACCGAATTGTCCAATTGGATGACAGTGACGAAGACCAGCAAATACGCTCCTTGGAGGAAAGACTACAGGCAGCGCGCCAGGAGCGCGAGCGGCTGGAGCAACAGCTGGCCGAACAAGGTAGCGACGTACGCCGGTTTATTGGTCAAGGCCAACGCCAATACCTAACCGGTTTGAAATTGGGCGGCGCGAGGATTTTGATCCTGGTGGATGCCTCCACCAGCATGCTGGACGAAACCCTGGTAAACGTAATTCGCCGGCGCAACATGCCAGATGATGTAAAGCGCTCTGCCAGGAAATGGCTGAAGACCGTGGAAACGGTGCAGTGGCTAACCGCGCAACTGCCCGAGGCAAGCAGCTATCAGCTCTATACTTTCAACACCGGTTATCAATCCATGGTGGAAGGCAGTGAAGGGCGCTGGCTGAACATCGGCGACGGTGCCACCCTGGAAGAATCAATTCTCAATTTGCAAAAAGCCGTGCCCGATGGTGGCACCAGCCTCGCAAACGTGCTGGCCAGCATTGCCGATTTTCCACAACCGCCGGACAACGTTTACCTGATAACCGACGGCCTGCCCACCCAAGGTCGCGAGCCACCGAAGCGCGGCACGGTTACCGGCAGCGAACGGGAAAAGCTGTTTAGCCAGGCGGTTGAGCTTTTACCCTACGGTATTCCGATCAACGTGATACTGATGCCCATGGAAGGTGACCCCATGGCCGCGGCCGCCTTTTGGACATTGGCACAAATCAGCGGTGGCTCTTTTCTCACGCCGTCGGAGGATTGGCCATGAGGCGCTCTCGTCGCGACAACGGGGAACTTAACATTTCCTTCCTGGATGTTATCTGCTGCGGCTTTGGTGCCATTGTTCTGCTACTTATTATTGCCAAAACCGTCGAGCCCCTGGTGCTGGAATCCTTCGCCATTAACTTGGACGGCCAAGTGGAACGACTGCAGAAGCAACTGTTCGAAATCCGTGGGAAAACCTCGGTGTTTAACCGGGACATGAATGCCAAGCAGGAACAACTGTCGCGTGAACGGGAGCGAATTGCCATTCTTAGAACAGAACTGGCGGAATTGGAAGCGCGCCACGCCAAGGTCGCTCAAGACACCAGCGCCGACACAAACTACCAGGGCGAGTTGGAACTTGCCTTGCAGTCGCTTACCGAGGAAATGCAGCGCCTGTTGGCTGACAGCGAACAGCGCAACGATTTAATCGGCGGCATTCCGGTGGATAGCGAATACATTATTTTCGTTATCGACACCTCGGGCAGTATGTTTGAAAACGCCTGGCCCCGGGTTATTCAGGAAATGGTCAACATTTTGAGTATCTACCCGGAAGTAAAAGGCATACAGATCGTCAACGATATGGGCGAATACATGTTTCCCTCTTTCCGCAACCGCTGGATTCCAGATACCGAGGGGCGGCGCGATGCCATTGTGCAACGGCTGCGCAACTGGAATGCCTTTAGCAACTCCAGTCCCGTGGAAGGGATCCAAATGGCTATTCGCACGTTTTACGAACCAGGTAAGAAGATCAGCATCTATGTGTTCGGCGACGATTTGCTGCCAAATGCGTCGATAACGGAAGTCGCCAATACCATTGACCGGCTCAATCGCCGGGGCTTGAGCGAGGAACGTCTGGTGCGCATCCACGCGGTGGGCTTTCCCGTGCTGTTCCAACTGGCGGCACCGCACCAGCAACATTCGGCGAGGCGCTTTGCAGCACTGATGCGGGAGGTTACGGGCCGCAACGGCGGCACCTTTGTCGGACTCAATGATTATCGTCCCGAGGAATGATTCGTGGCCCCACCCTTGAAAATGGAACCCAAGCAATGGATGTCACCCTGAAAAACGACGTCACTCTGAACAACAATGCCACCTTGAAAAACAGTGGTTCAGTTCGCGCGGCGTTTGGACGGTTGATTGCCGGGTTAGTAGTACTCGTTCTGCTGAGCGGCTGCACCCATACACTGATTGTCGATGGGAGTTTCCCTTCGCCGCTGGTCAGCAAATTGCCACACACCTTGGGTGTGCATTACCCAGAGGAATTTACCAAGTATCGCTATGTTGAGAAGAGCAAGGATCGAGCCAAATGGATCATCGACATGGGCGAAGCCCAAACGGATCTTTTCGAGGCGGTGCTGCCGGGTGTGTTCACCACCGTGACCCGAGTGGATGAACTACCCGCGGACGACCCGGACGCGACGCCACCGGCGGTGGATCTGGTCATCATGCCCACGGTGGAGGAATTTCAATACACGCTGCCGAGCGAGACCAAAATCAAGGTCTACGAAATCTGGTTGAAATACAATGTGCAAGTTTATGACCCGAATGGCAGTCTGATTGCCGACTGGATCCTGACCGCCTACGGCAAGACGCCCACCGGCTTCATGCAGTCCGACGAAGTGGCACTTAATCAGGCGGTCGTTGTCGCATTAAGGGATGCGGGGGCCAATTTGTCGCTGAATTTTACCAACATACCCGAAGTACGGGCTTGGCTCGCGCAACGTTGACGCGCTATATTGAGTACAAGGATTGTCGGATTTTGCTGCATATCACAGATGGAATATTGCACCTCAACATAGCACCTCGACATAGCACCTCAACACAGCACCTCAGCGGGGGGCACCATGGTCAGCGCAGTCATTGCAAGTGTTAGGGCCCACGGTCGAACGACCTGCTTATATCTGATGCTGGCGACCGGTTTATCGCTCCTGGGCGGTTGCACCGCAGTCACCATTGATCACTATTCCACTGGTGAAATCGCCATGGAGGAACACGATGCGGTGGTCGTTCTGGGCCGGCGCTTTGCCAGCAACTACGATACCGAGGTCGATCTCATATCCTGTGTTGGCGATGCACTTGGCAACGGCAAGAGCGGATTGACGGTAATACCGGAGCAACAATTTGTCGACCGCCTTTATCCCTGGTTCGAACCGCGCACCGCGCCCATGCGCGTGGGGGCTTTGAAACGCCTGGTACAGGAAGAGCAAATCGCGACGGTGATGGACGAGTACAATATCCGCCACATTATCTGGATCGATGGCAAAACCGAGACCACCGGTAGCTCGGGATCCATCGGTTGCTCCATCGGCGCCGGTGGCGCCGGCTGCTTTGGCTTCGGCACCTGGGATAAGGAATCCGAATACGAAGCATCGATCTGGGACTACGACACCCACAAGCTGTTGGGCAAAGTGAGCACAGACGCGGCGGGCACTTCCTACATGCCGGCCCTCATTGTGCCCATTCCCATTATCGCCCCGGTGCAAAGCAGCGCCTGCAAAGGCATGGCGGAGCAACTCAGGGCGTTTTACACTAGCTCAGAGCAAACCAGCCGAGACTAGCGGGCTTCGAGATATGGCAACCAACAGAAGCCAACAAGTGCGCACATCTAGCCCGTCCCGGTATCTGGGCCGTCTACTGTCCTCTGTTCTCTGTGCTCTGATTCTAGCTAGCGGCTGCGCCATGAACCCCGCGACCGGCGAAGCGGATTTCGTGCTGATGTCGGAATCCCGGGAAATCGAGATCGGTAAGGAAATGCACGAAAAGCTCATGGCCAGTGCGCCAGTCTACGACAGCGAGGAGCTGCAGGCTTACGTCAACGAGATAGGCCAGAAGATCGCGCAGCGGGCCGACCGTCCCGATCTCAGCTACACCTTCACTATTATCGACAGCCCGGATATTAACGCCTTCGCCCTGCCCGGCGGCTTTGTCTACATCAATCGCGGTTTGATCGGTTATTTGCAGTCCGAAGCCCAGCTGGCGGCAGTGCTGGCCCACGAGATCGGTCACATTACGGCGCGCCACGGCGTACGCCGCGACAGCGCGCAAAAAGGCGCGGGCGTGGGTACCGGTATTCTTTCGGTCCTGTCCGTCCTCACCACCGGCACCAACGTGGTGGGCGATGTCGCGGGCCTTTACGCCAGCGCCGCGGTCATGGGTTACGGACGCGAAATGGAGTTGGAAGCGGACCGATTCGGCGCCCAGTACCTGTACACCAGCGGTTACGACCCCCAAGCCATGGTGGAAGTGATTGGAGTACTCAAGGACCACGAACGGTTCATGCGGCTGAAGGCACAGGACCAGGGCCAAAAACGCCAGACCTACCACGGGGTATTTTCCTCCCACCCCAGGAACGATCAACGGCTTCGGGAAGTGGTCGATGCAGCTGGCAAACTGGAGTACAACCCCGAAGCGTTAGCCGAGGCGACAATTTTCCGGCAGAAAACCGAGGGTTTGGTATTCGGGGAGAATTACGACACCCGGGTACCCCAGACTCCCGATCCGCGCCGCTACATCCACCGGAATCTCGGATTTACCCTGCTCTTTCCGGAAGGCTGGGAAGCGACCAATGAACGTACCGCCATCATTGCCGCACCGGCCGATAGCAGCGCGCAGCTCAAGATCGAAATAGACCGCCTGCAAGGCAACCTGGGGCCGGGTGAGTATATCCGCCGTGAATTAGGCATTAACCTGCTCTCCAAATCCCAGCCCATCAGCCAATTTGGCTTGATCGGCCACACTGGCATCAAGCGCGCCGCCAGCGGCGAGGACCATCCAGAGCGGATCGCGGTGCTCTACCAGGCCAATCGCGTCTACATTTTCACCGGCTCGATCAATCAGCCCAAGGACGAGGTGGACTACGACGCGCTGTTCATGGACAGCATTCGCACTTTCCAGCCGGCGCGGGTCAGCAATGCGGGCAACGCCAAGTCAAAAACCATTCACTATGTGCGCGCCAACGAGAACACCACCTTTGCCGCCCTGGCGCGACTCTCGGGCGTCGGGCGCTACGCGGAGGAAGAACTGCGGCTGCTCAACAACTATTATCCCGTCGGCGAACCCAAAGCCGGGGAATGGATTAAAATTATTCGCTAGCCCGGATATTTCACCAAATGCCAATTTGATGGCGCCGGGCTCAGGTTTTGTGAGCGGGCTCGCGACTGGAGGCTTAGTGGTTCTAAGGCGTAAGGAGCATGTCCGCTCACAAGGCCTGAGAACAAGCCAGCATTTGGCAAGCGAGGCCGGTGACAAAACGTCACCCACCGCAAACGCTGGAAGGCCCGGTAGCCCTGCATTGCAGTTGTATTCCGAGCGTTTTGGTGAAATATCCGGGCTAGGAGTCTGTCGGACTTAAGCGTTCGTAGCGAGCAAGATGGAAAAATGCGCACAAATTTTCACGCTTTTGAGGCGCATAGTGGTTCTATGTAACGAAAAAGCGGGGGAATTTGGGCCATTTTACCATCGGCGCAGTAGAACAGCCTTAAGTCCGACAGACTCCTAGCTGGAAAACAGCCTCGCGAGCCGTTATTGTTAGCGTTTTTGCTCCTTGTCGTGCTTCTGGCGCGGACAAATCCCTGTTTATTTTGATTACAAGTGCAAAAATTCCCTCGTCCTGGAGATTCCCATGATCCACAGCACAATGATGAACGTCCCCCTGGTACTGACCTCGGTGATGGATTTTGCAGACAAAGTCTACGGCTCCTCGGAGATCGTTTCCGTTACCGCCGACAATCCCCGCCATCGCTATACCTACCGCGACGCCTTCAAACGCGTTAGGCGACTGGGCAATGCACTGCGCAAGTTGGGCGCGGAAATGGGCGACTCCATCGGCACCATGGCCTGGAACGATTACCGGCATCTCGAACTTTACTACGCCCTGGCCGCTTCGGGCATGATCTGTCACACGGTTAACCCGCGGCTTTTTGAGCACCAACTGGAATTCATCATCAACCACGGGGAAGACAGATGGCTGTTCATCGATCCCGCCTTTGTTCCCCTGGTGGAAAAAATTCAGGACAAGCTGCCCAATGTAAAAGGATTCATCGTGCTGACCGACGAAGCACACATGCCCAAGGACACCGCATTGCGCAATGTGCACTGCTACGAAAAGCTATTGGTGGCGGAATCCGAGCAAATCGAATGGCCGGAGTTTGACGAAAACCACCCGGCCTCCATGTGTTACACCTCCGGCACGACGGGCGACCCGAAGGGCGTGGTATACAGCCACCGCTCCACGGTATTGCACGCCTATGCTTCGGCCATGCCCGACACCTTTGGCGTTTCCGTTCGCGACGTGGTACTGCCCATCGTGCCCATGTTTCATGTCAATGGCTGGGGCCTGGTTTATGTCGGCCCCATGACCGGCTGCAAACTGGTGCTGCCGGGGCCAAAAATGGGCGATGGGGAAACGATTTGCGATTTGATCAACACGGAAAAGGTGTCATTATCCGCCGCCGTACCCACCGTGTGGCTGGCCCTGATCAACTATTTGGAAAGCACCGGCAAAACCGTCGACAGTTTGCGCCGGGTAACAGTCGGCGGTGCCGCTTGCCCGCTGTCCATCATGAAAATCATGAAGGAAAAGTTCGATGTGGAAGTGCGCCACGCCTGGGGCATGACCGAGACCAGCCCACTGGGTACCTACAATACCTTGAAACCCGGCATGGAAAAACTCAGCGAGAAGGAACTCGACACCATTCGCGTTAAGCAAGGCCGTCCAATTTTTGGCGTGGACTTGAAGATTGTCGGCGAAAACAATGAAGAACTTCCCTGGGACGGCGAAAGCGCCGGCGCGGTCAAAGTGCGCGGCCCCTGGGTTACCGGCAGCTATTACAAAACCGACAAACCCGCCGTGGACGAAAACGGCTGGTTCGAGACCGGCGACGTGGCCTGCGTGGATCCAGAAGGTTACATGCTGATCACGGACCGCACCAAGGACGTGATTAAATCCGGCGGCGAATGGATTTCCTCCATCGAACTGGAAAACACCGCCGTGGACCACCCCAAGGTGGTGGAAGCCGCGGTAATCGGCGTACCCCATCCCAAGTGGACCGAACGACCTCTGCTGCTGGCGGTATTGAAGGAAGGCGAGAGCATGAGCAAGGAGGAATTACTGCAATGGTACGAGGGGAAAATTGCCAAATGGTCGATTCCCTCCGACTGCGAATTCGTGGAGTCACTGCCCCACACCGCCACCGGCAAACTCAGCAAAAAGGATTTGCGCGAAACGTTCAAGGATTACCAATGGTCGGATGCAAGCACGTAAACACTGACGCGCATCAACCCATCGCGAAACGTTTTAAACTGAAACCCGTGCCGGAGTATTTATGACAGCGTCCATGAACAGCCAATCCATCAGCAATGACGTATCGCCGGAAGAATGGCGGATGCGCGTCGACCTGGCGGCCTTGTATCGCATCGTGGCGATGTATGGCTGGGACGACCTGATTTTTACCCATTTAACCGCACGCGTGCCCGGTGGTGGCCATCATTTTTTAATTAACCCCTACGGCTGTCTGTTCGAGGAAATTACCGCATCCAGTCTGGTAAAGATCGACCTGGACGGCAACAAGATCATGGATTCCCCCTACGATATTAATCCGGCGGGCTTTACCATCCACTCCGCCATTCACGAAGCCCGCGAAGACGCCGCCTGCGTGATGCATCTACACACCCGGGCCGGCATTGGTGTTTCCGCGCAGAAGAATGGTCTGTTGCCCATTTCGCAACAGGCTTCCATCGTCTTGAACAATTTGACCTACCACGACTACGAAGGCCTTGCCCTCAATCCCGAGGAGAAACAGCGGCTAGTGGCCGACCTGGGCGAGAAAAAACTGATGATCCTGCGCAACCACGGCACACTCGCCGTGGGACGCAGCGTAGCCGGTGCCTTCCTCGCCATGTACACATTGGAAACCGCCTGCCAGGCACAAATTGCCGCCCAATCCGGCGGCGCCGAACTGACCCTGATTTCCCGCGACATCATCGACGGTGCCATGGCCGCCAGCGACACCACCACCAAGAACAAAGGCGGCAGCCTCGCATGGCCCGCCCTGCTGCGTAAGTTGGATCGATTGGACCCGTCCTATAAGACCTGACGGTAGGTTGATGATCGTAGGGGTCGACAACTGGTTTAGTATTGCGGCAAGTATTTCGAACAACGAGAAAAGATAATAACTCGCAGCTGGCCACCTATATCCAGCTGCAGTCCCTGACAGTACTTTGCTTACGGGAAAGCTATCACGCCTCGATGGGTAAGCCCTGGATGTCGAAAAGCTTTTTACCCATCGCCAACATTCCTGTAGCGCACAATTATTGAAGATGTTTTCCCAAGAATTTCAGCGCTTTTTCGTAGAACTCGACGTTATTGTCAACATCGTAGAAACCGTGGGCCTCCCGCCTTTTCACAAACAGCTCATAGGGCTTATTGTGCTTATCCAAGGCTTTTGTTAGTGCCTCGGCATGTTCAAAAGGTGCACGCTCATCTTTTTTACCGTGAGCAATCAATAATGGCGCCTTAATTTTTGCCACATGATTTACCGGCGAAAATTTTGCCAATTCTTCATCGTCGATTCCAATAACCTGCTCAAGATATTTGTCGCCAATATACCGGGAATAGATATCGCCTTTTTTGTGCATTAACTGCAGATCGTAAACTCCGGCATTGCCGATCGCGCAGGCATACAAATCCGGCTCCAGAACCGAACTCTGAAGTGCGGAATAGGCGCCAAAACTGGCGCCCATAATACATATGTTCCCAGACTTAGCCTTGCCCTGTTCAATCGCCCATCGGGTGCCGGCAATGATATCTTGTTGCACGTGGTCACCCCAGTGCCTGTCACCAGCCGCCATAAATGCCTTGCCGTATCCGCTTGAGCCCCTATAGTTAATTTGTAATACTGAAAATCCCCTAGAAGCCAAAAGCTGAACTTCTGGATTAAACCCCCAATAATCCCTAGTCCGCGGCCCGCCGTGCACCAATACTACCATTGGCGCTACGTCATCTTCTTTCAATGCGCTCGCCTGGGTGAAGTAACCCGAAACTGACAGCCCGTCAAAGGATTCAAACTCTATCGGGACCATCGGTGACATTTCTTCCGCTTCAAGCGCAGGCCGAGCGTTAAATAATAAGCCAATTTTATTATTTTCAGCATCAAACAAATAGAAACTTCCCGGATCAATATCTGACTCTGTCTTTACAATCCATGTCTTGCCATCGGCTGTCCGACTCAAAATATCAACTATCCTGCCTGGAAAGGTTTGAGTCAGACGCTTAAAAATTTTTGCTTCTTCGTAATCACTGGAAAACAAAAGGTAGCTTGGATAACCGTCGTCCACTTGCATACCATAAACCCCGGTTCCATCGACGGTCATCTTGGACATGGTTACGTTGACTCGATCATGGGCATACACCTTGGAAAGAGTTAGGTCATCGAAAGACAAAGTGTACAGTCCGAGTTTATCATCATCACCATGATCAAACACGTAAGCGGAGTCGAGATCGTAGGAGACCGCAAAAGGAGTAAAGCTATCATCCATTTTTATATTATCGATATCGATCCAACCAGTATCGCTGTTGGGATAAACTTCAATCAACGGCGTGCGATCTTCTTTATAACTTTTAACCATGCGAACCTGGCCAGAACGATCTGTTATAAAACTGCCAAATGGATGCTTGGAGGTTTTAAATTTTCGCCGTTCCGTGCCCGTATACACATCCAGCAATACCGCTGTAGACTTTCCGTCTAACTTCTCGGTCCAGGGGGTGGAAGAAATCAAAATATGCGACTTGTCGTCAGGCAGTGGATCGATAATATCGCCCCAGGCTAGTGAAGCTTTCTTTCCTCGTATAAGAGAACCAGTCTGTTGCCCACCGGTGCGAAACCCAAAAATAGCTTCTTTTTTGGACCCATCGTAATTCAGCGCAAATAAATCGCCATAAAAACGAGGCGCTTCGACCGATCCAGAAACATCATAAACTTTTAGCACTACTCGTTCATCGTTGGCCCAGTAAAACTCTCCGACTTCTCGACCGCCTGGAAAAGCAAGGCCGCCAAGAACTTCAAAGGTTTCCCGATCCAGGAAGCGCAACCAGTGGCCCTCGCCCTCGGAAAACATTTGAACCGCCAGATACTGCCCGCTAGGCGACAGTTTCATATCCTTGATCAACGGGTGGTCCAAATAATCCTTGACTGAAGCAGCAGATGCACTAACCGAAAACACTGAAACAATGAGCAACAACTGAATTCCTAATAGCCGGCACGTTTTCATAACAGTTTCCATTATTTATTGCTATTAAATTGAGTTGGACGGCATAAGCCTTGACCCGGCAGTTTCTGCCGATCACGACCGGCCGGCATAATCTTAGGTACTTGGGCAACTTTTTACCTATTCTATCGCTTGTTTTATATTATTCAGAATAGCTATACGAAGCGTTCTGTTGATATATTAACTGAATTAGAATGCAAAACAACCGTTGCAACTCAGTGCTAAAGCGCAATAGGGGAAGCGATGGCGTCAAACGCTTCTCATTGATTTTAGCGCCGCCAGTCTTTCTTCTGTCCCTGGGGCCGCTGGTTGTCCCAAAGGAGGCAGGAAGAGGAGAAGCCGGAGCACTCAAGCACTTCTTGCCGAGTTCTTGTTGTAGCCGTTGGATGGCATCCCAGCCGACAATGAAGTCTCAATAGCGTTTGCGCCCGGTCGCGATTAATGGACCTGTTGCCTAGCCCGAATGAGCCCGAATGGGACACTAATAATTTAATAACTTAACCTATCACATCTTCCATAACCAAACCTTCTTTCTCAGTGTATATCTCCCCTTGCCTCACCCATTTAGACACAGCCGGCTGGCTGATGCCTAGGCGCCGTCCAACCTCACCCATGGACAAACCCAAACACGCCGTCGCCCACACGCAGATCAGCGATTTAGCCAGCGCCAGGTCATTGGCCCGCGCTTTGGTCTTAAGCTGCCTTTCATCCACCTCACAATAGCGACAGATCGCGTGAATCAGGTCGCCTAAGGTCCAGCCTCGTTGCTGGTAATGCGATTGCTGCTCGAGGGAAATCTCGTCTTGCTTGAGCGCTTGTTCTACAAAATCGCTATCACCCAGAATTCTTTCATCGCCGATACAGTACTGATGTTCTTTTCGCAGCCGTTGGATGGCTTCCCAACCGCCGTAACTGCGTACCAAGCCGCCACCGGTCAACCGCGATTGATCGCTTAGCCCCAAACCATCGGCAATGAACTCGCGATAGCGTTTGCGTCCGGTCGCGGCTCGCTTGGCAAACTGGCTTAGTACTTCATCAATTGATTGCCACGTTTGTCCGTGATATCCCATGATCCCCGCGTGACCCGTCCAGCGATAACGATCCAATGCGTTGATCGTCGGCACCAAACCTGCCTTGAGAGGATTCAAATGAATATAGCGCACCAACTCCAGCAAGTAGCTGTCTTCGTCGCACAAAATGGATTTGTAACGATTCTGAAACACATAACCGCTGCGGCGGTGGCGACGATTGTAATACCCGGCATAGCTACCCAACAACGGGGCCATCAGTTTGGCCAAGGGCTTGCTACCCACACGAATCAGTAAGTGGTAATGATTGGACATTATTGCCCAGGCTAGGCATTGCCCCTCGCTCTTCGCCAGGCATTCCCCAAGGCGGGATAGGAAATACTGCTTGTCGTCATCCGCGGCAAATATCCGCCGACGCTCCAACCCCCGTCCCATGACGTGGTAACAGCCACCTGCTATGTGTAGTCGACCTATTCTCGGCATGGCTGGAAACTAACAGGATTTACACTAAAAAGCAATTAAGTTATTATGTTATTAGTGTCCCCTAAATCCCTCTTATTAAGTTATTATGTTATTAGTGTCCCCTAAATCCCTCTTAACTACTCGTATACAGCGACAAGACTGCCAATGTGTGGGTGTCCCAGAGCTTCCCATTTGATTTTTAAGGTGGGGGAATAGACTAAGTTGTGGGTGTCCTCAACTGCTATTTCAGTGTCCTTTACCTCCCAGCGACAATGGAAAATTGAGCTTTAATACACTCCTCACTTTTTCAAATCGGAGAGCACTGAAGTCACCAAAGAACTCTGCAAAATCCTTATCAACATAAATCTTTTCTGCCAACCTATCTGCATAACAATGGAGATAGTTCTTCTCCTCAATTGAATACTTTTCGCCCTCATCAATTCCGCGCCTAGCTAATTCTAAGAAATGACAAGACGCTGCATAGTCATCTAGCTTATAACTTACCAAAGCTTCGGCCAAAAAGTACTGGGGATCATTTCTAGGGGCATACTTGCTATATTCGTTTAGTGTCGCCTTTGCCGCACTCCATTCCTCTTTAGCCATGTTCTCGAACGCTTCTATCCACAATGGTGCGCCCTTCGTGGCATTAACAAATTTAGAAACAAGACTTCTAACCACTAAACGTCCTCCTAATCACGTCGAGAAACATAATCGACTTTTGCCAAAACGTCCTAGGTTCGGGTGTCCCAACATCTTGCGCTCGCTGTAAAGAGTTATAGAAATCTCTATCGGCTTGTCGATTATCCAACGTTATTGCTTTACGTGTATCTAGATTAGAGGATTTTGGGCCACCAGTTCTATTTATCCTCTGGATAGCATCTGCCAATTTGTTTTTGGCAAACTTCCCTCCCGGAATCCTGCTTGCCGCCACCCCGGCTGCCGCGGAACCTAGATGACCCTGCTGTACAGACTGATAGGCATCGTAAATGGCCTGGATAGGGTCAACTGTTTCAAGGAAATCTGCTGGAAGAATACCGAAGGATAATTCCTCCATTATAGCTCTGGTCTGCTCTAAATCGTTCCCAAATCCGCGGCTACTCCCATTGGTGCCTACAATAACACCCACATCCACCGCCGTATACCCAGCTCCATTTCCAGCCGAAGCACCGATCAATCTCCCCCCATCTAGCAAAGCCAATTCATTATACGCCGCCTTAATATACTGAATAGGGAGTTTAGGGGACACTAATAATTTAATAACTTAACTCATCACATCTTCCATAGCCAACTCTTCGTTCTCAGTGTATATCTCCCCTTGCCTCACCCATTTAGACACGGCCGGCTGGCTGATGCCTCGGCGCCGTCCAACCTCACCCATGGACAGAAAAGCAATTAAGTTATTATGTTATTATGTTATTAGTGTCCCCTAAAGCTAAGTATGCCAATAACCGGCGGGTGCCGTGGATTCGGATTCAGGGGGAGTGGTTGCACCGGGCCGGGTTTGCGATTAATACCCCGGTGCAGATTCATGTGATGGAGGGGTGCTTGGTTTTTAAGGCAGGGGAATAGACGCAAATAGCCCAGCGAATGCTGGGCTATTTTGTGGATGTCCTCAAAGCGCTCCCACGATCAGTTGTGAGTGGGCGCTCCACGTAGCTCACGATCTTTCCGGTGGTAAAACAACGCAGCTAACAGATTAAACGTAATTAAAATGAAAAGTTTCACGTAATTCCGACTTCTAAAAGCACCTAGAAGATGTCTTAGCCAAAGATATCCACTAGAACCTACAAAAATGCAGGTAAGAGCTGCCCCATATATCTGCAGCCCCAGATGCTCTTCTCGTGCGTCGATCACATTCAAAGCAACCGCCGATACAACGAGTAACGCCAAGCTTGCAACGGCTGCTTCAAAACAACGCTGTTCAATCTTCAGTATATTCATCTGGCAACCCAATTAGTCAGGCGGAAAAAGATAATCTCCTAAGTCTAAAGTGACTCCACCTCTAATAAGGGCAGGGTTGAGGCTGAACCCTACCGAGGTAAAGCTAGTCGAGACGTTACTCCGCGAGTAACCAAAAACCGTTTCAGATACGAACACCGAATTACCGTCCCCGGTAAGCTTCGAGTGAGTATTCCACCCCAAACCAATCGAGTGCTTTCCTACTTTTATCGTTAACGGCGTGACACTCGCTGCCATAAACGGATTGTAATCTCCCGAAAAATACCCTTCGACTCCTTCAGACCCCCTGATATCCAGTGCAGTTATTTCAAGCCCAAAAAATTTGAGTTTAAGACCAAGACCCGGCGAAAATGCTGCCTCATAGTTCAGGTTTTCCCCTATGGGGATTCCGCCATCGCCACGATCTCGACATGGCCTACCACCACAACTTCGATCTTGAGGATAGCCACCACTCCCCCCACTGGTGCATATGGGGAACCTGACGCACCCGCCGTAACCGAAGCCGTTTTTCC
>JBBDIU010000022.1:0-7504 GCA_040880205.1 Cellvibrionaceae bacterium
CACATCTCACATCTCACATCTCACATCTCACATCTCACATCTCACATCTCACGTCACCCATTCACTCATCAGATCCCGCATTGAACGACTGAGCGGGTACTGTTTCTGCGTTCAATGGGCCTTCCATGGCCCGTCCCGCTGCTGTCCCTGCAGCTATTCACTCCGAAACAGCACCCGCCCAGCCGTTCAAAGCTGTGTCGTGCCTGGGCCGCCACAATTTACTATTCACCATTCACCATTCACCATTCACCATTCACCATTCACTTATCGCCTCACATCTCACTTCCCCGCAATAACCTCCCTCACAAACCGAAACAGCTTTCGCGCCTGCGTGGGCGGTTTGTTGTTTTTGCGTTCTTGAACTGCGTTGCGTACCAGGTTGCGAAATTCCTGGCGGTCGGTGGCGGGGTATTCGTCGAGAAACGCGGTTACTTGTTGTGCGTCACCCTCCAACAATTTGTCTCGCCAAGCCTCCGCCAAGTGTTCCTGTTTTATCTGGCGTCGGTGCTGGGCGGCAAGCTGTTCAAACGTTGCCGCAATCCCCTCGTGGTCGGCGCTGCGCATTAACTTGCCAATGTATTGCATTTGTCGGCGTTTTGCCTCGTTCTTGCGGATGCGGCGGTATTCCAGTAGCGCCAGACGCAAATCGTCGGTGAGTGGGAATCGCGCTAGCTGTTCGTCCTTGAGTTCGGTCAGTTTGCGCCCCAAATCCTGTAGCGCCGACACTTCGCGTTTAAGCTGGCTTTTGCTTTTTTCTTCTTCGTCGCCGTCGGCGGGATGGTAGTCATTCATGGTGTGTGTTTGAGTCGCGATTTAGGAATAAAAAATTCAGGCATAAAAATAGGTGGCAAGTCCCAGGAATGATAGAAAACCCACCACGTCGGTAACCGTGGTGAGCAGGACCCCGCCGGCCAGGGCCGGGTCTACTCTGACCGATCGCAGGATCATCGGCAACAAAGTTCCCGCCAGGGCGGCGGTGAGCAAATTGATAATCATCGCCGCACCGATGATTAAGGCAATGGTGAAATCATCGTACACATAGGAAACAGCCGTACCCAAAACCACCGCCAACAGTAATCCGTTGATGGCGCTGACCATGAACTCGCGAGATAACAGCCAGTTGACGTTATTGCGGCCGATTTGGCCGAGGGCCATCCCGCGGATAACGACGGTCAAGGTCTGGCTGCCCGCCACGCCGCCCATGCTGGCAACGATCGGCATCAATACCGCCAGTGCGACGACCTTTTCAATGGTTCCCTCGAATTGGTGGATCACCACCGAGGCCAGCACGGCGGTAATCAGATTAATACTCAGCCAAATTGCCCGACGGGGCATGCTTTTGAGAACCGGGGCAAAGGTGGCCTCTTCGGCATCCAGGCCCGCCATGCTCATCAGGGAGTGATCGGCATCTTCACGGATAACATCCACGACGTCATCAATGGTTATTCGGCCCAGGACTTTGCCGTTGGCATCCACCACGGGTGCGGAAACCCAGTCGTGGTGTTCGAACAGTCGCGCTACCTCGGTGTCGGACATGTCCGCCGGAATCGGATCCATATCGGTCAGCATGATTTCCCGCACGGTGATGCCGAGGTCGGTGGTCAGCAGTTTACTAATCGGCAGGATGCCAAGGAATTCGTCTTCCCGATTCACCACGATCAGATTGTCGGTGGACGGCGGTAACTCTTCGTGGCGACGCAGGTAGCGCAAAACCACATCGAGCGTCAAGCGCGGCCGGATGGTAATGACGTCGGAGCTCATTAAACCGCCGGCAGTATCACCGCTATAGGACAACAGTGATTCCACCCGATGACGGTTCTGGTCGCTCATGGCCGCCAATACCTGGCGAATCACCCGGTCGGGCAGATGCTGCAAAATGTCGGTGACGTCATCGTCGTCCAAGTCCTCGGTGACGGCGGCCACTTGTTCAAAGTTCATTTGTTTGAGGAAGTAGACCTGGATGTCTTCCGACAGCTCCTGCAAGACCTCGCCTTCGAGCTCCTTATCGACCAGTTGCCACAACACTATTCGAGATTTGGGGGGTGAAGATTCCAGAAGGTGAGCTATCTCAACCGGCCGCAAACCATTCAGCATCCGACGGATAGGTTGGAAGGCCCCGCTGTCGAGCGCTTCGAAGATCTTGCCGAGTTGGTATTGGGTCTGTGTTTGAAGCTCTTCAGCAGTTGGTTGCATGGGCGCGACAGCAATAGATGATGTGGTGGCGCTTAGTTTAACCTAAACCGTCGGTAGAGTTCGACAGGGAATTCTGGCGGGGCTATTCGTCTTCCTCAAAACGATTGTTGATTAACTCTTCTATGGCCGTCATGGCCGATTCCTCGTCGCAGCCATTAGCGCTAACTTCGAGAACCGTGCCTCGGCTGGCGGCAAGCAACATCAACGACATCACGCTTTTTCCGTCTACCGCGGATTGGCCGTTTGATACCTCTATAGTGCAAGAAAACTGACCAGCGGTTTTGGCGAGCTTGGCGGCAGCCCGGGCGTGTAGGCCAAGTTTATTAATAATGGCGATTTCTTGTTTAACCATAGGAGTAATATTTTACCGTGGTAAATAACTGGGCTACCGTAGCAACTTACTGGTCTACCGTAGCAAACAATTACAGATGGATTGCCAAGTGATCGTTAGGAGATGGCGGAGAATAAGCGTTTTCGTTACCGGTTAAAAGGCGTTTTCCCGGCACGTTTACCAGCAAAACATGTCGCTTGCCCATACATGGGTTACGGCCTACCGGTACGCGTCGGCGATGCGATTTCGCTGGGTTTACTATGAGATACTTTGAGCTCGCGATGCCGCACTTGGACCGTATCGTAATGTTCGGAAAAATACCTGAAAAGCCGATCGCAAAAATAGACAGAACGATGTTGTCCCCCGGTGCAGCCAATCGCGACAGTAATGTAACTGCGGTTGTTGGCCGCAAACCGGGGCAGCCAGCGGCTTAGGTACTGCTTGATGTCCTCTTCCATTTCCTGCACTTCCGGCTGATCGTCCAGGAATTCAATAACTGGCTTCTCCAAACCGTTATAGGTGCGAAGGTGCGGCTTCCAGTAGGGGTTAGGCAAACAACGAACATCGAAGACGATTTCCGCATCCACAGGCAAGCCATATTTGAAACCAAATGATTCGAACAGGATGGACATGCCGGGCCCTTCATTCCCGGCTACTCGGATTTTTACCAGGTCGCGCAATTCGTGCAAGCTCAGGTTACTGGTGTCGATCACCAAATCGGCTATATTGGCAATGGGTTCCAGAAGGTTGCGCTCGATACGAATGGCTTCCTGGAGATCGGTAGCTCGGTCACTGAGCGGGTGCTTTCTTCGCGTTTCGCTAAACCGCTGGATGAGAACGGAATTGCGTGCGTCCAAGAACACCACTTCGCACTTGAGACCCAGGGTTTGGTCGCTGTTGATAATTTGCGGAAATTGTTTCAGGTCCTGCCAGGTATTTCGCGCATCGATACTGATGGCAAATTTTTGCTTGCCATCCGGTGACATGCTTTCGATGTGATTAACCAGTTCAGGGAGCAGACTCGCTGGCAGATTGTCCACGCAGGTGAATCCCGCGTCCTCCAGTACGTGCAGGGCGGTACTCTTGCCTGAACCTGAGTGGCCGCTGATTACGACCAGTCGCATAGCCTTCTCCACATAGCGTTTTTACCTATTAACCCGGCAATTAAGATTGCCGCCGCTGGCCATAGGCCAGCGCCAGGCTCGAAATACCAGCAAGTTCGCGTATTTGCGCCAGCGTTTCAAGGCGGCAATCGTATAGATCAGGGACGCTCTATTTGATTGCCAGGTTAACGGTTGGCCAGTAACGGCCTTCGTCGTCGTCCCCAAAGGGTCGCCCCGATCACTCCCTATTGGGAAAATAGCTCCACTGCGCGGTCGTAGAGCCCTTGGTCGTTGTCGGCGTCGCGAAGTCGTTGCAGGTTGTCGGTATCGCCGAAGACGCCGGCTAGTGTAGCCAGAATCTGCAGGTGTTCGTCTTGCGCTTCGTTGGGTACCAGAAGCGTGAAGATAATGTCCACGGGAGCCTCGTCTACCGCTTCGAAATCCACTGATTCTTCGAGGGTAAAAAGCGCCCCGACGCTCGCGGGGCAGTTTTCCATGCGGCAATGCGGGATGGCAATGCCGTTGCCAATGCCCGTGGATCCCAGTCGCTCTCTGCCAATCAGCTGCCGGAATAATTCGTCGGCGTCCAGTGCGGGGTAATCATTGGCAATGATTCTGGCGGCCTCTTCCAAAATCCGCTTTTTGCTGCCGCCGCGAATACGATGAAGGGTGCGGGAAGGACTGAGTAGGGTGTTGATATCCATAGATTAGTATCAGTTAGGGTGATGATCAGCGGTGGCTGTTCAGCTTTTCCTTGTGCTTGATCAACTGGCGGTCCAATTTATCCGATAAAATATCGATAGCGGCATAGAGGTCCTCGGCGCTTGCGTTGGCAAAAAAGTCCTTGCCGCTGGCGTGAATTGTAGCTTCCGCTTTTTGCTCCAGCTTGTCTACCGACAGGATGACATTGGCGCTGGTAATGCGATCGTTGTGGCGCTCCAGCTTGGTGAGTTTGTTTAGCACGTAGTCTTTGATGGCGGGGGTAAGGTCAAGCTGGTGGCCACTGGTGGTGATTTGCATAGAATTGCTCCTGACGGGACAAAATGGCGTACGATATCTGGGCGAGGGTTCCGCTTACCTATATAGATTAGCAAAAGCTAGAAATTTTTCCGCAACTGCTGCTGGATGGTAACAAATGCCTGGGTTGCCGAACATAAGCGTCAAACTAATCGCTTGCGCTCATTGGACGGCGGTATCGACAGGGACTCTCGATATTTAGCGATGGTCCTGCGGGCCACTTGGATACCTTGTTCCGCCAGCAGTTCGGCAATCTTGCTGTCGCTGAGCGGCTTTTTGGGGTTCTCGGCCACGATCAACTTCTTGATGATGGCGCGAATGGCGGTGGAGGAGCACTCCCCGCCACTGTCGGTGCTCACGTGACTGGAAAAAAAGTATTTTAGTTCGAATATGCCTTGGGGGGTGTGCATGTATTTTTGCGTGGTGACCCGAGAAATGGTCGATTCGTGCATGCCCACGCTCTCGGCCACGTCGTGCAGTACCAGGGGCTTCATGGCCTCGGCCCCGTAGTCGAGGAAGCCGCGTTGCTTTTCCACGATACAACTGGCGACTCGCAGCAGAGTTTCGTTGCGACTCTGCAAGCTCTTCAGGAACCAACGGGCTTCCTGGAGGTTGTCCCGCAAAAATGTGTTGTCACTACTACTGTCGGCACGTTTGATAAGCCCGGCGTATTCCGGATTGATGCGGATTTTTGGCGCGATTTCAGGGTTAAGGCGCACCGCCCAGCGGTCCTGCTCCTTGCTGACAAATACGTCCGGCACGACATACTCGGTTTCGCCCGCATTGATCTGATCGCCGGGGTGCGGGTTGAGGCGTTGAATGAGCAGAATGGTGTCGCGCAGGTCCGCTTCCTTGAGCTTGGACTTGCGCATCAATTGCTTGTAATCGCGAGAGCCCAGTAGCGCCAGATGCTCTTTGACCACGGTAATGGAGGATTGCAGGAAGGGTTTATCGGAAGGCAGTTGCCGGAGTTGGATTAGCAGGCATTCTTGTAGGTCGTGGGCGGCGACCCCAGGCGGATCAAACTGTTGGATGCGGTGCAGAACGGCTTCAACTTCGTCCTGCTCCAATTCTTCCAGGGAGTCCGCCAGGCCGGCATGGATGTCGATAATGCTGGTGGACAGCATCCCGCTTGGTTCCACGGCGTCGACAATGGCCATGGCGATTACCCGGTCGCGGTCCGACATGGGCGTCAAATTGAGCTGCCACATCAAATGGTCAAATAAGGATTCGGTTACCGTGCGGCGCGATTCAAAATCAAAATCGTCGTTGTCGCCGGAAGGGGTAGAGCTGGAAGAAGATGTGGGTGGGTAAATGTCGTCCCAACTGGTATCTACCGGCAGGTCGCGGGGAATATCCGAGTCCCAATCGGTGCCATTGAGGTCTTGGTCGGAATTATCCGCCGCGTTCTGGTCCGCGGTTTCGCGTACCTGATAGTCATCGTTGGATTCGCCTTCTTTGTTGTCCGCGTTTTTCTGTTCGCCGGATTCACTGTCGCCACTCTCGTCCTCGATTTCCAACATGGGATTGGAATCCAGTGCATCCTGAATTTCCAGTTGTAAATCGAGGGTCGATAATTGCAGCAGCCGGATGGCCTGCTGCAATTGCGGCGTCATCGTTAACTGCTGGCCGAGTTTGAGTTGCAGAGACTGTTTCATGGCCTTATTTGCAACCCCATCATTTGCAAGCGCATGGCGGGAAAAAACCTGTAACTATTCCTGAAGACAACAACATCATCGATTGACATTACCTTTTGAAATATCGTCTTTAAAACTTTCCCCTTAAACCTTCCCCTAACCTTCCCCTATAAATCGCCCCTGGATAGTCCTGCTAAAAATTTTCTTATGCCTCCTCGCGGATGTCTTCTCGAGGACGGCCGGCGTTTTGGAAACGCGGCCGTCCCACAAGCTGTCGTCCGGGTGCCGGGCGTCAGGCTGCCTCGAATGGAGTTATCGGAATCAGACCAACTGGCGATTGGTGCGCGCCGGGGCGCTGGTGACCCTACGAGGGATAGGCTACAACGGAAGGGGGATTTTGACAAGCAATGTTTATGCCTGTAGGCGCCAACTTTTAACGAGTGCCGGAACCCGCGGGATTCGTGGCACATGGTATTTAGCGAGACAGTGTTAGAGTCTGAAGTTCTGGCCCAGGTAGACTTCCCTCACCTTGGGGTTGCCGAGTACCGCATCGGCGTTGCCGGATTCGATAATCTGTCCCTCGTTGACGATATAGGCGCGCTCGCAAATGTCCAGGGTTTCGCGCACATTGTGGTCGGTGATGAGAACGCCAATGCCCCGTTGTTTCAGATGGCGGATGATCTGCTTGATGTCGTTCACGGATATGGGATCCACGCCCGCGAAGGGCTCATCCAGCAAAATGAAATTGGGGTCCGTGGCCAAGGCCCGCGCAATTTCCACTCGCCGCCGCTCACCGCCGGATAGCGCCATACCCTTGCTGTCACGCAAATGAGTTATGTTGAATTCGCGCATAAGCTCTTCGGCTTTGGCAAGCCGCTGCTTGCGATTCAGTCCGCCGCGGGTTTCCAATATGGCGAGGATATTGTCCGTCGCACTCAGCTTGCGGAATACCGAGGCCTCCTGGGGTAAATAGCCCAGACCCGCCTTGGCACGGTCGTGCATTGCCAGTCTGGTGATCTCCAGGCCGTCAATGAAAACGTTGCCGCGCAGGGGTTTGATCAGCCCGGCAATCATGTAAAAGCAGGTGGTTTTACCAGCGCCATTGGGGCCTAGAAGGCCGACAATTTCACCATTGCTGACATGCAGGGAAACGTCGGAAACAACTTCGCGCCCTTTGTAGCTTTTTGCAAGATGGTTGGCTATTAGTTGTGGCATGAAAGCTC
>JBBDIU010000023.1:0-35450 GCA_040880205.1 Cellvibrionaceae bacterium
CGCCTTGATTGCCTTTCCTCCTATGAGAAAGGGCCTGTAAGCCAGAGGCGCATTGGTATTATTCAGAGGCTCCCTCGGTCCACGGCGCGGCCGAAAGTGAGGGTCGCGGATGCAGCCTTTTTGGGATTTACTCCCGGTCTCGGGTCTGCCATTGATAGCTGGTAAACCGAGCCCGTTCCAGCTCTTCGGGGCTGAAATACTGTTTAAATAATTGTTCGATCTGGCGCTCTTTCTCGGCCTCGTCCAAACTCGCCTGCATCACGTTCTGGCGCGCCTGCCAAAATCCATCAAATCGGCTTTGCCACTCAGCCTCTTCACGGTCGGCCGCCGCCAGCTCTTGCGCCTCCACCGGGCCTAGAATTTCCTCGCGGGCGGCATAAATCTCGGCGTCTGAAGCGCCATTTTCGCGCAAGCGTTTCACTTGTTCCGCCGCTGCTTGTTCCGGTGTTAATTCTCCCAGGCCCAGAAGGCGATCATGTAACTCCTCCTGCAACGCCGCCAGCTCCGCCTGTTTCTCCTCATCCGTTAGGTCAGCGTTCTGTTGAATCTCGACGGTGGCAAACATATGGCGCGCTTGGGCATTCTCCACCGCAAATAATTGATCGGCAATGTCATCGCCGAGGTAGCGGCGTCGCAATTGCATCAGTTCTTCATAGCGGTCAATGGAGGGAGTTGGGTTTTCCATTTGCGACAACTGTTTTTCCACTTGCCGATTATACTCCTCCTCTGCTAAACGAAATTGATAGTAGTTTTCCAGAACCCGGGCAGCTTCTTCTCCCGCCTTGCCGGGCAAGCCAATGCGAATTAATTCCTGTAGCTCTGACATAGCCTCCGGACTCACATCGGGCCCCAAATCGTCAAAGGCTTTCTCAAGTGCGGACTTTGCCGCTTGATTCGGCACCACAAGGCCATTGTCGTCGAGCTGAATGTCTTGCAAAATATTGTAGATTACCACCACGTCGAAAGGCACCTCACTGGTTGGACGAGGCTCCACTTCCGCATTGTCGCCATCGGCGGCGGGTTCTGGTGCTGGCTTGGTGCCGGTGAAATTCTCCCATTGCCATCGATTGGCGATGGCGTTGCTGTTTTTATTCTGAGTATCCTCATTGGGAGTCGGTATCGGGACTAGCGTTTCGTCCACAGACAACACCCAATACGCCAATCCGCCGACCACGGCCACTGCCGCGAGACTGGAAATCAATATAGATGTTCTTGACATGGAATTATCTCCATTCTCTTTGCTATTATGGTGCCGTTGGCTTAATAAACTTGAACGGTGTCAACCACCCGCCTCGAGAACCCCCCTCCTCGAGAACCCAGTGGTCATAGGATATTTCGATTAATTGTGTATTATTCAGACGCTCCCAAGCATAACGTTGTTAACCTGTCGGGTCCAGTGCGAGATACTGAACACCCACATTTTCAACAACATGGCGCAAGGCTGGCTCCGCACTACTTACGAGTAAGCGACCATCCCGGAAATTGGGAATACCCGCATCGAAGCCCCCGCAATTTTGCCGAAACGCGGTTTTTAAGAGGACTACTGTGCAACCCAACTTAAATGCAATTCAAGCGGCGGCTGATATCGTTTATGCCCACATGCCACCGACTTCCCAATTTTGTTGGCCACTTCTCTGCCAGCGGTTAGGCGCGGAGGTGTGGGTCAAGCACGAGAACCACACGCCCATTGGCGCATTCAAAATCAGGGGCGGGCTGGTTTATTTCGATCACTACGCAGGAACGGCGGAGCTAAAGAATGGCGTTATCACCGCGACCCGGGGAAACCACGGCCAATCGCTCGGATTCGCCGCGCGGCATCATGGCATTCCAGCCACTGTTGTTGTGCCCTACGGAAACAGCGTGGAAAAGAATGCGTCGATGCGCGCCCTCGGGGTCGAATTGATAGAGCATGGCGACGACTTTCAAGTATCACGCGAGTATGCCGCGTCGCTAGCGGAAGAGCGGGAGCTGCACATGGTGCCCGCTTTCCACCCGTTGCTGGTAACGGGAGTCGCGACTTACAGTTACGAGCTTTTGCGGGCAGTCAAGGACCTTGATGTGGTGTATGTGCCTATTGGCCTCGGCTCCGGCATTAGCGGAATGGTGGCGGTCCGGGATGCGCTGGGACTCAAGACGGAAGTGGTTGGAGTTGTTTCGGCCCACGCGACCGCCTATGCCGATTCATTCAACGCCAGGACTCTCGTTGAGTCTCCGGTAACAACCAAGCTCGCCGACGGAATGGCCTGCCGTGTGCCCGACCCCGACGCGCTCGACATAATCTGGCGAGGCGTTGATCGCATTGTTCAAGTAACGGATGGGGAGCTGGCCGGGGCGATGCGGATGTTATTCGAGTGTACCCACAACGTATGTGAAGGTGCCGGTGCGGCGGCCGTCGCTGCCGCGATACAAGAGAAGGCCCGAGTTGCGGGTCGTAGAATCGCCACCGTGATTTCCGGCGGCAATGTGGACCGTGACATTTTTGCTTCGGTTCTGTTAACCGGCCATTAAGATGGCCGGGTTAATGTTTTGCTAACGCCTGTATCCGCTCGCTACAAACGGACTTTTAGTCGCCGACGATTTTCTCGAACCCCTTTCACAAACTTGATAGTTGTTTCTATACTGCACTGCATTCGCTGATTTGGCTTTACATGCGCTAGCCATGATTTTTATTGACATCAGCCAGCCAGCGTTGGGTAGGGCAGGGAGAGGCGTACACAGCAAAAAGGGCTTGGCTATGGAAGGTGTGATAAGTTAAATTATTATTTTATTAATGTCTCCTTTGCTTTTTCTTTGCGTTTTTTCTGGACCAGCCTTGGGAGGTTGATATGAAATCGGAAGAATTGAGCGCGCTTCAGGCTCCGCTGAAGCAAAAGTACCAACAGGATCCAGAAGAAGCATTGATCACTCTCCGTGCAGAAGGGAATCTTGGTGAAGGTATTGCCTGCAAGGTTGATACCGGTCGTGCGCTGATCGAGGCAGGGTTGCATCCCGCAACAGGCGGTGATGGCTCTCAAGCTTGCTCAGGCGATATGCTTCTCGAAGCGCTCGCAGCGTGCGCAGGAGTGACACTGCGAGCCGTAGCAACGGCCTTCGGAGTTGATCTTCGAAACGGAAAGATTGTAGCTGAGGGTGATCTTGATTTTCGTGGAACCCTCGGCGTGAGCAAGGACATTCCTGTCGGGTTCAAGGAAATTCGGTTGAAATTCGAGACGGAATCGGATGCGGATGAAGCCACAATGAAAAAGTTAATTTCTGTCGCTGAGCGCTATTGTGTCGTTCTTCAGACGATACGAGCCGCCCCGCCTGTGGTTGTATCCCTGAATGAGAGGGCCGAACAAGGCCATGCAGGCGACGCTCGGAACTCGGGCGCCTGAAGGCGCACGTTTGGTGAATCCATAACAGCGTTCGGCGGCGCAGTTAATCAAGCCACCGGCGAACGAACATACCGAAGCCCGGCTTAAAGTGAATAATCGTTGCGTTCTTCGGGCTTGTCACTCAGATACTGCACAAATTCATACTCAATGCCGTTACCGTCCAGGTAGTAAACCCGGCGCCGGTGCGGGTGGGTATCCAGGTTAGCGACGTCGTCGGGCTGAAAGCCGGCGGCCGCCATGCGTGCCATCAGTGTATTCACATCGTCAACGACGAATCCCAAGTGCATTAGGCGATAGGGTTGTTGGTATCGATAGGGTTCGATGGTTTCTTGCTTTTCGGTGCCGGGCTTGTCCCCTTGCAAGAGGGCGACATAATGATCGTCGTTGCCGATGTGAGCCCAATAGCCATAGTGCTCGCCGTAACCACTCCCGCGTACCCGGTAATCGGGAAACGCGGCGCACAACAGGGCTTGGACTTTGGCGATAGAGGGAACACGGAGATTGACGTGTTCCAATTGAGACGAGCTTTGCGCGGGCGTGGCCATGGGGCCTCCTTCTTGTCGGTTTATTTAGGAAAGCTAACGCTTTACTATATAGCGGACCTCAAAATAAGTAAAGCCCCGACTTTACTTATTCTCGGAATCAGGCAGAATGGCGCTCAAACGGCGAACGGCAAGCTATGACGGAACTTTCGGACAGTCAGGAAAAGATTCTCCTGCACCTCAAACAGCGCGGACCGCAAACGGCAAAAACCCTGGCGGGCAAACTGGCCATGACCACCATGGGCGCCCGCCAGCACCTGGCGGCCTTGCGCGATAGGGGCCTGGTGGAAGAGGCCGGGGAAACCAAACAGGGCCGGGGCCGGCCGGTGCGGCCCTGGCGTTTAACCGGGCCGGCGCACAGCCGTTTCCCCGACGCTCATTCGCAAATGACCGTGGATTTAATTGCTTCGGTACGGGACGTATTTGGCGAACAAGGGGTGGACCAACTCATCGATCGGCGCACCCAAGTCACCACCGCCCAATACCGTGAAGCCGTGAGCAAACACGCAAGTTTGGCCAAAAAAGTGCAGGCCCTGGCGCGGCTGCGCAGCGAGGAGGGATACATGGCCGAGGCAATCAAGGAAGATAGTCGTACCTGGTTGCTGGTGGAAAACCACTGCCCGATTTGCACCGCCGCCAGTACGTGCCAGGGTTTTTGCCGTTCGGAGCTGGAAACCTTTCAAGCCTTGTTTAACGATATTGCCACGGTGGAGCGAATCGAACATATTCTGCAGGGTGCGAGGCGTTGTGCCTATATAATCAGAAGTGAATTGCCGGGCTCCACTCGTCAGAACAAGTAATCCTTTGACAACAACATTGAACAGGCGGGTACAATTCCGTTTTCTACAATAATCTCCGGTATACAGGACATGTATGAACGCCTCCGGTGCACACCGTTTGCATATTTTCTCAACTGGAATTCAGCACTGTATGCTCGCTTCCAGCATCCCACCTCTCAATAGGGCACGCACATCCTATTCAGCATCATGCAATGAAAATATATCTTCCACCGGCACATTAAAATAACGGGCGATTTTTAGGGCAATCACCGTCGATGGGATGAAGCGGCCGACTTCAATGGTGCTGATGGTTTTACGGGAAACGCCTATCGCCTCGGCGAGGTCGGCCTGGCTCATTCGGTGTTCGGCGCGAAATACACGAATGCGATTATGTAGTTCGTACATTATCAGTCCTCTTCCATACTCGCGCCACTTCGGTACATAAAAAAATAAGTCGCGCAAAACACCAACAACATCAATGCAACAACAAAATGCAAATAGAAATCAAGTGGTAGAGTCGCCTCGCCGGTAACCGCACCCAAGAACGTTCCTAACGGTTTTGAAAACGCCGCCATGAACATCAATAATAGCCAGGTGAAAAACCATGAAATAATTATCGCCTTACCAAAAACCAAGTGAATAAATTCCCCGCCTTTAAACGCGTGGTGTTCAGCGCAGCGAAGCTGCCTGGCTTTCCAGACGAACGACCCGAGTAACAAGCCCGCCGCCAGAATGCCCGCTATTCCAGTCCATTCCAGCGCTTGATCGTTCACACTACCTTCGGAAGCGAAAAACTGGAGTGCTTTGGCAGAACTGGTAACGGCAAAGCCAAAGAAAGCCGAGACGTAGAGTTTGTTGAGCAATTCCCCAACTTCCGGGCCAGAGGCCCCATTTGATCGCGTCATAATCAGTCCTCCAGGACAACGTAATGTCTAGTGTCGATACCTATATTTATCGTACTGATACCGTGAGGTGTCATAATGGACGTTTGGGGGCCAAGTGTCAAGGGGTAAGGTTTCAATGCAAGCAAAGCGCTACGCCGAGAGCTTTAGTCTGATACAAGAGAACGAATCCCCCGTTTTTAGGACGGTTTCTCCTCCCCAGGGGTATCAGCTAAAGCGCCGATTGCGCTATGTATCCGACTTGGCCCCGGGTGTTTCCGGGCAGGGCTTTAAGACCGAAAGGCTTTCCGATCGCCAAGCGCTATCACTGTTCTACAATAATAAAGCTGGCGAAGCCCTTAGGTAAGGGTCTTTACTGATGACCATCAGAACACTAATAATTCCGAACATTGCCGCCGTCCTGTCTTAGTAAGTACACATGCACGCGGAAAAACGCTGAACTTGAAGCAGAATGTATGCCGGTTGACTAGAGATTAGCGACTCTCATCCATAAAACCCTTGCAAAAACCACCTTTTCTCATTTAATTCCTTGAACACCCAACAGTAGCTGCCGTTCTGGTGGCGGGCGATAAAATAATCGCGGCGGCAACGCTGTTGCCACCAGTAGCTGTCGATTCGTTGCGGTCCGTAGACTAAACGCAAGGGGCCGGACGTTTGATTGGGCGGACTAATAGGAATCGGTTTTTGGGTTAACCATAAAGGCAAATGGCGCTGATTGTTACTGGCCGCCGTTTCGGGGTTGAAAGCAATATCGTCGATACCTTGATGCGTGAGTTCGCTCACCCGCTGCTGGTATTCCGGCAGGTGCTCGTCGCCGAGGGCGATGGTTTTCAGTTGCTGATCGCCCAGGCGGGTTACCAGTTTGTCCAACAATTGCCGGTAGTCGCGCAGTTGATTGCGGGGGTGGGAGAGTTCCGGGAACAGTTCGCCGCTGCTGGCCGCTGCCTGGGTAAATGTCTCGCAACTGAGTGCCAGGGATTCCAGTGGCGCTTTGAGTGCATAGTGTTCGAGTTTGATTTTACTGAGGCTTAACAGGCTGGCCAGGTTGTTGTTGGCCGGGGACGTGTGGATGATCAGTTTGTCGCAGGGCTGCCTGAAATAGTAAAACCGCCATTCCAGTTGTTGGGTGTATAGCTGTTGTTGGTTGAGAAAGCGCAGCAGCTCGGAAAGCAATTGTTCCAGTGGGGCAGCCAGCTCGTCCAGTTTGCGCAGGCCGTTGGCGAAGTCCTGTTGTGTGCTGAACGTTTGTGCCGGTTTAAAATCGCTGTTAACCGCCGGCTTGTCGCCAACGATGGCTGTTAACAGCTCGAGCAATTCCCGGCCAAAACGTTTGCCCAATTCATTTCGAGGCAGTGCCAGCAAATCCCCCAGGTTGCGGAAACCCATGTTAAATAACTGCTGCTGTTTTTTATTGTCCACATCCAGATAATGCAGCGGTAAGGTTTGTAGTTGGGGCAACCAGTGGTGTGGGTCGGGCGCCCTGAATTCGTTTGGCAGGGCAAGCAACAAATAAGTCTCGTTTTGGCCGGCGCGGTGACGGCTGAACATCCAGGCGGCTTCCTGGGTGTGAGCCAGCCCCTTGCAGTGATGGTAACCCTGATAGTGGAGCCCCTGATCAATTTGTTTCAGTAGACGGGTCAGGCCTTTAAACAGCGTCAGGCTGCCGCCAATATCCAGCAGTACCGAAAAACCTTTATAGGCCATGACTGTTGGCGTGAATTGATAACACCAGTCAGTTAATTTCTCCACAGCTTGTGCTTCCTTGTCCGGTTTGCGTTCGACAATGCGAATGTCCGGTTGCAAGGCATGGGCGGTGGCGAGGCGCATGTCGGGGTAAATGCCGACCGCTCTGGCGGCTTTGTTGGCAAAGGCAATTCTTTGTTTTTCCGCAATCGCCAATGGAGCATCGTTGCTTGTTTGCAATTGATCGAGCGGCAAGTCGGGGAAATACAGACAAAGCCACAAAGGTTGCACATGGAAGTTGGCCATCACCCTCCCTGTTTTATGAAGGGCACCACCCGGTTATTGTTCTGAGTGCTTGGCTGGTCCGCTTGTGGGGCAAACTGGCGATGATTGAGTTGGGCAATGGGCAAGGGCAGTTGCTCGGGGCCGAGTTGCTGTAATTGGCCCAGGTCGGGTTGCAAGCTGATGTTCAGGGTTTGCCCGCTCCAGCCGCCCCGTTGCTTGAGTATTTGCAATTGCAGTAAACCGCGCGCCGTGCAGCTCAACTGAATTCGCAGGGCCGAGGGAGAGGGTTGCCGATGAACCTGCGGATGGCGAAACAAGGTGTGCCAGCACTGGCCGCGATGGGCGGCCAGTTGCAGGCGGCGCAACTGATGCGTGGTCAAATTCACCGCGTTTGCCCAGGTAAGAACCGCGCCACAGCAACCGGACTGCAAGGTTTGTTCGGCGCTCCAGAGCAAGTCCTTTTCTGATCGAGGGGTGATGACCAGGATGCCTTCCGGATTAATGGCCTGTTGGGCCAGAGCGGCGGCGTAGGGCAGGTAGGGCGGATCGATAAACACCAGCCAGGGGCGCTGGCTTTGCGCTCGCCGCAAACCCGGGATCAACAGGCGCAACTCGCCCATGCCGATATGCGGGGTCAGCAGTTCCGTAGTGGCGCTGTCGGGCCAGCCGCCGTCGTGCAACTGGCCGTTCAACGCGTTGTAACCCGTTGATAAGACCGACTTTAGCCGTCGGGTTCGGGACGCTTGCCAGACATTGGGCAGCGCTAAAAGCTGTTCGAGTTTGGAGTCCATGACTGCATGGCCAGACTGCTGGCGGTTGAATCAGTTTGTTAGACAGGATAGACCAATACTGGTTTAATATACAGTATTATAGAGTCGCTAGTCGCTAGTCGCTAGGAAAATAATCAGACAACAGGTGTGCAGGGAAATTGGGAAGGGAAATGAAAACAACAAAGTATTTCCAAATGAGGCGTCTTCGGCCTGATCGTGCTTCAATTCAGGACGAGTGGATACGACGGGTCGTCGGGAATCCTGAATACGAGGAAATTCAGGTGGACGGTAGAATTATCCAGAGGTTCCCCAAATTAATGAAATGAACAACCGCTATCTTCGGGTCATACTTTTATCAGACGAAGAGACGGTCCATAATGCTTTTTTTGATCGGGGATTCAAACCATGAAAGTACAGTACTTTGAAGATACCGTTACTTTATATATTGAGTTTCGCGACAGCGATATCGTGGAGTCCAGGGATTTGGATGAAAATACGATTCTGGATACAGACAGCGAAGGGAATGTATGCGCCATTACCTTCGAACATGCCAGTAAACGCACCGATGTGCATAACCTGACAGTCGAAGGCATAGCAGCCTAGCACCAAGTTGGCAGGGAAGCCGGGCTTGAGGCCGACTTCCCACTCCCCACTCCCGATCTATTTCCCTCTCATGGACCGTAGCATCCAGGCGGTTTTTTCGTGGACGCGCATGCGGTCCGATACCAGGGCCACGGTGGATTCGTCGTCGGCCGATTGGGCGGTTTTCAACACACCCCGGCAGGTGTGCACTACCGCTTCGTGGCCGTGAGTGAGGATGTCGATCATTTCCTCGGCGACGGGTACGCCTTCCACTTCCTTGATGGAGCTCAGTTCCGCGAAGGCCTTGTAGGTGCCGGGGGCATGCACGTCCAGGGTGCGGATGCGCTCGGCGATGTCGTCCACGGCGGTGGCCAGTTCGGTGTAGTGCTCCTCGAACATCAGGTGCAGGTCGCGAAACATTGGGCCGGTCACGTTCCAGTGGAAGTTGTGGGTTTGCAGATAGAGCGTGTAGGAATCCGCCAGCAGATGCTTGAGCCCTTCGGCCACGGCTTCGCGTTGCTCTTTGTCGATACCCATTTTGTCGATGGCGCTCATAATCGTTACTCCTTTAATCAGTCCAAACATGTTGCCGTTGCGATACTTGTACCAACGGGCTTCCAAGCGGGGCAGAAGCGGTCAAAGCGGCACCTGCCCGATATATGTGGTCATTCTATTGCCGACCGTTTGTTAGGTAAAATCTATTAAAACTATCGCCACAATTGATTATCTTTTTATTTGAGAATAATTATTATTAGTATTATCCGAATTCGGATGTCATAGCGCTTGGAGATTGGTGTGGTTGAGACAGGTGTGGTCAAGACAGTCACTTTTGCGGCAATGCACTTCAGTATCGCGTTCGCGGTGGCTTATCTGCTGACCGGGAGTTTGGTGGTGGGTGGCGCGGTGGCGCTGGTGGAGCCGGCCATTAATACCCTAGCCTTCTACTTCCACGAGCGACTCTGGAAGGTCTGGGATAGGCGAAAACTACAGGACAGAAAACTACGAAAACTACAGGACAGCCGAAAACTACAACAGGCACTGGTTTGAGCAAGCGCGAGTCCAGCAGGTAGTTTTTCAGCCGCCCGCCAGTTTTACCCTATACCCCAAGGCTTGCAGTTCGCCCTGCAACCGGGTGCGGTGATCCCCTTGTATTTCAATAACGTGATTTTTCACACTGCCGCCGCTGCCGCACAGTTGTTTGAGCTTTTTTGCCAACAGCTTAAGCTCCGCTTCGGCGAGCGGCAGCCCGGTGATGGTAGTCACTCCTTTACCTTTGCGGCCCTTGGTTTCCAGGCGCAGGCGCACGATGCCGTCGCCCGCCGGCGCGCTTTTACCTCGAGGCGCTTGCTTGATACGCCCCTGATCGGTGGAATACACCAAACGTGAATTTTTGCCCATGATAGTGGAATTGCTCACAGTGGACCGGGCCGGGAATAATACGTGTACCGCTGTTCATCAACAACCAGGCCAGCTCAACAACGGAGCCATTGAACGACCAAGCCATTTACCAATCAAGCTATTCACCCGTTAAGCCATTCACCACTAAGCCATTCACCGCTAAGCCAAAGTACTGAGCGCTACTATTCGGTTTCCGGCAAAACGTGCAGATTCCTTCCAAAAGCACTGTAAAACGTTCTATTTTAGCGACGATCGGGCGTCAATATCCCCGTGAGCCGCGGAAAGTTGACTACACTTAAAGGTCCAGTCCGAGCTTATTGCCGAGCAACTCCATGGCCTCTACCCAGAAGCTGGTTAGATTTACCTACGATACCGATAAGAGCCTCTACGAAAAGGCCCTGCGGTCCGTCGATCTGGCCGTGCGCTCCTATGTTTGGTATCTGGATATCGAGGGCAGAATAAAACACGGTAATCAACAGGCGGATTGCCTGGCCAGCCTGGACAAATGCCGCGGCAAAAAATTCGCCGAGGCCATGGGCCTGCCCAAAGTTCGTCAGGAGTGGGAAGCTGAGCTGCGGAAAATCGTCAAATCGGGGATTGCGGTGTTCGGCGCGCGGGAAACTATCGAGGTCGCCGGTCAGCCCCGTCGCTTCAGTGTCGACAAGATTCCCACGCTGGACCGTTGGGGTGGAGTTAACGGTCTGTTGCTGGTGGTTAACGACGTCACGGAAGAAGCCGCCCGCGAATCGGCACTCCAGGAAAGCGAAGCGCGTTATCAGGCTTTTATCGCCACCACAACCGACGCCATCTGGTGCTATGAAGTTTCGCCGCCGGTGGACACGCGTCTGCCCGCCGATACCCAGTTGGAGCAAATTGCCGACCGTGCCCGCTTGCTTGAATGTAATCAGTACTATGCCGACCTTTACCAGGCCGAGAGCCCCGAGTCCCTGATCGGCGCGAAAATGTCACTGACCACCGTCAGCAATTTCCTCGGCAAGTTGCAGCTGTTTGTAAATGCCGGCTACCAGCTTGCCGATGAGGAAACCGAGCGCCTCAACAGCCAGGGCGAGACGGAGTACTGGCAAATAACCGCCATGGGCACGGTGGAAGACGGGCACTTGCAGCGCATCTGGGGCAGTTCCAAAAATATCACCGAGCGCCGCCGCTACCTGGATCGTTTGCGTCACCAGGCCACTCATGACGCGCTCACCGAATTGCCCAATCGCACCCTGCTTCACAACAAAATTGAAATGGCTATTGAACAGCAGCGCGACAACAGCACCATGGCGTTGCTGATTGTGGACCTGGATCGGTTCAAGGAAATCAATGACACCCTGGGCCATCATGCCGGCGACCGATTGCTGCGGTTGCTGGGGCCGCGCCTTGCGGCGGAAATGGAACATTTGTCGGGTACCATTGCCCGTCTGGGGGGCGATGAGTTTGCTATTTTCCTGTCGTCCCTGGAGGATCCGGAACAGGCCACGGGTTTTGCCCGGCGATTGCTAAGCGCCATCAAGGAGCCCTTCGTTATAGAAGGCTTTCACACCGAGATCAGTGCCAGCATTGGGATTGCCCTGTGCCCGGATCAGGCCAGCGACGTCACCACGCTCATGCGCTACGCGGACATTGCCATGTACCGCGCCAAGAAAGATATGCTGGGGGTATCGGTCTACCGTGCGGAGCAGGATCCGCATTCTCCCAAGCGTTTGGCGATAATGGGCGAATTGGGCAAGGCGGTTCGCGAGAATCAATTGGTACTGCATTATCAGCCCAAAATGGCCATCAATGCCCAAACCCGTACGCTGCACGGTTTCGAAGCGTTGCTGCGTTGGAACCATCCCACCATGGGCTTGGTGCCGCCGGATGAATTCGTGCCCATTGCGGAAAGCACGGGCATTATTCATCCGCTAACCGACTGGGTGCTGGACAACAGCATCGCTCAGTGCAAACAGTGGCTGGAGCAGGGAATCGAGGCAAAGGTGGCCGTCAACTTGTCGTCGCGCAGTTTGCTCGATTACGGGATCGTCGACACCGTGCGCAATCTATTGCACCAGTACGACCTGCCGGCGGGATTGCTGGAATTGGAAATCACCGAAAGTGCCATGATGGAAGACCCGCCGCGCGCACTGACAGTGTTACAGGCGATTCACCAACTGGGGGTGCATTTATCCATCGATGATTTTGGAACCGGCTACTCCTCGCTTTCCTATTTGAAGAAGCTGCCGGTGCGAACCCTGAAGATCGACTATTCCTTTGTGCTCAACATGCTGGAGGACGAGCAGGATAGAATCATTGTGAATTCGACGATAAACCTCGCCCACAATCTGGGTTTGCAAGTTGTGGCGGAAGGGGTGGAAAATGAACTGACCCTGATAGCCTTGCAAGCCATGGGCTGCGATTTTGCCCAGGGCTTTTACCTGCACCCGCCGGTATCCGCCAGCGATGCGGCGCAATGGTTGGCGGGCATCAAATCCGAAGCCTGACCACTGGTTCCCTAAAACCGTTTCGCAAATTCTTCCGCTTCCCTGCGCATGCCCTGCACATCGATCAATCGCTGTTCCAGCAGTGCCGTCAGGTTTGCGTTGTCATCGGTAAGCTGCAGGGCATTTCGCAGCTGGCGTTCGGCGCGGTCGTAAACGCCCGTGAGAATAAAATATTCGGCGCGTGCCCTGTGCACACCCAGAATGTCACCCACCAGACCGTGGACTTCGGCCAGTAGATACCAGGCGTAATCGTGCTCCGGCTGCAAGCGAACGTAGCGCTCCAGCAATTCCTGGCCGTACTCGTACTCACCCGCTTCCATCAGCGTTTCGGCAAACTGGATGTTGACTGCAAGATTTTCGGGATACTGTTTCAGCAGCTTGTTCAACCGGTTCAACGCCGATTGATAATCCTTTTCCTGGGCATGAATTGCTGCCTTGGCGAGCTGAAAAATAAGTTTATCCGGTTGCGCCTCCAGGAGTGGTGCCAGGGTTTGGTGCGCTTCCTCGGTTTGGCCAGTTTTGGTCAAGGCCAGCGCCAGGCCATAGCGGCTCGCTTGCCGGGATAGCGAGGTGCCTTGCAATTCGCTGCGAAAACGTTTCACCGCTTCCTGAGGCGTGGTGGCGTGAAGCAACTTGGCGCGGGCGGCGATTAGATGATAATCCAGATTGTCATCGTACTCCCTTTTCGGATACTGCATGGCCCGCGAGCGAGTATCGGCGATACGACTTTCGCTGAGTGGATGAGTGGACAAAAATTCGGGCGGTTTGCGCGTGTAGCGTTGCTGGCGCATCATCACTTCAAACATATCGCCGACCGCTTCCGGATCGCGGCCCGCAGCGACCATTGTTTGCAGGCCCACGCGGTCGGCTTCTTGTTCAAAAGAGCGGTTATAACGAAGTCGTGAATCCAGCGCCAATCCCTGTGTGGCGGTAATCGCCGCCATGCCGGCATCGCCCCCGCCCGCGGCGAGCAGGGCAATGCCTGCCAGAATCCCGGCGAGGGTTGGCAGGGTGGCATTCTTCTGGGCGATCATTTGCCGGGCCAGGTGACGCTGGCTGAGGTGCGCCAATTCGTGGGCCAGTACAGAAGCCAGCTGATCCTCGGATTCGGCGGTGAGAAAGATACCGGTATTGACGCCGATTACCCGGCCGGGGGCGGCAAAGGCATTCATCTGCGGGGTTTTGATCACTATCAAGTCGAAAGTCTTGGGTTCAAGCTCGCTGTGAGCCGTCAACTCGGTAATCAGCTGTTCCAGGTAGCTGTATATGACCGGGTCCGAGGAAGTGGGCATTTGGCTACGGTAGGCTTTAAGGACTTGCTGGCCCAGTTCATATTCCTCTTGAGGCGAAATGACCGCTGAGCTAGCATCCCCCAGCATTGGCACTTCGATATCGGCCGCCCGCGCGGCGGTTGGCGGTAGGCAAAGCAGCACCGCAAAGAGCAGCAGGCCTCCGGCCCGGGAGTATGCTGTTGTGGCTGGGAGACGGCTAAACACAGGTTTGAATTCCGAAAGTGGATTGAACTGGCTCTCTCTGGCCATGGATGTACGGTATCATACTGTTTTTGGCGCCGACGCTGTAGACTCTGATAAGCGCAACGATCCCGACACGCACCACTCCATGTCTGCTTCGAGGCTGGAAGCGGACAAATGTTCCGGTTTGTGCCAGTCGTTGAGCCAGGGTGCGAACCTCGTTCGATGCCAGAGTCGGTGCCAAAGTTGGCGCCAGTGTCAGACTGCCAGTGTCACACAACCGCAAGGGAAACCCACTGTCCATGTCCGAAGATTTGCCCATCGCCGACACAGTGGACGCCAGCGGCCTTAACTGTCCGCTGCCATTGCTGAAAGCCAAGCAGGGCCTGAAACAACTCTCCGCCGGCCAATGTCTCAAGGTCATTGCAACGGATCCCGGCTCGGTCCGCGATTTTCAGGTGTTTGCCGAACTCAGTGGCAACCGGCTTTTGCTTTCTAGTGAGGAAGGTGAGTTCTATTACTATATTTTGCAAAAGATCTGAGCATTACAATCCGAGAAAAAAGCACTGAGTGTGGAACCTGAGACTCGTAACTTTTTAATCGTCCCCTAACCGACATTCGTGGACCGGCATGTATAGTATTTTTCGCAACTGGATCAACCGCTACTTTGCCCAGGAAGAAGCGGTGCTACTCGTTCTCATGATGATCGCCGCGGTGGTCGTGTTGATGACCATGGGAGACATCCTGGCCCCCTTGATCGCCAGCATTATCATCGCCTTTTTGATGCAGGGTATGGTGGTGCGTCTGGAGAGCTGGGGGGTTCCCCATCTGCCGGCGGCCATCGCCGCCACGCTGGTTTTTATCGGTGGCATGGCATTGGTGGTGCTGGTGCTGTTGCCGGGTTTGTGGCAGCAAACGGTTCGCCTGGTCGGTGAAATACCGGCCCTGTTGGAGAAATGGCGCGACGTTCTTCTGCTGTTGCCGCAGAAATATCCCAGTTGGATCAGCGAGGCTCAGGTTGAACAGATGATCAATCTGGCGGCCAACCGCTTGGGAACCATGGGGCAAAACGTCGTCTCCTTTTCCCTTGCGAAATTGCCGGTGTTGATTGGCGTTATCATTTACATCGTGCTGGTACCCATCCTGGTGTTCTTTTTTCTCAAGGACGGTCGGCAGGTACTGCGCTGGTTATCCGCCTTTTTGCCGAAGGAGCGACCGGTCATGACCCGGATCTGGGTGGAAATGAATCTCCAGATCGCCAATTATGTGCGCGGCAAGGTCATAGAAATTTTGATCGTGGCGGGCGTCAGCTATTTGGCCTTCGCCTTGCTCGGTTTGAATTATTCCTTGTTGCTCGCCTTGGCGGTGGGCCTGTCGGTGTTGATCCCCTACATCGGTGCCGCGGTGGTAACCGTGCCCATTGCCATGATCGGCTTTGTTCAATGGGGCTGGTCGTCGGAATTTATGACGGTGCTGATCGTGTACGGCATCATCCAAATGCTCGATGGCAACGTACTGGTACCGTTGCTTTTCTCCGAAGCGGTCAACCTGCATCCCATCGCCATCATTCTTGCCGTATTGGTCTTTGGTGGGGTTTGGGGTTTTTGGGGGATATTTTTCGCCATACCGTTGGCAACGTTTATCAAAGCTATTATAAACGCTTGGCCCACCGGCGCTTATACGCAAGCGGATACGGTGCCCATCGACGCTCAACCGGAACTGACAGGCGGAGAAAACCAAGTAAAAACCATGTAAGTGTGCTGGCGAGAGGCTCTGTTTCGGAAAGGTAAACTGGCGGGGGTGAACTTGTTTACAATACCGCATCCCAGGGCTCGCTTTCGCGCCCTGTGGCGTTCCACAATTATTTTGATTGCGCTATTTGGCTGCCTGGCTCATGCGGTCGATGTCAGTAAAAGTTCCAACGATCATCGCCAATACCGTTATTTGCAGCTGCCCAATCAATTAGAGATCCTGCTCATTTCCGATCCCGGCACTGACAAAGCAGCCGTGGCAATGAATGTTTTTGTTGGCAGTGC
Organism: Cellvibrionaceae bacterium; assembly: GCA_040880205.1. Taxonomy (GTDB): domain Bacteria; phylum Pseudomonadota; class Gammaproteobacteria; order Pseudomonadales; family Cellvibrionaceae; genus WACF01. The sequence continues at coordinate 16,307 of JBBDIU010000023.1, forward strand.
CGACGATCCTCCCGAGCGTGAAGGCCTGGCCCATTTTCTGGAGCACATGTTGTTTTTGGGAACCGAGAAGTATCCGGAGGCGAATGACTACCAGAGCTTTATCAGTGCGCACGGCGGTTCCCACAATGCTTACACAGCGCTTGAGCACACCAACTATTTTTTTGACATCAATTCGGACCATCTTGAGCAAGGCCTGGACCGTTTCGCACAATTTTTTATAGCGCCACTGTTTAGTGCCGACTACGTGGAACGCGAGCGCAACGCCGCACACTCCGAATATCGGGCGCGCCTCAACGATGAATACCAGCGCACTCTGGATGTCTATCGCCAAGTAATGAATCCCGACCACCCACTGGCAAAATTCAGCGTGGGCAATCTCGCCACCCTATCCAACGACGAACTGCCCAACAACGAACGGGCCAATGAAGACCTTTCCCATGACGAACGGCCCAATGAGGAACCTGGTCACGAGCGGACGCAGCAGGAGGGTGGCCTCAGACGTGACCTGATGGCTTTTTGCCGCGAACATTACCGGGCCGGAGCCATGGCTCTGGTGGTATTGGGGAAGGAGAGCCTTGATAAACTCGAAGCGATGGTGAAGCCGCGCTTCTCAATGGTGCCGGAGCGTGATGCATCCGCGGATGAACTTGCCGAGGAAGAAGTGGGCGGTAAGCAAACCAGTGCTGACCTCGCCAGTCCAATGTTTCCGGCCGATGACTTGCCCATGCGGATTTTTATTCAGCCCGCATCAGAACTGCGCGAACTGAAACTGTTGTTCCCGATTCCTCCGGTTGACCGCCACTACCGCCAAAAGCCCAGTGAGTATCTGAGCCATTTGCTGGGCCACGAAAGCGAAGGTAGTTTGCTTTCGGTATTAAAAGCGCAAGGTTGGGCCAAGGCGCTCAGTGCTGGCGTATCTTTGTCTGTTCGGGACAGCGCATTGTTTGAGATCAGTATTAGCCTCACCGCGGCAGGTTTGGCCCAACGGGAGGACATCATCGCGCTGGCATTTTCCGCTATTGAAAAGTTGGACAGCGAAGGTATTGAAGAATGGCGGTTTACCGAGCTGCGGCAGCTTGCCCGAATCGCCTTTCGTTATCAGGAGAAGACCTCGCCCGCTACCACCGTCCAATCCTTGGCGCACAACCTGCACTACTATGAACCCGAGAATGTGATAGCCGGTGATTATTTGTGGCAGGAGTACAATCCAGAGCTCATCAAGCAATTTGTCGCCTACCTTAATCCGGGCAATGTGGTGGTGACAACCATTGCTCCCGGAGTGGAAGTCGAGCAGATAACAGATTACTTTTCCGTACCCTACAGTGTGGATAGAGCCTCACTGGAATTACCTCGGCTCGACTCCACGCTAATGGCCCAGCTGCGGCTGCCGACCGCCAATCCCTTTATCCCGCGCAACCTGACTTTGAAACCGCGTCCGATTCGATCTTCCGATAGTACCGAGGCAATTGCCCCGGAACCGTATTTGCTCAAGGATGCCGCTCGCATTCGGGTATGGTTCAAGCAAGACCAAACCTTTAATGTTCCGCGTGCCAGCACCTATTTACGAATTACATCGCCGGAGGCAGCGCGGTCGTTGGAAGGATCGGTTTTGACGCACCTTTATTTGGCCATGGTTCGCGACGCGCTTGGTGAGTACGCCTACCCGGCGAGTCTGGCGGGTATGCACTACTCTCTTCAAGCTCACAGTCGAGGGTTGGACGTGGTGCTAACCGGTTACAACGATGGTCAGGACCAATTATTTCAACGCATCGTTGAACAAATGCATACTCCACGCTTTTCCCGGCAGCGCTTTGCGGATGTCAAACATGAATTGTTGCGTCAGTGGAGAAACATTTCCCTCGATCCTCCCTACCAACAGCTTATGGAGGTTATGCCTACATTATTATTCAGCCCCTGGTGGCCCACCGAGGACCGAATCGCGACGCTTGCCGACCTGGGTTTTGATGAGCTCGATAAATTCGCGAAGGATGTTTTCGTCGGCAGTCGTGCGGAATTGCTGTTCCACGGCAACCTCACGCGGTCAGAAGCGGCCAAGCTCGCCGGCCTGGTCGAAGTTGAATTGCTCAGAGCCATGGCCGACAAAATACTAACGCCAGCTGAAGTCGTAAAGCTTACGCCCGTGGAGCTGTGGGAGCGGACAGCGGTATTTGCAAAACCCGTTAATCACCCTGACAATGCGGCCCTTCTTTATTTACAGGGTAGTGACGATTCGCTTGAAGAAAGCGCCTATGCAATGCTGTTACGCCAGATAGTAGAGGCGCCTTTTTTCCATCAGCTGCGCACCGAACGGCAGTTGGGTTACGTGGTTTTTGTATCGTCATTGCCGCTCAAAGATGTACCCGGAACGGTAATGGTTGTACAATCACCCATAGCGTCTCTCGACGCATTGATTGGCGCCATCCTGGATACCGTGCAAATGTTTGCTGCTGACGCGGCCGACTTGGTGCCGGAAAATCTGACTCAACACAAAAGAGCCGTGCTCAGTCAGCTACTGGAAGCGCCGCGGAATCTTCACGAGCAGAGCGCCCACTATTGGGATAGCATCGCCAACGACGATGCTTATTTTGATCGCCGTGAACGACTGGCTGCAGCAGTCAGAGCTATCAGCGCCGAGGAGTTGACGACTTACGTCAAACGTAATTTTGCCGAAGCGCCGAGAGCGCTTTGGGTTATGGCGGGCACCGACCCGTTTGATCGGCGTGAGGGTCGGGCTGGCAACGATCAGCCGGGTGCCGCCAATGAGGGTGAAGCCGCCGAGCAAAGTGACGAAAAAGCTGGCTGGATGCCAATCAGCCAATGGCCGGATTTCAAGGCCGAGCGGGAAAGCTATATTTACCCTTAGCTACTTTAGCCTTGGCAGCTACATTTATAGTCTTGGTAGTTACCAATACCTTGGTGGGTACCTTTGGTAGTGAACTGCTAGTAGCGAATAGCGAACTGCCAGTAGTGAACCGCTATAGCCAGACCGGTGGCATTATACCGGAAGGCAAACATTAAGCAGCCGAGCCACGATCTGGTGCGGCTTGTAACTCATTGGATAGAGCAATCCACCGAACTCAAAAGGTTGGGGGTCGCACTTGCAGTACCATGCAAATCATTTCGCGGAAACGTGCAGGCGCGCAGGGAGTGCCGAGCCGACCTCTTCGACTCCAGGAATTTTTAGACGAGCCCTCGTTGGATTGGTGAAAAAACACCCTTTCTTGCCTGTTTTTTCATCACCATCCTTCCGTGGTTTTCGCTTCCGGTCCGAAGGACTACACTTTATTGAGTTTATTAATTTTCAGTTTATGGCGGCGACACGCCGCGGTACAAGCTAGGAGACCCGGATGCAAGAGGACATCGATTCGCTGGAAACCAAAGAATGGCTGGATGCAATGCATGCGGTCATTCGTCACTCCGGCAAGGAACGAGCGGCCTTCCTGATCAAGCAACTGGCGGATCGCGCTATTGATGCCGGCGTTCAACTGCCAGCCGCCATCACCACTCCGTTTCGCAACACCATCCCTTTTCACGATGAAAAGCGCATGCCGGGCGATTTGTTCATGGAGCGTAGAATCCGCTCGTTGACTCGTTGGAACGCACTGGCCATGGTGATCCGGTCCAACGACAACAAGGAAGGCTTGGGCGGCCATATCGCCTCGTTTTCATCGGCTGCGACCCTTTACGATGTGGGCTTCAATTATTTCTTCAAAGGCAACGAAGACGGAAACCTGGGCGATCTGGTGTACTTTCAGGGCCACAGTGCGCCCGGTATGTACGCACGATCTTATCTGGAAGGGCGGCTTACCGAGGAGCAACTGGACAACTTCCGCCGGGAAGTGGACGGCAATGGGCTGTCCTCCTATCCGCACCCCTGGTTGATGCCCAACTACTGGCAGTTCCCCACTGTGTCCATGGGTCTGGGTCCCATTCAGGCCATCTACCAGGCGCATTTCATGCGTTATATGTCCGCGCGCGGTTTGTCGCCGCGTGGTGATCGTCATGTGTGGGCCTTCCTCGGTGACGGCGAATGTGACGAGCCGGAAACCCTGGGCGCGATTTCATTGGCTGGCCGCGAGCAGTTGGAAAATCTTATCTTTGTGGTTAATTGTAATTTGCAACGCCTGGACGGGCCCGTGCGCGGCAACGGCAAAATTATTCAGGAGCTGGAAGGCATATTCCGCGGTGCCGGCTGGAACGTTATCAAAGTCGTGTGGGGCCGGCTGTGGGATCCGCTATTCGAAAAAGATCAAACCGGCCTGTTGCAAAAACGCATGGACGAAGTGGTGGACGGCGAGCTGCAAAACTACAAAGCCAACGGTGGCGCCTACACTCGCGAGCATTTCTTCGGCCATTACCCCGAGTTGTTGGAACTGGTCAAGGATCTCAGCGACGAGGACATCATGTACCTCAACCGCGGCGGACACGATCCTTACAAAGTCTACGCCGCTTATGCTCAGGCGGTGGGACACAAAGGTCAGCCTACTGTTATTCTCGCCCACACCGTGAAAGGTTATGGCATGGGTAGCGCAGGGGAAGCCACCAACGAAACCCATTCAGTGAAAAAAATGGACGTGGAAGAGCTAAAGACCTTTCGCAATCGTTTTGGCGTGCCCATTTCCGACGAGGAACTCAAGGAAGTCCCTTATTACCGCCCGCCCACCGATTCCCCCGAGATTAGCTATTTGCGCAAGCGTCGGGAAGAGTTACACGGTCCGTTGCCGGTGCGGCTCAGTGAGTTCGATGCCCTGGAAGTGCCCACCCTCGATGCCTTCAAATCACAAGTCAAAGGCACTGGCGATCGCACCATTTCCACCACCATGGCCTTTGTGCGTTTGCTCTCCACCCTCGCCAAGGACAAGAAAATCGGCGAACGCGTTGTCCCTATCGTGCCCGACGAAGCGCGCACCTTTGGCATGGAAGGCATGTTCCGTCAACTCGGCATCTACTCCTCGGAAGGACAAAAATACACTCCCCACGATGCCGACCAGATTATGTATTACAAGGAAGATAAAAAAGGACAGATCCTGGAGGAAGGCATCAACGAAGCGGGCTCCATGTCCGCCTGGCTGGTGGCGGCCACCGCCTACAGCAACTTCGCCTGCCCTATGATTCCGTTTTATATTTTTTATTCCATGTTCGGTTTTCAGCGCATTGGCGATCTGGCCTGGGCCGCAGGCGATAGTCAGGCGCGCGGATTTTTAATCGGCGCCACCGCGGGACGTACCACCCTCAATGGCGAAGGGTTACAGCACCAGGACGGCCACAGTCATATTCTCGCCAATACTATCCCCAACTGCCGCAGTTACGATCCCACTTACAGTTACGAACTGGCGGTCATTATTCAAAATGGCCTGGAAAGCATGTACGCGAAAAAGGAAAACTGCTTCTACTACATTACTACCATGAACGAAAACTATATTCACCCGGACATGCCCAAGGGCGCTGAACAAGGCATTATCAAGGGTGCTTACCTGTTGCGTCGCTGCGACGTAAAGTCCAAGAAAATGGTGCAGCTAATGGGCAGTGGTACGATATTGCGGGAAGCGGAAGCGGCGGCGGAAATCCTGCGAGACGATTACCAGGTCATGGCGGAAATATGGAGTGTGACCAGCGCTAATGAACTGGCGCGGGAAGGACAAAGTGTACAGCGCTGGAACCTGATGCATCCCGAGCAAAAGTCGCGCGAAAGCTATCTCACCCAGCAATTGAAAGGCCACGACGGGCCGGTGATCGCCGCTTCCGACTACATCAAAGCTTATTTCGAGCAACTGCGAGCTTTTATTCCGCGGCCCTATACGGTACTGGGAACGGACGGCTTTGGCCGCAGCGACACCCGTGCAAAACTGCGCGAGTTCTTCGAAGTGGATCGGCACTATATTGTGGTGGCGGCACTGAAAGCGTTGGCCGATGAAGGCAAGCTCGAGGCTGCGCAAGTAACCGCCGCGATGGAGCGATTTGGCATCGACCCGGAAAAACCGGACCCGGTGCGATTGTAAACCGAGCCCTCTATTCTCTGGCATGTGAGATCAAGGAATTCATTTGTGTCCAAGCAAACAGTGAAAGTCCCCGACATAGGCACCGACCAGGCCGCTGAAGTGGCCGAAGTGCTGGTGGCCCAAGGTGATTTGCTCGAAGTGGAGCAGTCCATTATCGTGCTGGAAACCGACAAGGCTTCGGTGGAAGTGCCCAGCAGCCACGCCGGCAAGGTGTTGTCCGTTTTGGTCAAGGAGGGCGACGAACTAAAAACCGGCGCACCCATTCTGGAAATCGAAACGGAAGCGGATGCCGCGCCAGACGCTGATGTGGAAGCAGAGCCTTCAGCGGATAAAGAGTCCTCAGCGGATAAAAAGCCCTCAGCGGAAGAACGAGAGCCCTCAGAGAAGAAACAAAAACCCTCGGCAAAGGCAGAAAAGCCCTCGGGCAAGCAAGAGCCCTCAGCGGGTAAAAAAGAGCCTTCAGCGACGGCCAAGCAAGAGCCTTCAGCGACGGCCAAACAAAAGCCTTCCGCAACGACCAAACAAAAGCCTTCCGCGACAAAACAACAGCCGTCTGCAGAAAAAGCTCCCGCACGGGAAATTCAGATTCCAGTACCCGACATAGGCGATTCCGGCGATGTTGAAGTGATTGAAGTTTCCGTTGCCGTGGGCGATGAAATCGAAGAAGGCGATTCGCTCATCGTATTGGAATCGGACAAGGCCTCCATGGAACTGCCGTCGCCGTCGGCGGGCAAGGTGATAAAGTTGTTGGTTGCCGAAGGCGATAAAGTCAAACAAGGCCAGCAGGTGGCAGTATTGCAGCCTGCCGGTGCCGCGCCGGCTGCTGAAAAGTCTGATACCGCGCAACAGCCTACCGAGGAAAAGTCACGGCAAGCACCAGCTCGAGAAAAACCCGAAGCGGCTGGCAAAGTGCCACAAGCGGAATCGGCAAGAGTGCCACAGGAAACGGCGGACGGATCTGTTTACGCCGGGCCGGCGGTGCGCAAACTGGCCCGTCAACTGGGTGTGGATTTAAGCAAAATCAAATCGAGTGGCCCGCGCCATCGCGTTACCAAGGACGACGTTCGCTCCTACGTCAAGGAGATCGTCGCTGGTGGCGGTAAGGGCGGTGGTATTCCCGAGGTGCCGGCTATCGACTTCGGTCGCTTTGGGGAAACCAAGCGCGTCAAAATGAGCAAGATCAAACGCTCCACCGCTGCCAACATGCACCGCAGTTGGCTCAACGTACCCCATGTTACCCAATTTGACGATGCCGACATTACCGAACTGGAAACCTATCGCAAAAAGAAAAAAAGCGAAGCGGAAAAGCGCGGTACTAAATTAACGCCTTTGCCATTCTTAGTAAAAGCCTGCGCATTAACCTTGAAGGCGGAACCCAGTTTCAATGTCTCGTTGGATCCGGACGGCCAGCACATTGTTGAAAAGCAATACCTTCACATCGGCGTGGCCGTGGACACCCCCGGCGGACTCATGGTGCCGGTAATCCGTGACGTGGACCAAAAAGATATCTGGCAGTTGGCCGAGGAGAGCATTGAGCTGGCAGGCAAGGCCCGCGAAGGCAAACTGTCACCCAAGGATATGCAAGGCGGCTGCTTTACTATATCCAGTTTGGGCACCATCGGCGGTCAGGGTTTTACCCCGGTGGTCAATACACCGGAGGTGGGAATCCTGGGCGTTTCAAAAGCTGCCGTAAAACCTCACTGGGATGGCAAAAATTTCGTACCCCGCACGATGCTGCCTCTCTCTCTTTCCTACGATCACCGAGCTGTCAACGGTGCTGACGCGGGCCGCTTTTTGACGCATTTGGTGGGGCTGCTGGGGGATTATCGGGATTGGGTGGGGTAATGGTTCGATTCGTGAAAGTGTCGGAATTATGTATGAAGGCTGCGGGATGGGTTCAGGTTGCCCGTTTGGCGCTCCGGTACAGCCTTTCGAAACCGCATGAATACGTCCGTGTAGCTCTCTCGCTTGACTGCCATGGATGGCGGAAATGCACGCTTTGCAGGAGCAAAAGCGCGCCTTCCCTGAAGTGAGAGTTTCGAAAGGCTGTACCTACCGCCAAACTTGCCTTTCGTACTCCGGTTGATTCGTTATTTCGCTCTACGGCCGAGTTTTTCATTTTTACTCGACCGATGGAAATGCAGCTTAAACGAACAGGAAAATACTTCGGGGCTAGACAGAATGAGTTCGGGGGTTCGGAGGAGTAGTTGGAAACCCTCGCTTCAGGGACGAAGCGAGGGAGCTACAGGGACGTATTCACCGCGTTTTCCAACTACTCCTCCGAAGCGCCGAACGGGCTACCGGCACGAATTCTGCAGCACGGATTCCGCAACCTGTAACGCACAATGAATACCACAGCGGAGCTCTCAATAAATCCCCGCTTCCAAACCAGCCGCCATCGTCATCCCCAACGTTTCCCAATCCTTAAGAAAACTTTCGTTAAATTTGCCTTGTGAGATAAGCGGCTCCTGAATAGGTCGCCACTTCAGGCCAGTGATGATTTTCTCCATGGCGGTTCTGGTGCCGGTGCCGTCCAAACCGGCGCGGATGGCGATGGCATAGGGGAGGGCTTGGGTTTCTTCCAGGCAGGGATAATAGATGCGATCAAAGAAATCCTTCATGGCGCCGCTCATGTAGCCGAAGTTCTCGGTGGTGCCCAGCAGAATGCCGTCGGCCCACTGCACATCGTCCGAATCGGCCTCGAGCGGTTCGACTACCCGCACTTCGACTCCGGTGATGTCCGGATGGGAAGCGCCCTTCACCATGGCGTCTCGCAGTTTCTGAGTGTTGGGTGAAGGACAGTGGACATTGATCAGCAGTTTGGGCATTAGTTATCGCTGTTTTTCAAGCGCAGGATTTCCTTGATAGGGCAGACTTCCGTTCTGCCGCCGGGGCCCCGTACCACGATGTCGTCAAACTGAGTAACGCCCCCGGCGCTGCTGGTGAAGCCAATGCTAAACGAGCCGTTCAAGCCCAGGCAGGGCGTCATAAAGGTTACCAGATAGTTCTCGTTGCGCCCGGCCGTGAGAATGACGTTGTACCGGTCTACATAGCGCCAGCCATCAATGCGGTAGTCCCGGATCGAGCTTACCGTTCTGTCCCTGAGCAGGCTCATGTCGGTGAGGGCGTCGTCCACGTCGCTTTCGCTGCGGGGCGTCTGCGCACAGGCGGCCAGCGTTAGCAGCGCGAGTAAACTGACGCTGAAAAGTCTGAGGTTATCTGTCACGGTTCCAATCACAATTCTACCTCCTCGCTGTTTGAGGAAAATATCCTACCAGCTTGGACCGGGTCGTGGCTTTAAAAATCCGCAAAAAGCAGGTCCGCTTCTGCCAGCGCCTGGGTAAAGGGTATGGCTGGATAGGAGTGGTTTTGTAAGTAGTGAACAAATTTCAAAGTCCGAAATGCGTCAAACCAGCTATGGGTGTGCCGCCTGTACTGTGCCTCGGAATCACTGTGGTTGGCCAGGTGGCGCAGAAGTTGGTCGATACCTAGCGCGGTACATGCATTTTCTAGGCTCGCGGGCAGGGAATTGAGCCACTTCGTGTGGTTCAGTCGGTACTGCCATAAATCGTCGAGGTGCTGTAATAAAGTGCGCAGCCCGGCAAACACCCGTGGGTCGTAGCTGGGGAAATCGTCCGGGGATTCCAGGTTCAGTATTTTCTCGACCGCGGGCCCGGTACCAAAGGGGGTGCGGCAGGAGTGACGGGCTTGCAGTTCCAGTGCCGCACCTCGGGTGTTCGCCACCGGCGCCAATTTGGCCAGTTTATTCAGCAGATAAAAATCCTCGCCACCGGCCCGTTTGGGAAAGCCCCTCGCCAGGGCATAATGATAGATCGAGATTGCAAGACAACTGCCAATGGTATGAAAGGCGTAAGGCGATCCGGCCCACCCCAGGCCGCGCACATAGTAGTGCAAAGAGTTTTCGTATAGCCGAGTGGCTCGTCCCAGGGCATCGTCGTCGCAACGGTGGCGGAAGGGATAGATGGCGGCGCTGATTTCGTTCAAATCTCGGGTTTGTTGAAAGTAGTCGGCGGGCAGAACGGCGTCGGCGTCAGTAGTGTGGATTAAATTCGTGGCGATAAGGTGCTTGGCTTGTAGTGCAAGAGCGAGATCACAGCCGATTTTTCTGGCAAGCCCAACGCCTTGCTTGCGAGGTATGCGCACCTTCTCGGAGTACCGATTTACTAACAGCAGATAAGAGTCCTGTTGCCATGCAAGCAAGGTGAGTTGTGCGTTTTGCCAAACAACCGAGCCGCTTCGTTGTGCGCTGGCAAACAAGGTTTCACTGAGGTGACCATCCGTTTCGTTGTGGGGTTGATTGATCACCACGATGGCAAGTGTGGTGGGATTTGGCAAAGCCAGTTGTCGCAGGCGCGCGATAAAGTCAAAATTTTCGTTGTAGGCTGGGATAACCACCACTTGGTGAAATGGGGTGGTATTTGGAAAGCCGTTCAATTGTTCGATTTCGCTTTCCGCATGGTGCGCGCAGTATTTGCTAATGGCAGTGGATAGCTTATCGGCAGTGTTGCTCATGGCAGTGATGGTGACTTCAATGCAGCGCCGCGCGAAAGGGCAGTTGCTTGAGAATGGTGGCTTCCGCGGTCAATAATTCCTTAAGACGTTGGCTTATAGCGGTGTTAGGGAAATACAGGGCGGCAAGGTCCGCAAACAACTGGCTATGTCGCGATTCCGATTGGGCGAGAGCGGTGTAGAAACGTTTGAGCGTGGGGTCATTCAAGGCTTCTCCGACCAGGCCAAAACGCTCGTAGCCCCGCGCTTCAATAATGCCACCGACCAGCAGGCGATCCATCAGGTATTCGCCGCTGTCCGAACGCATAATGCCTCGAAGCTGATTGACGTAGGAATCTTTTTTATCCGGCCTCATTGCCAGGCCGCGTCGTTGCATCAGACGCAGAACATCGCGAAAGTGCGTCATTTCCTCCACGGCCAGATCCGCCATGGCGCTTACCAGCTCTGCACGGTCCGGATAATGGGACAGCATGGATATGGCCATACCCGCGGCTTTTTTTTCGGCGGCGGCGTGGTCCGATAGAAACCGATCAAAGTCGTTGAGAACTGTTTCCGTCCATTGGGCAGACGTTGCACTGTGTAGTTGGATCATGGCATTGAGAGTTGAAACCGATCGGGAAGGATCGCCGTGCCACTAATACTTGTGGCACGGCGGGTGGGACCCCGCTATTCGGGCTTGGTCAGCTTCAATAAAAAACGATCGGTGTTGCCGCGCATGTTGGGGGCAAAGACCATCGCGGTATGATCGTCCTCACTGTTGGCGAGCAAATCGCTTTCAGTGACTTCAAAGCCGGCTTTCTTGGCGGCCTCGATGGCCTGCGCCTTGGGCATGCGGTGCAAGCTCACATTGTCGGCGCCGGGCTTGCCGTTGTGGTCGATCAGGCCGAGCACACCACCGGGCTTGAGAGCCGATTTCACCGCTTTCAGCATGTCCACCGCGGCTTCGGGACTGCGATGATAAATATCGTGGAAATTCAGGGCGGTTATTGCCACGTCCACGCTGTTGTTCAGATCCATGTCGGCGAATTCAGTATTCACGCGGCTGACGTTTTGCAAGCGGTTGCCGGCCAGGCGCTCCGAGATGGCTTTTTCATAAACCCCGTCGTTGTACTGCAAAAAGCCCGGGCTATTTTGGGCGTACACCTTGCCTTTTTCGCCCACGGCAAAAGACAGTACCTCCGTATACCAGCCCCCGGACGCGGCAAGATCAAGTGCCGTCATGCCCGGCTCAAGGCCCAGAAAGGCCAGCACCTCGGCTGGCTTGCGGCCCGCGTCGCGCTCTTTGTCCTCGGCGCGGCGCTCCGGGTGATCAATTGCGGCGCGGATTGAATCGGCGCTTGCTTCCTCGGCGAAGCTGGACGCTGGCAGGAGAAAAGCGGTGAGAAATACCGTGGTCAGTAATTTATTCATGGTTGACGTCCTCTGTGGATGTGGGACTCGAGTCCAATGGGTAATGATGGCTGTTTTCAAATTCTGGGGCATTTCAGCTAAGACATCGCAAAGGTCTAAAGGCATCAGCATTGCGCGGGGGCTGATAAAGCCATACTTGTGGTGGGTCGTCAACCGGGGTTTGCCGTGTTTGCAGCCCAATGAACGTTTCCGTCAAAGCCCGGGAGGTTTGTTGGGTTCAGAAGTGTTAAAACCTCACTTTATAACCCGCTGGGCGTCGCGAGCCATTGCCTATGCAGAGCTAGGTGACTATGCTGGGAATCTCATGGATTAGCGGTGTTAGGTTTTGTATAGTTGCTTGACTTTTTGGCACCTCTGCATAACTCTGATACGCCTCAAATTCGAGGTTTAGAATAACGAATCTTCAGCAAGAAGAAATAGCCATAGATAGATAGATAGATAGCCACAGACAGGCTTCCTCCTCAGTGACAGAACGGGATCTCCTCATGTCTACAATCGAAACGACAATCAACGGTAAATCAGAAACAATTCAGGACGTGGACCCCTCTACCCCTCTGTTGTGGGTATTACGTGACCATCTCGGCTTGGTGGGTGCCAAGTATGGCTGCGGCATCGCCCAGTGTGGCGCCTGTACGGTCCATGTGGATGGCAACCCGGTTCGCTCCTGTTCCATGCCCATTTCGGCCGCCGCCGGTAAATCCATTACCACCATCGAAGGTTTGGCCACTAATGCCGCCGAATTGACGCCGGTACAACAAGCCTGGGTAGAGCACGACGTGCCCCAGTGCGGTTATTGCCAGGCTGGGCAGATTATGTCGGCCACCGCCTTGCTCAAGGTGAATCCCAATCCGAGCGACGCGGATATAGACGCCGCCATGTCCGGGAACTACTGCCGTTGCGGCACTTATCCGCGGATTCGGGCCGCCATCCACGCTGCGGCGAAAGCCCAGGGAGGAGAAACAGCATGAGCCAGTCAGTTACCAATCCTACAAGTTATTCCGATCCCATCATTGAGCAGATCATCCAGCAAGCGGAAGCCCAATGGGCGCGAAGCATGACCGTTAACCGCCGCTCATTTTTAAAGCTGACCGGCATTGCCGGTGGTGGTCTTACGCTGGCCATGAGCTTTGGCCCTGCTGCATTCGCCGATGGCGAAGACGCGCAGATGGCGGGCTTTAACGCTTTTGTGCGTATCGCGCCCGAAGGCAAGATCTATATCTATGCTCCAAACCCGGAAATTGGCCAGGGTGTAAAAACCTCCCTGCCCATGATTATCGCCGAGGAACTGGACGCCGCCTGGGAAGACGTGGTGGTTGAACAATCTCCCATTGGCCAGCAGTACGGCCGCCAGTTTGCCGGCGGTTCGCTCTCAGTTCCCATGAATTGGGATGCCCTGCGTCAGGCAGGGGCGGCGGCGCGGGCCATGCTGGTTGAAGCGGCCGCCAAGCAGTGGAGCGTGTCCGCGGACACCCTGCGTACCGAGAACAGCAAGGTAATCAATGCCGTGGGTGATTCCCTGGGCTACGGCGAGCTGGCCGATGCGGCGGCAAGGGTTTCCGCGCCTAGCGCCAGCGACCTCAAGCTCAAGGAGCGAAGTGAGTACCGACTCCTGGGCAAGCGCATTACCGGCGTCGACAACGTGGCATTGGTAACCGGTCAGCCCTTGTTCGGCATCGATCAGCAACTGCCGGGCATGGTTTACGCCAGCTATACCAAGTGTCCCGCTTTCGGCGGTAAAGCGGCCAGCGCCAACCTGGACCAAATCAAAGCGCTGCCCGGCGTGAAGGACGCCTTTATCCTGGAAGGCAACGACACGCAAACCGAGTTGGCTTCCGGTGTCGCCATTATTGCCGATTCCACCTGGTCCGCCTTCCAGGCGCAGAAGAAACTAAAGGTGGAATGGGACAAGAGCAATGCGTCCACCGATAGTTGGACGGACATTGTCAAAACCGCCGGCGAGCTTGCCAAGAAAGAAGGTGACAACGTGGTTGCCGACAAGGGCAGCGTGGCGGAAGGTTTCCAGAACGCGGCGCAAACCGTGGAATCGTATTACAGTTACCAATTCGCATCCCACGCCAACCTTGAACCGCAAAACTGTACTGCCCATTTCAAAGACGGCATTCTGGAAATTTGGGCACCCAGTCAGACCCCACAGAGCGCGGTTGGCGTCGCGGCCAAGGTTACCGGTTTGTCAGCCGACAAAGTCAAACTCAACCAGACCCGCATTGGTGGCGGTTTCGGTCGTCGCCTGCTCAACGATTATGTTGGTGAAGTGGCGGCCATTGCGCAGAAAGTGGATGCGCCGGTCAAATTGCAGTGGAGTCGCGAGCAGGATATGCAGCACGACTTCTATCGCCCCGCGGGCTTTCATTCGCTGAAGGGCGCGGTGGATCAAAGCGGCAAGATCTCCGCCTGGCAGAACCACTTCATCACTTTTAGCAACAATGGTCGTCCGGTTAGTGGCGGTTCCCTGAGCGATAGCGAATTCCCGGCACTGAACATCGACAACTACCGTTTGACGCAGACCACCCTGCCGCTGGGTACGCCGTGTTACGCGTGGCGGGCGCCAGGCGCTAACGTGTTTGCCTGGGTAATGCAAAGCTTCCTGCACGAGCTGGCAGTGGCCGCTGGTCGCGATCACCGTGAGTTCCTGTTGGAAGTCATGGGTGAGCCGCGTTGGTTCAGCGAGGGCAATACCCGCTCGCTAAACACCGGTCGCGCCGCGGAAGTGATCAAGTTGGCAACCGAAAAAGCCGGCTGGGGCAAGCAACTACCAAAAGGTCGCGCCATGGGTCTCGCCTTCCACTTTAGCCACGCCGGGCACATTGCCGAAGTGGCGGAAGTCAGCGTGGATGCCAACAAGAAGCTCACTGTTCACAAGGTGACGGTGGCCGGCGACGTGGGTCCCATCGTGAACATGAGTGGTGCGGAAAACCAGATCCAGGGCTCCGTGGTCGATGGCTTGAGCACAATGCTGGACCTGGAAATCACCATGGAGAACGGTATGGTGCAGCAGACCAACTTCCACGATTATCGTCCCCTGCGCATCAAGAATGCCCCGCAGGTGGAAGCGCACTTTATTCAGAGCGAACATTCACCCACGGGTCTCGGCGAACCTGCCTTGCCGCCACTGGCACCGGCCGTGTGCAACGCGATTTACGCAGCCACCGGCCATCGGGTGAAAACCCTGCCGCTCAGCAAGGAAGGTTTTACGGTTTAACATCACCGCGAACCGCTTCCCATCGCAAACGCCCGAGCCATCTTGGCCCGGGCGTTTTTTTTGGAAGAAGTCTCTAGTCTCTAGTCGCTAATCGCTAGTCAAATGAAATCTAGATCCGAACTGGCGTGGTTTCGTGTGTCCGAGATAAAAATCTTGACAATGGGAAGCTGCGCTTCGCAAGCTTGCAGACTAGAGACTAGAGACTAGAGACTAGAGACTAGAGACTGCGTTAAACTCCCCGCCAGTTTCCATCTTTGCGCCAATCTGGATTTTTAATGCTTGAGGCCGATCAGGATTCCCAGCGATTACTGAAATCGAGTGCCGTGGTCGGCTCCATGACCATGCTGTCCAGGGTCATGGGCTTGGTCCGCGATATCGTGTTTGCGCGCTTTATCGGTGCCGGCGCCGATGCGGATGCGTTTTTTGTCGCTTTTAAAATCCCCAACTTTCTGCGGCGCCTGTTTGCGGAGGGCGCCTTTTCCCAGGCCTTTGTGCCCGTGCTTTCCGAATACCGTGAACGCGGCTCGCGCGCGGCGGTGCAGGAGTTAATCGATCGGGTCGCCGGCTGCCTGGGTTCGGTGCTGATTACCGTTACCGTGTTTGCGGTGATCGCCTCGCCCGCGGTAGCCGCCGTCTTCGCCATGGGCTTTCTCGACGATGACTACAAGTTCGGCCTGACCAGCGACTTTATCCGCATTACCTTTCCCTATTTGTTTCTCATTTCAATGACGGGCCTTGCCGGCGCGATCCTCAATAGCTACGGTCGCTTCGCCGTTCCAGCCTTTACGCCGGTGTTGTTGAACGTGGCCCTGATCACCGCCGCGGTGGTGGTTTCGCCCATGTTCGATCCCCCGGCGCTCGGCCTCGCCTGGGGGGTTATGGCGGCCGGCGTTGTGCAATTGCTTTTTCAACTACCCTTCCTTCTAAAATTAAAACTCATGCCCATGCCGAAAATCGATTGGCAGCACGAAGGCGTGAAGAAGATTCTTGCCCTGATGCTACCCGCGATTTTTGGTGTATCGGTCAGTCAGATTAATTTGTTGCTGGACACGGTCATTGCTTCCTTTCTGCCAACCGGCAGCATCACCTGGCTGTATTTTTCCGATCGTTTGTCGGAGTTGCCGCTGGGAGTGTTTGGCATAGCCATCGCGACGGTGATTTTGCCCACTCTGTCCCGGCATCACAGCGCCGCCAATCCTCAACAGTTCGCGGCAACTCTGGATTGGTCGGTAAGAATGATTTGTGTTATCGGCATCCCGGCCGCCGCGGCACTACTGGTGTTGGCCGAGCCGATCCTGTTTACGCTTATCCAATACGGTAAGACGACGGAGCGCGACGTGCTCATGGCCAGCTTCAGCTTGCGCGCCTACAGTATCGGTCTGCTCGCCTTTATGCTGATCAAGGTACTGGCGCCGGGATATTTCGCCCGCCAGAATACCGCCACCCCGGTGAAAATCGGTGTGATCGCCATGGTTGCCAACATGGTGCTCAACGTATTGTTCGTATTGCCGCTGATGCGGATTGATCTGGGGCACATGGGACTGGCACTGGCGACTTCGTTGGCCGCCTTTCTCAATGCCGGCTTGTTGTTTTGGGGTTTGCGCAAGGCGGGCGTTTATCGCGCGCAGCCGCAGTGGTTGCGGTTTGGAGCGGGCTTGATTGTCGGCACCGGCGCCATGGCGCTCAGTCTGTCGTTCGTGCTCCAGTATTGGACCGACTGGGCGCAATGGGGGTGGCAGGCGCGCAGCGGTCGACTGGCCGTGATCTGTGCGCTGGGGGCTGTTGTCTACGGTCTGGGTTTACTGGTCTGCGGACTGAGGCTCCGCCATTTTCGCGCTCCCACCAGGCCAGCTTGATAGCCGTGGTCGGCATCACGGACGCGACGGGGCGGCCATTCGCCCAGCAGTCCAATTTCCGGGCCGGGGCATCCTGCGGTATACTCCCGCCCTCCCCAGGATTGTGATGGATCTTCACTACGCAGTGCCCCATGTGAGCCCGACAAAGAACCGTGAGCCCAGGCGGGAACTGATCCGCGGCCGAGCAAATCTGCGCCCGGAACACCGCGGCAATGTGGTCACCATCGGCGCGTTTGACGGCGTGCACCTGGGGCACCAAGCCATTATGCGGCAAGTGGTGGCAAAAGCGATCCAGTTGAAGTTGCCGTCCGTGGCCGTCATCTTTGAACCGCTGCCACGCGAATATTTTCAACAGCGCGTCGCTCGTATTCAGCCGTTTCGGGAAAAAGTGTTGGCCTTGTTCGCTCAGGGCATCGACCGGGTGTTGTGTCTGCGCTTCGACAAGCAATTGAGTACCGTCTCGCCCGCGGATTTTGTTCACGGCCTGTTGGTCCAGGCTTTGGGTACCCGGTATCTGGTGGTGGGAGACGATTTTCGCTTTGGCAACAAACGAGCGGGCGGAGTTGGACTGTTAAAAGCCGAAGCGGCCTTACACGGTTTCGAAGTGGCCAGCGCGGATACAGTGGAGGTAGACGGCGAAAGAGTCAGTAGCTCGCGGATTCGCACCGCGCTGGCCGAGGGTCGTTTTGCCGACGCGGAACGCTTGCTGGGCCGCCCCTTTGCTATTGCCGGGCGAGTTCGTCCCGGTGAGCAGTTGGGGCGGGAACTGGGCGTGCGAACCGCCAATGTCTCACTGCGCCGTTTGCATTCACCCATAAGCGGTGTTTTCGCCGTTACCGTGTCGGCAAGGGAGTTCCAGGCGCACCCGGCGGTTGCCAGTATCGGCTATCGTCCCACGGTCAATAGGCTGGATGAGCCTTTACTGGAAGTGCACTTGTTGGATTACTCCGGTTGTCTTTACGGTAAACATATAAGGGTGGAGCCAAAGCGCAAGCTGCGCGAGGAAGAGCATTTTACCTCGCTGGATGCCTTGCGCGAGCAGATGGAAGCGGATATTCAACAGGCGCGCGATCTGTTTGGCATATAAGGCTCAAGCGTTGGGTTTCACGATCAATCGATTTTGTAAAAAATTATCGGGTAGTTACTGGCTATATGGCTGATTACAAATACACACTAAACCTGCCCAAAACCGCTTTCCCCATGAAGGCGAATCTGGCGCAGCGCGAACCGCAAACCTTGCAGCGCTGGCAAAGTGAGAATCTTTACCAGCGGATTCGCGAGGCGCGTCAGGGCTGCGAAAAATTTATTCTCCACGATGGCCCGCCTTACGCCAACGGCGACATTCATCTGGGCCATGCGGTTAATAAAACCCTGAAGGACATTATCGTCAAAGCCAAAACACTAAGTGGCTTCGATTCCCCCTATGTGCCGGGTTGGGACTGCCACGGCTTGCCCATTGAGCATCAGGTTGAGAAAAAAATCGGCAAGGCCGGGGTCAAGGTCGACCACAAGACCTTTCGACAAAAGTGCCGCGCCTACGCCGAGAAACAGGTGGAAGGTCAGAAGAAAGATTTCATCCGCCTGGGCGTGTTTGGGGATTGGGACAATCCCTACCTCACCATGGATTTCGAGTTCGAGGCGGACATTGTTCGCGCCTTGGGCAAAATTGCCGAGAACGGCCACTTGCAGAAAGGTTTCAAGCCCGTTTACTGGAGCGTGGTAGGCGGTTCGGCCCTGGCGGAAGCCGAAGTGGAATACCACGAGAAGACGTCGTTTTCCATCGACGTGCGCTTCCCGGTGGCGGACCTCGCGGACGTGCAGGCCAGATTCAAGGATCTGGGCGGCGTGGGGCCACTGGCCGTGGTTATCTGGACGACCACCCCCTGGACCTTGCCCGCCAATCAGGCGGTAAGCCTGAATGGAGAATTGGATTACGTGGCGGTGCAGGCAGGCGAGGAACGTTTAATAGTCGCCGCGGATTTGCTGGCGTCGGTGATGCAGCGGGCGGGCGTTGACGATTACCGTATTGTCGGGCGCTGCAAAGGGCAGGCCTTGGAAAATGTTCAACTGCAACATCCCTTCTACGACAGAGTCGTGGCAGTTGTTCTGGGTGATCACCTAACCACCGA
>JBBDIU010000023.1:35460-45538 GCA_040880205.1 Cellvibrionaceae bacterium
TTCGGCGGGGTGGCCTACTGGCAGGCAGACCACCCGACGGCAACGCAGCAGTACCGCCGGGCGCTCGAGATCTGGCGACGAATCGGCGACAAGCGCGAAATCGCCAACGCGTTGTACAACGACGCCTATGCCGACATCCTCCCGTTCATGGGTTTCGCGGGGGCGGAACTCCCGAAGCTCACCACCGAAGCCGGCACCGGCTGTGTGCATACCGCGCCGGATCACGGCGCGGACGACTTCGTGGTGGGCAAAAAATACGGCATCGGTACGTTGAATTACATCGACGCAAACGGCGTGTTTCGCGACGATGTGGCGCTGTTCGCCGGCCAACACGTATACAAGGTGGATGAGCCGGTGCTGGAGGTGTTACGCGAGCACGGCGCGCTGCTGCATCAGGAAACGATTACCCACAGCTATCCCCATTGCTGGCGTACCAAGACCCCGTTGATTTTCCGCGCGACTCCGCAGTGGTTCATCAGCCTCACGCAAAACAATTTGTTGGGCGCGGTGAAGGCTGCCATCAAGCAGGTGAAGTGGTTGCCCGCCTGGGGTGAGGCGCGGATTGAAGGCATGGTGGATTCCAGCCCTGACTGGTGTATTTCCCGGCAGCGCACCTGGGGCGCACCCATTGCCCTGTTCGTGCATAAAGAGACCCAGGAACTGCACCCGGATACCCCGCGCCTGGTAGAAGCGGTGGCCCAGCGGATTGAAAAAGAAGGCATGGATGCATGGTTTGAAATGGAAGCCGCCGAGCTCCTGGGTGAGGATGCGGAGGACTATGAAAAGGTCACCGACACACTGGATGTCTGGTTCGATTCCGGGGTTACCCACTATGCTGTCCTGTGCAAGCGCGAGGATTTGACCTATCCGGCGGATCTGTATCTGGAAGGGTCCGATCAACACCGGGGGTGGTTCCAGTCCTCCCTGAAGACCGCCATGGCCATTCACGGGCGTTCGCCTTACAAGGAGGTGATGACCTACGGTTTTACCGTGGATGAAAAAGGCCGCAAGATGTCCAAATCGCTGGGTAATGTTATTACTCCAGACGAAGTCATCAAGGACTTGGGTGCGGATGTGTTGCGCTTGTGGGTCGCCGCCACCGATTGCTCCTCGGAAATGCATGTTTCCAAGGAAATTCTCAGTCGCGCTTCCGATTCCTATCGCCGCATTCGCAATACCGCGCGATATTTTCTTTCCAGTCTGGACGACTTTGATCCGGCCACGAATACGGTTGCGCCCGAGAATATGTTGGCGCTGGACCGCTGGGCCGTGGACCGGGCCGCGGCATTGCAGGCGGAAATCCTGGCGGCTTACGACCGCTACCAGTTTCATGTGATTTACCAGAAGCTACACAACTTCTGCGTCGTGGATATGAGTAGCTTCTATCTGGACATCATCCGCGACCGGCAGTACACCACCAAGGCCGACAGCCTGCCGCGCCGCTCGGCACAGACCGCCATCCATCAGATTGCGGAAGCCCTGGTGCGCTGGATTGCGCCCATTCTCTGCTTTACCGCCGATGAGATCTGGCAGCTGCTGCCCGGTGATCGCGGCCAGCCGGTCTTTGCCGCCCGCTGGTATGAACTATTCCGGCTGAGCGCGGACGAATCCATGGACAGCGCCTATTGGCAACGGATCATTCAGGCCAAGGAGGCGGTGAACAAGGTTATCGAGGCCATGCGCAAGGCGGGCGAGATCGGCAGTCCACTGGAGTGCGAAGTCACCTTGTATGTCGACGATGCCTGGCGGCGGGATCTGGGCCAGCTCGGTGACGAGTTGCACTTTGCCCTGATTACCTCCGCCGCTGAACTGCGGGATCTGGCCGCCGGCGAGAACGCTCGGGACGCGGAACTGGCGGGATTGAAACTCCAGGTGCGCAAAACCAGCAACCCGAAATGCCCGCGCTGCTGGCATTATCAGTCTGACGTTGGCAGCCACCCCGACCATCCCGAGATTTGCGGTCGCTGCGTGGAAAATATCGAGGGCACCGGCGAAGTTCGCCGGTTCGTATAATGGGAGTGACAACCCAATTGCCGGTATTAAAATCGAAGGCCCTGTGGGCCTGGTACGGAATCGCGCTGCTGGCAATCGCCTTGGACCAGGCCACCAAGGTATGGGCGGAAGCCGCATTGAGCAACGGCGAGGTCATTGTCATTACCGGTTTTTTTCGCCTGGAACTGGCCTACAATACCGGCGCCGCGTTCAGTCTGCTGTATGACGCCGGCGGCTGGCAGCGCTGGTTACTCAGCGGCCTGGCCTTGGTTGTCAGCGCCGGCATCGCCATATGGATCGCGCGGTTGGTCGCGGCCAACACGAGTCAGCGGCGCTGGGAATTGTTGGCCCTGAGTTTGATTTTGGGCGGCGCCATAGGCAACCTTTACGATCGCATCGCCTTGGGTCACGTAATCGATTTTGTCGTTTGGCACTACGGCCGCTACCAGTGGCCCACTTTTAATATTGCGGACTCGGCCATTTGTGTCGGCGCCGGTTTGCTGATATTCGACATGTTGTTTGTACAGCCCCGACAATCCAAAACCCAGGTCAATTCGAACTAACATCATGCATATGACTGAAATTAGTGTTGGTCCCGGTACCCAAGTGACGCTCCACTTCGCCGTCAAGCTGGATGACGGATCGGTGGTGGACTCCACCTTTGATACCAGTCCGGCCACCTTCGTGGTGGGGGACCAGAACCTGCTGGAAGGTTTTGAGCAGTTGCTCTTCGGCTTGAGTGCCGGTGATAAAAACAGTTTTGAAGTATTGCCCGAACAGGGCTTCGGCCAACGCAACCCCAACAACATCCAGGAGATTCCCCGCGACGCCTTCGACGAAGGGATCGAATTGAGCGAGGGCCTGCTGGTATCCTTCGCCGATGCCAACAACAAGGAAATGCCCGGGGTCGTGCAGTCATTCGACGACGACAATGTTATGGTAGACTTCAACCATCCCCTGGCCGGCCGCAACTTGATTTTCGACGTGGAAATCCTTGCGGTGGAACCGGCCATCACTCATTAACAGCTGCCTGTCATGATCGAAATCAAACTGGCCAACCCGCGCGGATTTTGCGCCGGCGTGGACCGCGCCATCGACATCGTCAATCGGGCCTTGGACATCCACGGTGCCCCTATCTTTGTGCGTCACGAGGTGGTTCACAACAAGACGGTAGTGGAAACACTGCGCAAGCGGGGCGCTGTCTTTGTCGACGAGTTGGACCAAGTGCCGGCCAACTCGATCGTCATCTTCAGTGCCCACGGCGTGTCCCAGGCGGTGCGTAAGGAAGCGAAAGCGCGCCAATTACAGGTATTCGACGCCACCTGTCCGCTGGTCACCAAGGTGCATATGGAGGTGGTGCGCTATAGCCGCAGAGGGCAGGAATGTGTGCTCATTGGCCATGCCGGTCATCCCGAGGTGGAAGGCACCATGGGCCAATACGACCACAGCCACGGCGGCAATATCTATCTGGTGGAAAACGAGGCGGACGTGGCAAGGCTGGAAGTGCGGGACTCGCAAAATCTGGCTTATGTGTCCCAAACCACCCTGTCGGTTGACGATACAGCCAAAATTATCACCGCGCTGCGGCAAAAATTCCCGTGCATTCACGGGCCCAAGAAAGACGACATCTGCTATGCCACGCAGAATCGCCAGGATGCCGTTAAGCAGCTTGCTCTGGAAAGTGATCTGGTCCTGGTAGTGGGTTCGCCCACCAGTTCCAACTCCAATCGCCTGCGCGAGCTGGCCGAGCGCTGTGGAACAATGGCTTACCTGATTGATGATGAAAGCGATATCGACCCGGTGTGGTTGGCGGGGGTTAGCTGCATCGGTTTAACGGCCGGCGCTTCCGCCCCGGAGGTTTTGGTACAAAAAGTGGTGGCTAAACTGCGCAGCCTGGGGGCGAGATTTCCCGCCGAAATGCCGGGCGAAATTGAAAATATCCGCTTTTCCCTGCCCAAGGCCCTGCAGTAAACTCCACTCCGCGGCTGGTTTTTGCCTCATCTCACCGACCCTACTAGTCATACCCTTATTGCGACCGGTCATTTTTTCCCGACTGGCACGAAGTGATATTTATCATTAATTTACCCTATCTTTGTTCGAGTATTTTCTGCAAAACAAGCCCCGACAGCCTTTCTGTTGAACCAGTAATACCTTTTTCTGAGAGTTTGGACACGTTTGGTCACCCCTCCCGACACTTTTCGTCACCTAGTCGCAATCTTTGGCCGTTTATCACAGCAGGCAAGACCTGTTTGAAAGGCTGCGATAGGCTACGGCCAATGATCAAAGAGCCGCTCAATGGCTATGCAGCGAGAAGCCCGAAATGAAGTCAAGCCGTGTTAGTGCTCATAATTTGCCGTTGCTTGATTTTCGATGTCGTCGCAACCTCCACCTGTCGGTGAAGGAAGCCAGTAAAAGGTGTGGTGTCGCGAGCAAAGCGATGATTACGAGAGGTTTTACACTTCCCGAGCTGATGATCGTACTGCTTATAGCTAGCATCTTGCTGGGCATTGGCATTCCCAGTTTCCAGCAGATGATCAAGTCGAACCGTCTGACGGCTGCCGCGAACGATATAGTCGGAGTAGTAACCTACGCCCGCTCCGCAGCGGTGCAACGCGGTAAACCGATTCACCTCGGGCAGAGAAATGGCACCGATTGGACCGGTGGTCTAGTCGTATATGAAGATGACGGAAGCAACACTTGGGACGCTGGCGAAGAGTTGCGAATATCCGAGCCGCTTGGTGCGGGAGTCGTCGTGGACCCCGACAATACGGCGAAAAACCACTTCGTGTTCTCAGGCGACGGAACTGTGGATGATACTCAAAGCTTCACGTTGTGTGATGACAGGACTGGAGAAACGGGACGTTTAGTTGCCTGGCTCTCATCCGGGATCATTCATAATACCGCGGTCACCTGTCCGTAAGGAATGCGTTTCATGCTTTACAAAAAAATACAGGGTTTCTCAATGATCGAGGTACTCATCACCATTTTCATAATGGCGGTGGGGCTCCTCGGACTGGCTGCATTGCAGATGGTAAGCGTAAAAAATGTTAACAATACCCAGTATCGCACCTTGGCCACCATATACGCTTACGATATGGCCGAAAGAATACGCTCCAACCGAGAGGGCAGAGCTGGCTATAACAATATTGAAGGGGACGAAGGCGCGGTTACTTGTAACCCAACACCCTGCTCTGCTGCGGAGATGGCTGCACGCGACGCCTATGAATGGAATGAGATGATTAGCGATACGGTAAACACGGATGATTTACCCAGCGGTCTCCCAAATGGCGTAGGAACGGTGGTGGGCGACGGCGTCACATACGCCATCACCGTAAGCTGGGACGAGCAGGACAAAGCCGGTGCGGATGGGTCGGAGGCGCAGAGCTTCACCCTGAATATAACCCTTGATTAACCGGAAAATATTTAGCTACGGATTACCGCCATGAAATTTCCGTTCAAGCAAACAGGTTTGACCATTATCGAGCTGATGATCGCTGTTGCGCTGGGTGTGACGCTGCTGGCTGGGGTTCTGCAAATTTTTGATGCCAATAACCAAAGTGGTCGATTGCAAACAGCCTTCGCGCGAGTTCAGGAAAGCGGACGAATTGCAACTGATATGTTGGCACGGGATATAAGAAACGCCGATTACTGGGGTTGTGCCCCGGACGCGAGCGGAATTATAAGCAACCTGAACCCAGGGGCGGGAAATTACCTCGACAGCTTGTTGGGGGGCGGGCTAGATGGCGAGAATGATGTGGTCACTGAAGAGGTTGGTGGTCTGGATGTAATCGCGGGAACCGACACGCTGATATTGCGCGGTGGCTATTCGCCGGACGATGTTGGGCTGGACAATCATCAGCCCCACGGCACCGCTATTCACTTGAGAGCTGGCTCCGGCGCATTTGTTGAGAGCTGTGGCATATATGTGCTCACAAACTGTAACGGCTCGGGCGATATTTTTCAGAACACAGGTGCCTCCGGGGCATCGGCCGACAACATGGGACATAACTCAGGCTCTTGCACACCTGGCAATCAAAGTTACGGCGCCGCGGGCAATTGGGGGAGTGGTGAAGTATACGGTGAAGACACCTCCCTGCTCATTCCTTACGAGACGACTTATTTCCTGGCCGCCGGTGTCAATGGCCAGCCATCGCTGTTCAAGCAGATCAACAGCAACACGCCCCAGGAGCTCGTTCCCAATGTGGTGGACATGCAAATTCTGTACGGTGAGGACAGCAGTGGTAACGGATCCGTCGACAATTTTGACGACGCGTCCGGTGTCACAATGGGACGTGTCGCCGCCGTGCGAATAGAGTTAACGGTGCAAAGCCAAGAGCTTATGGCTAATGGCAATCCGCTCCGACGTACCTATACATCCACCACCAATATTCGAAACCGGTCGCTGTAGCGATTAGCGTTGAAGTTAACTCTAAGCTGCGAATCAGTAACAATGTGGATACTAAAATGAGCAAACGAATTCGGCAAAAGGGCGCAGTACTGGCGGTATCACTCATTATACTGTTGGTGCTGACACTGGTAGTCGTATCCGGGAGTCGGACCGTCCTACTACAGGAAAGGATGACCAGCGCCGTGCGTGACTCTACCGTGTCGTTACAGCTAGCGGAGTCCGGGGTAAAAGAGGCCGAGGCATACATTGAAACCTTGATATCCACCAATGTGTTTAATTCAACTGGCCATTTGTTTGGCAAAAGTGAAGGGCCGGTCAACGTGTTCGAGGCGAACTGGGGTTCCATGCAGACCGTCAATGTGGCTGGGGGAACAGCGGAATACTACATCGAACTCCTCGGCGACATCAAAGCACCCGACATGGTCGGTGGGGAAATTGCACATTATGGCCAGACCTCGGGAGCTGGCCAAGCGACCGGTTTCAAGATCGTATCCCGTGGGGTCGGGGATTCAGGAAATGCGGAACGAATCGTGGTGAGTCAATACGGAAAACAATTTTGATCTTATTCAAGTCCCGCTAGGGCAAGGCTAATGGGTATTGCTATGAAAGATACAATTCAATCACGAGCTTTCGTCGCCTCAGTGGGGTTTGTTTTTGGCTTGGCGACGTCGGTGTGTGCCGCCGCGCCGCTGAATTTATCCTCGGTTCCGGTAATAGCTTCGCCCGGAGTTGCCCCCAACATCATGATTTTGTTTGATACCTCGGGTTCGATGCAACATGTCGCACCCAGTGGGGCATACGACAAGAATGATTCAACCTGGGCCGTATGTAATAACAAGGAGCTTCCACCGGGAACGACTGTTTCGTTATATATCAATAGTAACGATAATCCCGTGATCTACGCTGGCGATTATTACTACTGGGGTGACGACAATGTGCTGGTGGGTTTGAATGGCGATAGGGAAAAACGCTGTTTCCGCCCCGACGGCGACTACCCTGCGAGCTTGGTTAGTGATCTTACGGGTGCCGGTGCACCGGCAGTTTATTCGGGACACTATCTGAACTATTATTTTGGTTCGGTACAAGATGGGACCTGGACGGGTAACAAACACCCCGGCCAAAGTTCTCGACTGGCCGTAGGGCAAAGTGTCATAAACGATTTCATCGATGCGAGGGAAGATGATTCGATAAAGCTGGGCCTTGCAAGGTTTGATGCGGGCGGGTCAAATGGCGCCGATATTGTATCTGGTGTCACCTTGCTTGATTCGGCCAAGAAAACCGCGATCAAGAATACAATAAACAATCTAACGGCAACTGGTTTTACCCCGCTCGCAGAATCTTTGTATCACATAGGCCGCTACTTCGTGGGTGAAAGTGGTACCCAGTATAACGGCGACCTAGAGTTGCATCCCAACGACCCAGACAGGACAGCTGCGGATGACGTTGATGATGATTTGGTATTCGCATCGTCGCCAACTTATGCACCCGGGGTTTCTTCGGCATCACCAATAGAGGAGTCATGCCAGAAGAACTTCATTGTTGCCATGACCGACGGTAAGCCTACCGAGGATAGAAATATAAGCAGCTATTTGCAAGACTATGACGGCGACTGCACAGGCTCACCAGACCCCGCTTGCATAGCGACACCCCACTACGACATGAAAAGCCAGACCTTGCTCGATGGGATTACGGCCAGCGGGTACTCCTACGATACGGGCAGTGGTGGAGCCAGTGATTTTATGGATGATGTTGCGCTAGCTCTTTTTGACATTGATCTGCGCCCCGACATTGACACACCAGACGGGGAGTATTCGCTCAACAATATTCAAACTTATATGATTGGTTTTGCGGACCGTGGAATCCAGACCGATCAATTGTTCAAAGACACAGCGATCCACGGTGGTACCGGCACGCCTTATTTTCCTGAAAACGAGGACGAATTGGCCACGGCTTTGAATACGGTGATCAACAATGCGTTGTCTCAAACCGGGTCTGCGGCGTCGGTGGCCTTTAATGCGGGTCAGTTGAGCGAGAATAGCGTGTTGTATCTGGCTCGTTTTAGAACCGCCACTTGGAATGGCGAGCTGGAGGCTAGGCGTATTTCGGAAACGGGTGTAATAACCGAGACCCCGGTTTGGCGAGCACAAGACAAACTCGACGCTCAAACCGTCGCCGACAGAAGGATTTTCACCTACAACAAAGATACAGGTGAAGGTGCTCCGTTTGCATGGGATCAGCTCAGTCTGCAACAGAAAAATGACCTTCGTCAGGGCGTGGACACGAATGGGGATGGCGCTGACGACGACGATGCTCAAATGCTGTTGAACTACCTGCGAGGCGACCGTAGCAACGAACTTCTTACCGGGATTGACCTGACGAAATACCGGCAGCGGCAAAGTCGCCTGGGCGACATTGTAAATTCAACGCCGGTTTACGTGGGTGCCGCGGAGCTTGGCTGGCCGGATTATGCACAGAACAATTTATTTGGTGAAGCCGATATAGTTGAAGAGGGTGAAGACACCATCGGCAGGAGCTATTCTGATTTCAAACTGGCGGTGGCAGACCGGCAGCCCGTGGTCTATGTTGGCGCAAACGATGGCATGCTGCACGGGTTTAATGCCAATGCCACGACCGGCGCCGGCGCGGAAGGCGCTGAGTTGTTCGCCTATGTCCCAGGCGCTATTGCCTCCGACGCAACGGACGAGGGTATGCACTATCTGGCCGATCTGGACTACGACCATTCATTTTATGTCGACCTCACGCCGACCGTGTCCGACGTATACATCGACAGCGGAGACGGTGACGGGGATGAGTGGACTACTATCCTGGTCGGTGGGCTTCGGGCCGGTGGCCGCGGTGTCTACGCACTCGACGTGACGGATCCTTCGCTATTCACCGATCCTGCTGCGAACGCGGACGATATCGTACTGTGGGAATTTACTTCCGATGACGATGCGGACCTGGGATATACCTATAGTCAACCGACCATTGCTATGATGGCCAATGGTAAATGGGCCGCAATTTTTGGGAATGGATATAATAGCGATAACCATCGCGCTAAACTCTTTATCGTCTTTATCGAGGAAGGCGTTGATGGGACCTGGAACAACGGCGATGTGATAAAGATTGATACAGGCGTTGGGGATTCCACTAATGCAAATGGTTTGTCGACGCCTACGGTTATCGATAGCAACGGCGACGGTGCGGTAGATCGAATATACGCGGGTGACTTGCAAGGCAACATGTGGGCTTTTAACGTGTCTAGTAGTGCTAACACCAACCAGTGGGGTGTCGCTCTTTCAGGGTCGCCGTTGCTTACCGCACGTAACGCCAGCAATCAGATTCAGCCTATCACCACCAGGCCTCGTATTGGTAAGTTTCGCATAGCAGATACGGTTAATAACAATCGCCCCAATGTCATGGTGATGTTTGGTACCGGCCGTTGGTTGCAGTCCACGGACGCAGAGAATTATCAGGATGTTATGTCCTACTATGCGGTTCGCGATTCTGGGGACGGGGGCCTTGTTCGCTCGGATCTTGAGGTACGCGAGTTGGTAACCTCGGGGGGCATGCGAGAAGTTTCCGGTGACGCCATAGATTGGAGCACTCAATACGGCTGGTACATCGACTTAGTGAGGCGTACTACGACGGGAGGTGTTGGCACGGCGCAAGGGGAGA
>JBBDIU010000024.1:0-7280 GCA_040880205.1 Cellvibrionaceae bacterium
CAAATCGGCAGGATAGCCGATTTGCACAGCGAAGCTGCCCGAAGGGCGAATCACAGGGATGTGATGAGTGCATACCGGACTTCTGGCCCGGCACACAGACCTAATCCTCACCGAACCGTAATTTAGCCTACTCTCGCGATTGTCAAACTTTGCATGCCGCTCGGGCAACGCTGGGAGCCTCCCATGTTTACTAGGCAGATTTTTTGCTTCACGAAAATCAGTGATGTGGTCCCACCAGATTGGCCAGTACTGCGGTGGCAATCAAAATTAAAATTCCCAGCGCCAGTTCGCCGCGGATGCTGATGGAAAGGCCGGAGGATGCTTTGCTCTCTGGCAACCTGGGTACCCAAAACCATTTGTTGCCGGCGGCCAATAACAACAAAAGACCAACCAGAAAGAGTTTAATGCCGAGTGTCCTGCCATGGCCGGTGGACAAGAGCGAGCCAAAATCGGGAATTAACACCAGGCCCAGCCAAATACCACAAGCCACCAGCAAGCCGACTATGCCTACCGCCAAACGGCCAAATCGCTTCATGGTGGGCTGCGCTTGCGCGGGTCCTTCCGATCGCATGAGATGCAGAAGTGGATAGAGCGCGCCAAGCCACAGCGCCATCGCCAGGACGTGCAGCGCCAGCGTCAGCCGCGTTAAGAACTTCTGTTCCGCCAAGTGGCCGGCAAGCGAAAATGACAGCAGCAGGCTGACGCTCCCCAGTCCCAAGCCGGCAATGCCCAGCCAGCGTTTCCCCGCGACTGCTCGTCGGGCGGTAAAACTCGCCACCAGGATCAGGGCGAAGCCGCCGACTTGCATTTTACTGGCGTCGCCAACGGCGGATTGGGCCACAATCGAAACTAAAGTCTCATCAAACGGCGCGCCGAGACTCGCAACCCGCACAAAAAAATGTCCCGCCGTTCCAAGCAATCCCACCAGGCAACTCCAGCGCAGGTAATGCCACAGGGAGTCCGTAGTGCGAGAGCGTGGAAGTACGAGCAGGGAAAAGGCGCCGCCAAGCGTGCCCGCGACGCCAAAGTAGATGGCGACTCGGCTGACGAGCGTCAGAAGGTCCCAGAGATCAATGGACATGGACCCTACACTCACTCATCGTCAGCGTTCAGGAGCCGTCGCTATCGAGTGTAAAGCCAAACGAACCTTCCAGGATATGACCATCCGCCCCCAGCGCCGTCCATTTTACCGTGTACTGGCCATCGCTCAACGTTGGAAGTGGAATGGCGAAGCGCGTGCTCGCTTGGGTGCCGGGTTTAAAATTGGTGTCCACCGGGTCGCCTTGGGGGTCGATTAGAGCGACCTTGACCAGATTGACTTCCCCCGCATAGTTCAGCACTAGTTCCTCGGGTGTCTCGTTAATGAGGGCATCCGCCGCCGGCGTGGATTCGTCGAGTTTCGTGTGCCCCCAGGCGGCCACGGGAAGGCAGGCGGCCAGGACTAAAGCCAGCAATAAGGCGCTGCCTGGACTGTTCCGAATCGGGATCATAGGCCATCTCCATGCGAGGTTTGCTCGCCGAACTCATCCGCGCAAGATTACCCCAGCCCCGAAGGGAATTCCACCGGGCGAACGGCAGTTGGTAGAGCCCGACCGCCGTCCTGGGTTACAATCCCCGCCTCCCGTACCTTGGAACGTCGCATTCACCCATGGAAATCGCCCCGCTTATTCACACTCTCAAAGACCTTCAAGAGCGTACTGATGCGCTGAGGAGGTATCTTTGACTACGATCTCAAGAAAGAACGCCTTGCGGAAGTTGAATTAGAACTGGCCGAACCCGCTGTCTGGGACAATGCCCAGCGTGCCCAGGAATTGGGACGCGAGCGGTCCTCATTGGAAGCGGTGGTACGGACCATTCACAATTTGGATCAAGGCATCGCCGACAATCGCGAATTGTTGGACATCGCCGCCGAGGAAGATGACGCGGACACCATCGCCGGCATTCAAAAAGACGTGGACTCACTCGGCGAACAGTTGGAGCTGCTTGAGTTTCGCCGCATGTTCGCCGGCGAAATGGATCCCAACAACGCCTATCTGGAAATCCAGTCCGGTTCGGGCGGTACCGAGGCCCAGGACTGGGCGGAAATGGTGTTGCGCATGTATTTGCGCTGGGGAGAGCACAAGGGCTTCAACACGGTGCTGGAAGAAGTCTCGCCCGGCGAGGTGGCTGGTATAAAAAGCGCGACCATCCGTTTCGAAGGCGAGTATGCCTTCGGCTGGCTGCGAACCGAAACCGGCGTTCATCGCCTGGTACGCAAGTCGCCCTTCGACTCAGGCAATCGTCGCCATACTTCATTTTGCTCGGTATTTGTTTCACCGGAGATCGAAGATGATATCGAGATCGACGTTAACCCGGCGGACCTGCGGGTGGATACCTACCGCGCCAGTGGCGCCGGCGGTCAGCATGTGAACAAAACCGATTCCGCGGTGCGCCTGACCCACGAACCTTCCGGCATCGTGGTGCAGTGCCAGAGTGAGCGCTCCCAGCACCAGAACCGTGATCACGCCATGAAAATGCTGCGCGCCAAGTTGTACGAGCGGGAAATGCTAAAACGCAACGCGGAAAAGCAGGCTATGGAGGACAGCAAGGCGGATATCGGCTGGGGCAGTCAGATTCGCTCCTACGTGCTGGACGATCAACGGATCAAGGACTTGCGCACCAGTATTCAAACCAGCAACTGCCAAAGCGTGCTGGACGGCAATCTGGACATGTTC
This sequence comes from Cellvibrionaceae bacterium, assembly GCA_040880205.1. Taxonomy (GTDB): domain Bacteria; phylum Pseudomonadota; class Gammaproteobacteria; order Pseudomonadales; family Cellvibrionaceae; genus WACF01. The sequence continues at coordinate 2,715 of JBBDIU010000024.1, forward strand.
ATCGAGGCCAGCTTGAAGGCGGGTCTTTAACGAAGACAATAATCGGGTTAGGTATGAGCGAGGAAAAAGACCAGGGTCAACAGCCGGACGATAACAAACTGATCGCCGAGCGGCGCGAAAAGCTGGCGGCTATTCGCGAGAAGGGCAATGCCTTTCCCAACGCGTTTCGCCGCGAGGATTACGCCAAGCCCTTGCAGGATCGGTTCGGCGACCACAGCAAGGAAGAACTGGAGCACCTGAAGCAGGTCGTCAGCGTGGCGGGCCGCATAATGGCCAAGCGCGGGCCCTTTATGGTGTTGCAGGACATGAGCGGACAGATTCAGTTGTATGCCGACAAGACGGCGCAAAAGACTATCAAGGAAGCCTGGGGTATATGGGACATCGGCGATATTGTTGGGGTGCGAGGCACTTTGCACAAATCCGGCAAGGGCGATCTCTACGTCAATCTGGAACACTACGAGCTGTTGGTGAAGTCACTGCGCCCGCTGCCGGAGAAATATCACGGCTTGCAAAATACCGAACAACGCTACCGTCAGCGCTATGTGGATTTGATCATTAATCCCGAGGTGCGCAAGGTTTTTCAGATTCGTTCCAAAACCGTCGACTTTATTCGCCACTACCTCAATCAGCATGATTTCATGGAAGTGGAAACCCCCATGATGCAGATGATTCCCGGTGGCGCCACGGCCAGACCCTTCGTCACCCACCACCACTCCCTGGATCAGCAGATGTATCTGCGCGTAGCGCCGGAACTTTATCTCAAACGGCTCGTGGTTGGTGGCTTTGAAAAGGTTTACGAAATCAACCGTAACTTTCGCAACGAGGGCCTTTCCACGCGCCACAATCCGGAATTTACCATGCTGGAGTTTTACCAGGCCTATGCGGATTACAAGGAATTGATGGACCTCACCGAAGACATGTTGCGCGGTTTGTGCGAGGCCGTGCTCGGCAGCCTCACATTTAGTTACCAGGGGAAGGAATATGATTTTTCCCAGTCCTTCCGACGGATGTCGGTGTTTGAATCCATTTTGCAATTTAACGACGATATTGGCGCCGATGCGCTCAACGACTTTGACGGTGCGACCGCGATCGCCCAAGCCAAGGGAATCCCGCTAAAGGACTCCTACGGGCTGGGCAAGATTCAGATCGAAATCTTCGAAAAAACCGTCGAACATCGGCTGGAACAACCCACCTTCATTACCGAATACCCCACCGAGGTATCGCCGCTGGCCCGACGCAGCGACGACAATCCCTTCGTTACCGACCGCTTTGAATTTTTCGTCGCTGGTCGCGAAATCGCCAACGGTTTTTCCGAGCTGAATGATCCCGAGGATCAGGCGGAACGGTTTCGGGCGCAGGTCCTTGAAAAGGAAGCGGGCGATGACGAGGCCATGCATTTCGATGAAGACTATGTCAGGGCGCTGGAGCACGGTCTACCGCCAACGGCGGGGGAAGGTATTGGCATTGATCGCTTGGTGATGTTGTTGACTGATTCCCCGAGTATCAGGGATGTGTTGTTGTTTCCGCATATGAGGAAAGAGCAGGGAACAGGTGACAGGTGACAGGTGACAGGTGACAGGGAACAGGGAACAGGGAACAATGAACAGGGTGAATAGTGAATAGTGAATAGTGAATAGTGAATGGTGAATAGTGAATGGTGAAAAAGTGGAAAGGTGGTGAGTGTGGGGCGTGACGGGGTGCGGCTTGATTCTTCCTGGTTGGATGTTGTTGGGGGGGAGTTTGAGCAGGCTTATATGGCGGAGTTGAAGGCCTTTCTGGTGAGGGAAAAGCAGAAGGGTAGGGTTATTTATCCGCCGGGGGAGCTAATATTTAATGCGTTGAATAGCACTCCGTTTGATCGGGTGGAGGTGGTGATTTTGGGGCAGGACCCTTATCACGGTCCTAATCAGGCGCATGGTTTGTGCTTTTCAGTTCGGCCCGGTGTGCCGATTCCACCCAGTTTGCGCAATATTTATAAGGAACTGGCAGACGATTTAGCAATACAGGTACCCAATCACGGCTACTTGCAGGCCTGGGCCGAGCGCGGCGTGTTGTTGCTCAACGCCACGCTGACCGTGGAGCGGGGCAAGGCAGGTTCCCACCAGGGAAAAGGCTGGGAACGGTTCACGGACGCTGCTATAGGCGCACTGAACGAACGGCGGCAGAATCTGGTATTTATGTTGTGGGGCAGTTACGCGCAACGCAAAGGTGAGTTCATCGACCGCAAACAACACTTGGTTTTACAGGCCCCCCATCCTTCACCCTTTTCCGCCAACCGAGGCTTTTTTGGCTGCCGCCATTTTTCCAAAGCGAACGAGTATTTGCAGACTCATGGCATGTCACCGGTGGACTGGCAGTTGTCAGTGAACAATGAACAGTGTGAAATGTGAATGGTGAACGGTGAATGGTGAATAGTGAACAATGATCATTGACTAGAGACTAGAGACTAGAGACTAGAGACTAGAGACTAGAGACAGTCGTTTATTTTGTGATTACGTAAGGCAGTGGGAGGAGATGGAGCTTTTGGGTTCGTTGCGGGTCGGCGAACAGGGCGTCGCTGTCGAAGGCGCTGTCGGTGGTGACGGCCAGTAGTTCAATTGTATTGTCGGCGGCGGGCGCGGTCAGGACGATATTGCCGACGCTCTGGGCGGACTCCTGGGCGTAGACAGGCGAGCCGGGCGGGGGTGCCTCGGCCATGTTTACTTGGGCACGACGCATGTGACGTTTGAGTTTGCCCAGGTACTGCATTCGGGCGACTACTTCCTGGCCGATGTAACAACCCTTGTTAAAGCTGACTCCGCCGGTAACCTGCATATTCAACATCTGCGGAATAAAAAGTTCTTCGCAGCCGGGCACGACCTCGCCCAGTCCGTCGCGGATGTTGGCCAGGTTCCAGTCGGGATAGCCCCGCAAGCTGCAATGTTCCGCCCAAGCGCGCCACAATGCCGGGGCGGACTCCCCCCCGTTTACCAGGCAAAGAAAACGGTCGCCATTGACGCGCACACCCAACGATCCATCAGCCTGTACCACGTCGTGCTTGGCGATGGGGATTCGGGGCAGCAATTCAGGCAGCAAGGGGAGCGACCGGGCGCCCGCCAGACCGATTAAATTGTGGCCTTGCTCGGACGACAGTTCGGCCCTGGAAAACACGATGAACTTTGCCAGTGCCTCACGCGCCCGTTGCAACAGGCCGCGGTGCATGATGAGCGCGAAACTGTCGGACTCCGGCGAGCTTATCGCCAGTTGCACGGCTTGAAAGCTGAACACCATGCGGCCCTTGGTATTGCAGTGGGCGCCCGGTTGGGAATGATCGATGGTGACCAGGCTCATGTCGCAGGTAACCTGGCCTTGCAGAAATTTCCGGGCTTCCGGCCCAGTCACAGTCAGATAGCCGAGGTGGCCGAGCGCAAAAAGTTGCGCGTCCCTCTCCCGGGAAGGCCCGCTGTCGAACCCGCGGACGCCCTGCTGGTCCCACTGCGCGCCCTGGTCGGTTAAATATGCTCGCCAGTTGTCTGTCATACTGTGTCCGGTCGTTGTATTCGCTGTCATGTCTATGGCGCCGCGCTTCTGGTAGTTCAAGGGCAGGGTACCATCTGTGGTCGGTTTTGCGGCGCACTGTCGAAAAATTTTTGGGGTAGTCAATGCACAGGAATAAGTTGTACTGGGGCAGCCGGCGGGGCATGTTGGAATTGGATCTGGTGCTGCTCCCCTTTCTGGAAAACGTCTATCCCGAGCTCCCTCAGGCGGACAAGGAGCGTTATTGGCGACTCCTGGACCAGGAGGATCAGGACTTGTTTGCCTGGTTTCTTCGGAGGGACGATCCGGAAGAGGCCGATCTGCGCAAGATCGTGGAAATTATTCGCGCCAACACCGGCATGCGGGGTTAGGGCGGAAGGAGGAAGAAGCCTTGGTCGAGCTGAGCGTGCAACTGCGCCCGTCCATGCAACTGGTGGTTTTTCTGGTAGCCAGCCATCTTCTTGCGGCGCTTGCTGTTTGGTTTTCCGCCTTGCCCTGGTGGCTGTGTTTGCTGGTTGACGTGGCCGTGCTCGCCGACCTCCTCTGGAGTCTGCGCCAGCATTATCGGCTCGGGCGGCGGCAACTGCGCTATGTTGACGGTCGCTGGTGGCTCGCCGATCACAGAGGCGAGGAATCGTTGGAACTGATCGGGGAGTATTTGGTAACACCCTGGTTGCTGGTGTTGCGATTCAAAAGATCGGCAGGATCCGCAACCTTGGTCTTGCCGCCGGACAGTGCCGCAACGGACGATCTGCGGCGCCTGCGGGTGCTGCTGCGTTTTGGTTTGGGTGGCAAAGAAGTAGCCTGAAGGACCGCTTAGCCCGAATATTTCACCGAAACGCTCGGAATACAACTGCAATGCAGGACTACCGGGCTTTCCAGCATTTTGCGGTGGGTGACGATTTGTCACCGTCCTCGCTTGCCACAAAATTGCCTGGAGCAATTTTGGGCAGCTTTGCTGCCCGCAGGGCGAATCACAGGGAAGTGATTCGTCCAATGCTGGCTTGTTCTCAGGCCTTGTGAGTGGACATGCTCCTTACGCCTTAGAAC
>JBBDIU010000025.1:0-7206 GCA_040880205.1 Cellvibrionaceae bacterium
TCGACAGCAGGGAAGCTGGCGACGAGCCCCCAGGGATGGGTTCACGGCGAGTCACAGCAGTAAATACCGAACGCCTGTCCTGGCAAGTAGCTACTGGCCCGCACGAAAATCTGATCTCTTTTCCGGGAGCACAAGAAAATCACATAATCCGCATACCCGGCTGCGCACCGTCGTCGGGTTCCAGAATATAAATATCCTTCCCGCCCGGACCGGCTGCCAGCACCATGCCCTCCGAAACACCAAATTTCATTTTGCGCGGCTTCAGGTTGACGACCATTACCGTGAGTTTGCCTTCCAATCGAGCGGGGTCGTAGGCGCTTTTAATGCCCGCGAAAACGTTGCGCTTTTCACCGCCAAGGTCAAGCGTCAAGCGCAGCAGTTTATCCGCGCCTTCCACATGCTCCGCTTTTTCGATTTTCGCGACCCGCAAATCGACCTTGGCAAAATCGTCGAATTCGATTTCCGCGGCGATAGGATCGTCCGCCAATGGCCCGGCAGGTTTGGCAGTACTTTCCAGGGTGTCTTTACTTGCTTCCACCACCGCATCCACCTTGTCTTTTTCCACGCGTACCATCAGCGGTTTGAACTTGCCGATGGAATGGTCGCCCAGCCATTGCGGTGCTGATTGCCAGCTCAGTTCCGCATTCAAAAACGTCTGAGTCTTTTCCGCAAGGCCGGGCAATACCGGAGCGAGGTAAGTTGCCAGCACGCGGAACATATTGATCGCCAGGGAACAGACCTCGTTGGTTGCCTGCTGCTGGCTTTCGGCCTTGATCATTTTCCACGGTTCCTTGCGGGACACGTATTCGTTGGCCAGGTCGGCCAGCTCCATGATTTCCCGCATGGCGCGGCTGAACTCGCGAGCGTCGTAGTGCGTTGCGATGCGTTCGCTGGCGCTGACAAAACGTTCCCAAAGTGGTGCGTCGTCGATACGAGTGGACAAGGTGCCGCCGGTTTTTTCCACGAACTTGGCGCTACGGCTGGCGATGTTGATCACCTTGCCCACCAGATCCGAATTGACGCGTTGCAGAAAATCGTCCAGGTTTAGGTCCAGGTCGTCGACATTACTGGAAAGTTTGGCCGCGTAGTAGTACCGCAAGTACTCCGGGTCCAGGTGATCCAAATAGGTGCGGGCATCGATAAAAGTACCGCGCGACTTCGACATTTTTGCGCCGTTCACGGTCAAAAATCCATTCACCGCAATTTTGGTGGGAGTGCGAAATCCGGCGGAAGTCAACATGCACGGCCAGAACAGGGCATGGAAGTTGATGATGTCCTTGCCGATAAAGTGGTGTACTTCCGTTTTGGAATCCGGCTTCCACCATTTTTCCCAGTCCAAGCCATTTTTGTCGCAATAGTTTTTAAAGCTGGCGATGTAGCCGATGGGTGCGTCCATCCAGACATAAAAGAATTTGCCGGGCTGATCGGGAATTTCGAAACCAAAATAGGGCGCGTCCCGCGAGATGTCCCACTCCTGTAAGCCGGCGTCCAGCCATTCCGCGACCTTGTTGGCGACTTCCGGCTGCAAATGATCGGCTCGGGTCCATTGGCGCAAGTAATCGGTGAATTCTCCGAGGGTCAGGAAAAAATGTTCGGATTCCTTGCTCACCGGCGCGGCGCCGGACAAGACCGAAACCGGATTGATCAGTTGGTCCGGCGTATAGGTGGCGCCACAGACTTCACAGTTGTCTCCGTACTGGTCCTCCGCCTTGCAACGCGGGCAGGTGCCGCGAATATAGCGGTCGGAGAGAAACAATTTCTTTTCCGGATCGTAGGCCTGGGTGATGGTGCGTGCGCTGATGTGGCCGTTGGCGAGTAGTTGCCGGTAAAAATATTCCGATAACTCGCGGTTTTCTTCCGAGTGAGTGGAATGAAAGTTGTCGAAGTCGACCCGGAAGTCGGCGAAGTCCCGCTCATGGTCTTCCTTGATGCGCGCGATCTGTTCCTCGGGCGTGACCCCCAGTTGCTCAGCGCGCAGCATAATGGCGGTGCCGTGTGCATCGTCGGCGCAAACAAAAATCACCTTGTGGCCGCGCATGCGTTGAAACCGCACCCAGATATCCGCCTGGATATAGCCCACCAGATGGCCCAGATGAATCGGGCCATTGGCGTAGGGCAGGGCGTTGGTGACAAGGATGTCGCGGCATTCAGTCATCGCGTGGTGTTCGCTCCGTCTATATTGATGCGCAGGGTGAGCGCGCTTGCGTTGGTTTTCGCTGCTGGGCTCAGGGACTGGACCCTGGCTAAAAAGGGCGCAACTATAGCACCTTTTTTCGCGCTATTCAGTCATTTGGGGGCTCGACGGCTTGTAAACCTGACTAAAATAGTCGGATAATATCCGCCCCTTTTCTACCCAGTAATTCGCGAAAAGCGCCTTGCCGGAAAATCCCATCCCAAGGTAATTGTCATGGCTGAACTTGATCCTGGCGCGATCAAAAATGCATTGCGGGCTGTAGCGGACCCGGTGTTACGGCAAAGTCTGGTTGAGTTGGATTCGCTTGCTATTGATGTAGATGGTTCTGCCGTGGCTGCGTCGGTTACCCTTGGGTATCCGATAGCTGGTATCAAGGCGGATTTGGAGGCGGCGGTTAAGACCGCGCTGTTGGCAATTGCCGGGGTGGAACAGGCCATCGTTCGGGTCGGGGCCGAGATTCCGGCAAGTCCCGCGCAAAAGTCGGAATCCATTAGCCGCGTTAAAAATCTAATCGCGGTGGCGTCCGGCAAGGGTGGGGTGGGCAAATCCACCACTGCGGTTAACTTGGCGCTGGCGCTTTCCGTGGAAGGGGCCAAGGTGGGCATTCTCGATGCCGATATCTACGGTCCCAGCCAGCCGCAGATGCTGGGGGTCGGCAAGCAACAACCCAAGATCATCAATAACCGATTCATGTTGCCCATCGAAGCTCATGGTCTCAAATCCAATTCCATGGGCTATTTGGTTACCGAGCGCACGCCCATGGTATGGCGCGGCCCCATGGTGAGCGGCGCCTTTCAGCAACTCATTAATCAGACGGATTGGGGTGACCTGGATTACCTGATTATCGACATGCCCCCGGGCACCGGCGATATCCAGTTAACCCTGTCGCAAAGCGTGCCGGTATCCGGCGCGGTGATTGTGACCACGCCCCAGGACATTGCCCTGCTGGACGCCAGAAAAGGCATCGAAATGTTTCGCAAGGTGAACGTGCCGGTATTGGGCATTATTGAAAACATGGCGACCCACATTTGCAGCAACTGTGGTCACGAAGAGCACATTTTCGGCAGCGGGGGCGGTGAGAAAATCGCCAGGCAATACGAGACCCCGCTGCTAGGATCCCTACCGCTGGATTTGGCTATCCGCCAGCAGGCGGACGGCGGCAAGCCCTCGGTGATTGCCGACCCCGAATCGCCGGTCAGCCAGGTCTATCGTCAAATTGCCCGCCTTGCCGGCGCGCAACTGTGGCAGATCAACCGCAACGCGGCTGCCGCGCCGGATATTACCATCAGCGACGATTAGGTAATTTCTAGTCGCTAATCTCTAGTCTCTAGTCGGGTCGAGCCATTGCGTTGGGGCTTCCATCTTGTCTTACTAGCGACTAGAGATTAGCGACTGGCGACTGTCTTAGTGCGCCAAAAGCCCGTATTATTCCCCCCCTGTGAATGAGCCTGGCGAGTGGATTGTTTTGCATCTCACATCTCATGTTTGAATGGCACTTAGTTAAGCGATTTTACGGGGCATTACCCCGGTTACGGTCTTGGGAGCGCCTTTTCGAGACGCGCCGTTAACCCTTCCATGGGGGCTCGGATGCAGCATCCCTGCTGCATACGGTCTCGAAAAGGCGCTCCCAAGACCGCAACCTACAGCGTCGACCGGCTTAACTAGGTGCCTACTTTGTTGTGGGCATATCACATTTCACCATTCACTATTCACCAATCCACACCCCCGCAGGAGATCCAATGAGTATCAAGTCCGACAAATGGCTGCGTCGCATGGCGCAACAGGAAGGGATGATCGAACCCTTCGAGCCGAAGCAGATCCGCTACGATGCCAACGACCAGCGCATCGTCTCCTACGGAACCTCCAGCTACGGTTACGATGTCCGTTGCGCGGACGAATTCAAAATTTTTACCAATGTCCATTCGGCCATTGTCGACCCAAAGAACTTCGATGAGGACAGCTTCGTCGATATTCAAAGTAAGGTGTGCATCATTCCGCCCAATTCCTTCGCTCTGGCGAGAACGGTCGAGTATTTCCGCATACCCCGCAACGTGCTGACTATCTGCTTGGGCAAGTCCACTTACGCCCGCTGCGGCATCATTGTGAACGTAACGCCGCTGGAGCCGGAATGGGAAGGCCATGTAACCCTGGAATTTTCCAACACCACGCCCTTGCCTGCGAAGATTTACGCGAACGAAGGCGTTGCGCAAATGCTGTTTTTCGAATCGGATGAAGTTTGTGAAACGTCCTACAAGGATCGCGGTGGCAAATACCAAGGCCAGCGCGGCGTCACCCTGCCGCAAGCCTGACCGCGCTGAGCTTCGGTCGGTCGTAACGGCCGGTTGTAATCGAGAGCGGCGAAAACAATATAGCTGTGAAAACCATGGCGGCCTGTGAACCCTGGCATACCGTGACTGTCTGAGCAGATCAGGCGGTCGTTCATTCATCCAGTTTCTTTCGGCGGTGACGTTGCCAATAGGTGGCGCAGTCAGCTGTTGCCAAGAGCAGTTAAGCTTTGCCGTAAGCGCTTCCGGTGTGAGGTATCACAGATGGGCGATGTGTTGCCATTCAAACGGCCGAAACTGGCCGACAAATTCAAAGGCCAAAGCCTCTGCCGCGACGGTTTTCACAAGTGGGAGGTGTTGAAAGACAATCAATTTGACGTGAAGCAGGGCCGCTTGGTTACCATTTACCGCTGCAGCCGCTGCGGAAAACAACAAACCAAATCCCATTAACGATGGGTTATCCTGATGTTCCCTGTTCCCTGAATCAGTAACCTTTGACCTCCTTGCCGTTCACGGTGGCTTCGTTAAGATCGATTTCGTAGTTGCTGCCGTCGTCCTCCTGCTGCAACCGGACCACCAGGTAGTCCCAATCCTTGGCCAGCCAGAATATGGTCTGGCGTTCCTCATCTTCCTCCCTCACGCGTCTGACCTTGACTGCCATGAAGCGACCGGCGTCGGTGTTGACCTCTTCTTCCCCCAGAATCTCGAAGTCGTAGCTCTTTAGGCGGCCACCATCGGCAATCTCGTAGCGCAGCAGTGGTTTTTCATTGATCAGGTCGGTACGAATCTGCAAGTGATAACTGAGCTTATCCAGGACCCGTTCGGGAATATCCATTTGCCAAGGCTTGCGCTGGACGTTGTTGGTGACCTTGCCTGTCTCCCAATCGAAATCGAGCACCGCTTCGCGATTGCGACCCAGCCCGGTGCGCGCGTAGCTGTACTGGATGGGCACAATCCGTTCGTCCTCGCTCCAGCGAAACCGGCTGGTTTCCTTCAACTCGGCCAGCCAGCTGTCGGCGAAAAAAGTGTAGAGTTTCGATCCGTCCTCCAGAGTTTCCAGGGTTCGGGTTGCCGTGACGGAAATTCCGCGATATTTGGCTTTGTAGACGGCTTTGAAATCCTTGGGGACGACAGGTGTGGCCTGAGCGATGAAGCTGCACGCGAGTAGTGCAAACAGGGCTATGGCTAAACGTGATTTCATTAACGCAACTTATGTTTTGGTCTACCGTGGATTATCGGGTGTTGCAGTTGGAACTGTCGATTAGATGGCCTTGAGGTGGTAAAAGTTCGCCATCCAGACTGCATCCATCGTTCCGCAAGTGTAGCCGACCGTCGGCAAACCATTGCACCGCCAAAGGATAAATACGGTGTTCCTGTTCTTGAACCCGTCGCGCCAGGGTTTCCTCGGTGTCCCCCGCCTCCACCGGCACCCTGGCCTGAACAATGGCGGGGCCGCCGTCCAACTGTTCGGTGACAAAGTGCACGGTGACACCGTGGTAGCGGTCGCCAGCGTCCAATGCTCGCCTATGAGTATGCAGCCCGGGGTATTTCGGCAACAGGGAAGGGTGAATGTTCATCATACGACCGGGGTAATGGGCCACGAATTCCGGGGTCAGGATGCGCATAAAACCGGCCAGTACCAGCAAATCCGGCGCGTATTGGTCGATGGCCACCATCATTGCCTTGTCAAAGGCCGTACGGCTGTTGAACTGAGTGTGGTCGATAACCTGGGTCGGGATACCGGCCTGTTGCGCGCGCCGTAACCCCATTACCTCCGGGCGGTTGCTGACAACCACCGCAATATCGGCGCTTAGCTCACCGCGCTGTTGTGCATCAATCAGCGCTTGCAGGTTGGTTCCGCTACCGGAAATAAGTACCGCGACTTTAGTGGAGGTTGGCGCACTCATGAAGTTGCTCAGCCGGCCCGGTCGGTAATGACCACCGGCGGTTCCCCGACAACGGACTTGGCGATTTCGCCAATAATCAATGCCTCTTCACCATTGTGGCGGAGCAGTGCCACGGCCGCTTCGCCGTGCTCCGCGGGAACCACCGCCACCATGCCGATACCGCAGTTAAACGTGCGGTACATTTCCGTGTCGGTGACCTTGCCCTGGCTTTGCAGCCAATCGAATATAACCGGCCGCTGCCAGTTGCCGGGATCGAGCTTCGCCTGCGTGCCGGGCGGCAGTACCCGTGGAATATTGTCCAGCAGGCCGCCACCGGTGATATGGGACAAGGCGTGCACAGGAAGCGTCTTGATGAGCTCCAGCAGCGGCTTCACGTAAATTCGGGTGGGCGCCAATAACCAGTCGCCCAGGGATTTGCCGTCCAATTCCGTGTCCAGCGATGCGCCGCTGCGATCCACGATTTTGCGTACCAGCGAATAGCCATTGGAGTGCGGGCCACTGGAGGGCAGGCCGATCAGCAGGTCGCCACCGCGAACCTTGCCGCCGTCGATAATCTGGTCCTTTTCCACAATGCCGACGGCGAAGCCGGCCAGGTCGTAGTCGCCTGCCTGGTACATGCCGGGCATTTCGGCTGTTTCGCCGCCAATCAGTGCACAACCGGATTGTTCACAGCCCTGGCCAATGCTGGCAACCACTTCGCTGGCCACATCCACGTCCAGCTTGCCAGTGGCGTAGTAATCGAGAAAGAGCAGCGGTTCCGCGCCGGTAACCACAATGTCGTTGACGCACATGGCCACCAGATCGATGCCAATGGTCGTGT
>JBBDIU010000026.1:0-7150 GCA_040880205.1 Cellvibrionaceae bacterium
GAACCCTCGCGTGAGGGACCACGCGAGGGAGCTACAGGGATGTATTTACTGCGTTTCCCAAAGGTACACCCCCACCCCCAAACGGATTAAGGGCACGGACGTCCGGAAGCAATCACACTTTCCCGATAAACACTCAATGAACCGTCGAGGAAGAGGCATGTTTTGCCAAAGTGTCGCGAAGCAGTTGTTTTTCTTCGTCGTTCAATTCACCAAAAGGTTTACTCCGCAGCGTTTGCAAAATCTTGTCGGTTTCGCGCTTTTCCTTTTGGCGGTACACGCTCTGAAGGGCATCCTTAAATTCCTGGCTAGGGTCGTAGTCCGCAACTTGGCTGGCGCGGCTGATCAGTTCTCCCAATTGTGCGGTCAAGCGGGTAAGAGTGGTCGCCGCCTCGCCGCCCATGCCTTGGAGGTGGCCAATAATTTGCGCAGTGGTGAAATGGGGTCGCTGGCGCAACAGTTTTACCAACTCGATAAACTGGGCCAGGGTGCCGTCGTCACCTTCTTCGAGCCGGCTCATATCATCGACCTGCAAGGCCAGTTCGGGGTTGTGTAACAGCAGCAACGTTAGCAGACCGTGGGGCGGGAGTTTGATCTGCCCGGGTTTTGTCACGGGTCGGCTGTGTCGTTGCACGGGCTGTGCACTGGAAACGTAAAGGTTGTCGTAGTCCGGCGGCGGCAGGATGTTGTCGTCCACCGTCACGTGTTCGCTGACCGCGTCTTTCGGCACCAACGACTGCAAGGGCACTTCTTCCACCAGTTCCAGTAGGGTATGCACGTCCAGTCCGGTGCGTTTGGCGAGACTGTTGAACATTAATTCCCGGTAAACCCCTTTGGGCAAACGGTTGAGCATGGGGGCCGCCAACTTGCTGAGTCGAGCGCGGCCTTCCATGGACCGGATGTCCAGGTCCTCGGTCAGAGCGTCGAAAAAGAACTCCTCCAGGGGCAGGGCGTGCTCAATCAGTCCGCTGAATTTTTTGGCGCCGATCTGGCGGACCAGGGTGTCCGGGTCCTCGCCTTCGGGCAAAAACAGAAACTTCACCTGGCGGCCATCGGTCATGACCGGCAGGCTCGCTTCCAGCGCCCGTCTTGCCGCCATGCGGCCGGCATTGTCCCCGTCAAAGCAGAACACCACTTCCTGGGTGTACTTGAGCGCCTTGTGCAGATGGTCTTCTCGGCAGGCAGTACCCAGGGTTGCCACGGCGTAGTGGATGCCGAACTGGGCCAGGGCGACCACATCCATATAGCCTTCCACCACCAGCACCCGCTTGAGTTGAGAATTCGCCTGGCGGGCTTCATAAAGGCCATAGAGTTCCTCGCCCTTGTGAAACACTGGGGATTCCGGGGAGTTCAGGTATTTGGGTTTACCGTCGCCGAGGACTCGGCCGCCAAAGCCGATCACCCGCCCGCGTACATCGCGGATGGGAAACATGATTCGGTCCCGGAAGCGGTCATAAAGCTGATGGCTGTCGTCGCGATTTATCAACATCCCGCTTTCAATCGACAGCCGCTGGTCTTCCAGCTTCTGGCCCAAAGCCTGCAGCAGGTTGTCCCAGCCCGGCGGGGCGAAACCAATCCCAAAGTCCCGGGCGATTTCGCCGCTCAGCCCCCGGGTTTGCAGATAAGTGACTGCCTTTTGCCGGGCCGGGTGAGTGCGCAAGGATTGTTTGTAGAAATCCGCCGCCGCTTCCAGGAGGGTGTAAATGGTCTTGCGGTCCTGCTCCCTGGCCATCGCCGCTGGCGATGTCTTGTGGTCGTCGCGGGGAACCTCAAGCCCGGCCAGCTTGGCCAATTGCTCCACTGCTTCGGGGAAATTCATCCGGTCGTAGTCCATGACAAAGCCAATAGCGTTGCCGCTGGCACCACAGCCAAAACAGTAATAAAACTGCTTGTCCTGGGTCACGGTAAAGGAGGGCGTTTTTTCGTCGTGGAAGGGGCAGCAGGCCGAGTAATTTTTGCCGCTTTTCTTCAGTTTGACCCGCGCATCCACCAATTCCACGATATCGATGCGATCCAGCAGATCGTCGATAAAGCTCTGGGGTATGAGGGAACTCACGGTTGCCTAGGCTCCGGTAGGGTAGGTCAGTCTATAACGGGGAGTGTATGATCTTTGGAGACTAGAGACTAGAGACTAGAGACTAGAGACTAGAGACTAGACATGCGGACCGGCCGGAGCTATCGGAGCGGGACGCTATGCCCGACTCCCGACTCCCCATTCAGCGACTGAGCTTCTGCTTGACCATCTGGCTGGCGGCGCCCATGTCCGCGCGGCCTTGAATTTGCGGCTTCACCAAGCCCATGACCTTGCCCATGTCGCGGGGGCCTTCGGCGCCGGTGTCGGCGATGGCCTGGTCGACAATCGCCGCCAGTTCATCATCGCTCAGGGCTTCCGGCAGGAATTCGTCAATCACCGAGATTTCGTAGTCTTCCTGCTCGGCCAGTTCTTCGCGGCCGGCATCCCGGTACTGTTTGGCGGAATCCCGGCGCTGTTTGGTCATTTTATCGAGGATTGCCAGTACGCGCTCGTCGGACAGCTCAATGCGCTCGTCCACCTCGATGCGCTTGCACTCGGACAGGATCAAGCGCAGGACGCCCAAACGTGGCTTGTCCCTGGCTTTCATGGCGGCTTTCATCGCTTCGGTAATCTGATCTTTTAGGGCAGCCATGGGTGCTCCTGATCACGTTAGCGCAATCCCGGCGTGCGGCCGGGACGGTACACAGGGGGGATATTACAGGCGGAACCGGATGGTCCTAGTAGAGACGCTGAAACTTGCGTGTTTCGCGCTGAACCTTCTTGGCATGACGTTTCACAGCAGCGGCCGCTTTGCGTTTGCGCACCGAGGTCGGCTTTTCGTAGTGTTCGCGACGACGCACTTCGGCCAGAATTCCCGCTTTTTCGCAGGAGCGCTTGAAGCGGCGCAGCGCGATATCAAAAGGTTCGTTTTCTTTCAGCTTTACTGATGGCATATTCGGTCCTGTGCAAACTGTTATTTCCCGCGGAGCGGACGGGCTGTCTGTTTGACCTAACGGCGACCGCTCCCTCTTCAGGGGGCGCTGATAATATACACTTCGCCCTTCAAGATCAACTTTTGAGACCCCTGGTGTTACCCGGCCAGGCTCATTATCATGCCGGTCCTTTATCCCGCTGGCGGGTCGGAGTACCAATGCGAGTTCTAGGTATCGAAAGCTCCTGTGACGAGACCGGAGTTGCCATTTACGATAGCGACAGCGGCTTACTGGGGCACAAGCTCTACAGTCAGGTCGCACTGCATGCCGAGTACGGTGGGGTGGTGCCGGAATTGGCGTCCCGCGACCACATTCGCAAAACCCTGCCGCTGATTCAGGCGGTTCTGCAAGAGTCCGGCACGGCGGCGGGGGAGATTGACGGCGTGGCCTTTACGACGGGTCCCGGCCTGGTCGGCGCCTTGATGGTGGGCGCCTGCATCGGCCGCTCCCTGGCCTATGCCTGGGGTATCCCGGCTATCGGCGTGCATCACATGGAGGGCCATTTATTGGCCCCCATGTTGGAAGAGGCGCCGCCTTCCTTTCCTTTCGTGGCCTTGCTGGTGTCCGGCGGCCACACCCAACTGATGCGGGTAGATGGCATCGGCAACTATCAGCTGCTGGGCGAATCCCTGGACGATGCCGCGGGGGAGGCCTTCGACAAGGCCGCGAAAATGCTCGACCTGGACTACCCAGGCGGCCCGCAGATTGCCAAGCTGGCCGAAAAGGGAAACAGCCGGTTCAAATTCCCCCGTCCCATGACGGATCGTCCGGGCCTGGATTTCAGCTTTAGCGGCCTGAAGACTTTTACCCTGAATACCATCGCCGAGCATGCCGGGGAGGATGGTCTTCCGGATGAGCAAACCATGGCCGACATTGCCTATGCTTTTCAGGAGGCGGTGGTGGATACCCTACTGATAAAATGCCGCCGTGCCATGGAGCAGACGGGCCTGAAAACGTTGATTATGGCGGGGGGTGTTTCCGCCAACCAAAGCCTGCGGCAAAAGCTGCACGCGGTCATGGCCAGCAAAGGTATACAAGTCTATTATCCCCGCCCCGAATTTTGTGTCGACAATGGTGCAATGATTGCATTTGCCGGTTGCCAGCGCTTGCTGGCCGGACAGGCGGAGCAATTGGGTATCAGTGTCAAGGCGCGTTGGCCGCTGACCGATTTGTCGGCGATCTATTGACCTGGCAATCAAATAGATCGTCCCTGATCTATTTGATTGTCGCCCTTGAAATATTGGCGCAAGTACGCGAACTTGCTGATATTCCAAGGGCTCGCGCTGGCCTATGGCCAGCGGCGGACCGCACGACAATCTTAATTGCCGGGTTAATAAACGCCCCTATACCGGGTTTAACCCGGACCCCGGACCCGGGAAAATTGGAGCAGTATGAATATTCTTTTTATTCGCGAACTGAAGATTGAAACGATCATTGGCGTATATGAATGGGAAAAGCGCAACAAGCAGACGCTGATATTTGATATCGAAGTCGAGGCGGATATCAGCAAAGCTATCGAGACCGATGAATTGCAATATACCCTGGACTATAAAGCCATGGCTGATCGCTTGACCGAGTACGCGGCAAATAATCACTTCAATTTGGTGGAGGCCTTGGCGGAACGCGTCGCCGGCATATTGCAGCAAGAATTCGGTGCAACCTGGGTTCGATTGCGCGTTGCCAAGCCCGGGCCCCTGGACAACGCCAGGGATGTAGGTGTTGTGATCGAGCGTGGACGCAAGGTTTAACGAACGGGGCAATGTAATGACGTGGCAAATGTAACTGGCGTGGCAATGGAACGGGTTTATATCAGTGCAGGCAGCAACAGTAACCGTCAGCAAAACATTGCCATGGCGCTGGCCCGATTGAGACAGCAGTTCGGTAAACTGAGTATCTCCCCGGTCTACGAAAGCGAGGCCATCGATGGTACCGGGGACAACTATTACAACCTCGTCGTGGGGCTGGATACTGATCTGTCGGTTAGCGAGATTCACCATTATTTGCGGCGCGTGGAAGAGGCGCTGGGCCGTGAACGTGGCAAGTCCGGCGCTATCACCATTGACCTCGACCTGTTGTTATACGGCCGAGTTAGCGGCAACATCGACGGTATACAATTACCCCATCCAGATCTGGAGCGATATCGTCACGTACTGCAACCATTTGTCGATATTGCCGGGGATATGACGCTGCCCGGTTCGGAGCGGTCCGTCAAATCCCTGCTTGACGATCCCCAAATGGCGGACACGATTGAATGTGTTGGAACCGGGAACCACGAAATTTCTTAATCGCTATCGCGTCGCCATTGTTAACGCCTAGTGAAAACCTGAATTGCCACCACGCTCGTTGGCCGTTGACTGCCTGGCGCGACGCCTCTTGGGACAGCCACCATTCATGGATATAAACATTCTTCCGGCATTGGCGGCTATCGGCGTCATTCTGGTCGGCGCCTTTGTGCAAACCAATATCGGTTTCGGAATGGCGGTTATAGCGGCGCCGCTGTTGTTCTACCTCGATCCCGCCTATGTGCCCGCACCGGTAATCATTGCCACCTTGAGCAACTGTCTTTTTACCAGTTGGCATTTTCGGGCGCACTTGTCCTTGAACGGTCTGACATCGGCCATTATCTGGCGGGTACCCGGCAGTCTGGCCGGTGCGGGTTTGCTCCTGCTCGTTTCAGAAGCAGTACTGGCAATTCTAATCGCCTTGGTGATTGTCTGCGGCGTTCTGATCAGCTACCTGCGCATTACCATTCCTTTCACCCGGCGTAACCTCGGTATTGCTGGGTTTGTATCGGGGGTCATGGGAACCTCGACTTCCATCGGGGGGCCGCCCATGGCCATCGTCATGCAGGGGCAGGTGCCCAACGTGATCCGCGGCAACCTGGCGGCGTTTTTTATTTTCAGTTGTGTTGTTTCGCTGATAATACTGATGCCGGCCGGCTATCTGGGCAAACAAGAATTGCTTTTGGCCTTGCCCTTGGTTCCGGCCTCGTTGCTGGGTAGCTGGCTGGCCAGCCGCGTCAGTGGTCGTATTAACGATACGGCTATGCGCCTCGGCTGCTTGCTGCTTTGTAGCTTGTCGGTCGTCATTATGTTGGCTCGTTATCTGGCCGGATAGCGATGAGAGAGGAAGGCGGCTGATTTTGCTGGTCGCTTCCCGTGGGGGTCCGAATCGAATAGATTATTTTTATCTTGATTGTCGAGATTCTATAACACGATATGTCATTAATATTACCAAACGCGCTAGTGTCTTCATTCAAGCAGCCGAATAGTTTTTAAACCGCCCCGTTTTTCACGCTGCCGTACTTTCAGGACGGTACGATCACAAACGGTCATCGGCGTGACTTGGAAGTCCCCGCCAATTTAGTATTAAATACGAAATGTGAACTAGTTCCGTTTCTGTTGGGAAGCGGTTCTCGTTGGATTGGCGCCTCCGCGACATTAGCTTATATAGCGAATCAGGTCGAATGGCAGGCAGCCGATCGCAGCAGCAAAATTGGAGGTACGGCGATGAAAAAGAATCTGTTACCGGATATGCAGAAAGTGAAAATGACAAGCAGGGAAGGCAAGGAGTTTGTCATGGAAATTCATCTGCGTAAAAGAGGTGGCACGACTTATGTTTTCTTGGCCGATACCACGCAGTTGGGTTCTTCCCGGCTGGCCAAGGATGCCATGTATTATATCGAACGGATCGTCGCGCGCCTGAATTTGGACGGTACCAATACTGTTTTCTTCCGGCATATCTATCAGGAGCAAATGGGCAGCGCTTTCGGCCGCTTCAATGTCGACTGGAAAAACGATTCGGGCCCGAGCTACAAGTTCCAGATGCTGACCAACATCGACGACTTGCAAAGCATTGGCCAAATTATTAAATCCAGCACCCCTGTCGACATACAGGACCAGGCGACCGCACGAAAAAGCGCTTGATTTGAATGGTGCTTTATAAAGCCGGTTTCGTCCGGTGAGAATTGAGTTTGTGTGCCGGAGCGGTATTCACTGCACTCCTGTCTTCACGTTGGGTGCGAAGCCCAAGAAGGGCACTAAGGGAAGGTGGAAAGTCGCGGTGGAGTTTGGTACTGCGTATGGCATTTCGAAACCCTCGATTCAGGGACGAAGCGAGGGAGCTACAGGGATGTATTCATGCGGTT
>JBBDIU010000027.1:0-43805 GCA_040880205.1 Cellvibrionaceae bacterium
CAAGGGCGACAATCAAATAGATCAGGGACGATCTATTTGATTGCCAGGTTAATAGAAACCGAAGCCCGTAAACCGCGCCGACAAGAGCGCAACAACGAAGCGAGTGGGGGCCATGCGATCAATTACAGGATATCTGCCGTGGGGTCTGCTGGCTTTATCACTCGGCGTGATCGGCGCCAACGCGGTCCAGACTGAAAGCATCCAGTTGGGGCCGGACGAGCAAGGCCTGTGCAAGGCTCACTCGGCGGCGGAGAAAGGTACACAACTGCGTCTTAGGGTTCGCAACCAGCACTGGATTTGGCTGGACTGCCCCGAACCGGACGACACCTGAACACAACAACCAAAAACGCACACAAGGAGAACAACATGAAACTGATCAGCCACGAACAACGCGCCAAGGTACAACTTCGCTTCGAAATCGCCGCCTCCGCGCTACTGGCGACCATCCTGGTAAGCACCCTGGTGGTACTGGGTACGCCCGGCTATTTCGCCGCGGTGCAACAGATTGTCAGCGTTTAAACGCCCTTGCAAAGGCCGGGAGAAGCACTGAAAATGCTATGCTTTTGGACGCGGGCTCTTAGGATACGTAGTGACGCTCGCAGTCAGTCAGGCCCGGCCACAACACCTCACAAGACAAGTAAGGCTTAATAATGGATGGTGGAGAACTTACAGGCTTAGTCGCAGTGGTAATGATATTCAGTATTCCGCTGTTCGCCATCTGGGCCGGCATACTGAAGGCCCGCTACCAAGCCAGCCAGCGAGATATTTCCGACGGCGAGCGCGAGCAGCTCCAGCGACTGACCAGCGTCGCCGACAGCATGGTGGAGCGCATTGCCACCCTGGAGGCCATTCTCGACGCCGAAGTACCAGATTGGAGAGATGATCATGAATCCGAGCGCTAGAAAACTGCACCTCAACCGCAAGAAGGGAATGTTCGGCGGCGTTTGTGCCGGGCTGAGCGATTACCTGGGAATCGAGCCTTTTTTCATTCGGTTGGCCGTTGTTATTGCCACTTTTACCTGGCCGCTGACTATCGCTGTTTACGCGCTGTTGTATTTCTGCCTGACCGACAAGCCAACCAGCGAGATCGCCAGCAGCCTGACCAACAATCGGGTCTGCCGCCATTTAAAAAGTGTCGATTACGGCAAGCGCCTGTACAAAAGCCGCCGCGACAAAAAGATCGCCGGCGTGTGTGCCGGGCTGGCCAACTATTTCGAAACCAGCTCCTTTTTTATTCGTCTGGCCTTTCTGCTGTCGCTGTTTTTTGGTCCCTTCGCCATTTTCGCCTATATCATCGCGGCATTGATCATGGACAAGGAACCCGAGCTTGGAGCTGATCGAACCGGACCCGCGCAGAGCAACTTGGCTGGCAAGCGCAAAACCTACAGCGCGCCGCCCGTGGACAAGCGGGATATCCGCGACTGTGGCGATAAATTCGACAAACTGGAAGCCAAACTGCGTCGGCTTGAGGCCACCATTACTTCCAAGAAGTTCAAACTGCACAGCGAATTGAAGAGAATGTAATACGTGGCCCATGCCACCATAATATTTTCGGAGCGAATCCATGGACCCCATAACCAGAGCCATTTTTATTGTCGTTTTAGTGTTTGGTTGTATTTGGGCCAGCCACTACTTGCATTACCATCGAAAAAAAATGGAAATGAAGCTGAACGAGGAGAAGAAGTTCTCCAAGGGATTGCAAGTTGAATTGGCGGAAATTCGCGAACGCCTGACAAACCTGGAAAAGATCGTCACCGACAAGGGTTATCGCATCAAGGAAGAAATCGATAACTTGTAGGATCTCATTCGCAAACTGAACAACCCTTCGAGTCCGGGTGCTAGCACCCGGTTTTTTTAATCTTACCGTTTCATCGTTTCAATCATCACATCCCATGCCGGCGTATTCTTCACGATCGAATTCGCCCATGCCGGCAAAGGTTGCGCGGTACACATTACACCGATTTTCCCGGCTGGAAAATTCATCCGCCAAAAATTCCATTTTAATACTTTCGGCGGTAACTTCTTCCGTTGACATGCGAATGCCGCCATCCTGCTCGGTATCCAGAACCAGCATTTTGGGTTCGCCCGTGGCGTTTTGCCAGGGCTGCCATTCCACCTGCTGACCATCGCGGCCCTTGCCGGGCGCGCCAGTGTAGGCGAAATTCGCCCAGTAGGACATCATGCTGTCCGAAAGCGCGTCACGGCTGTCGGTGCGCGAAGGATCGTACATCATCTCCGGCGGCACAAAGCCCACGTTCCAGTCGCCAAACACGAAAGCCATTTCAACCGAATGGCCGGCACCGATGCCAACCGCCAGGTCGATTCCTTCATAGGTGGCTTCTTCATCCCAATCAAAGCGGTAGGCATACACGTTATCGCCCTGAACCGGTTGCATAATGCGGGCGAGATCATCCACACCACGTAACTTCCAGGCATCGGAAGGATATTTGGCAACGCGGATGTATTCGTCGGGATCTTCCTTGAGTACCGGCACCCATTGCGGGTCGCGGTACATGTAGATGCGGCGCTCGTCGCGGTTGGTGCCGAGAATAATCGGCACTTGGTTGTAGTCACCGGCGGCGAGCTGCTCCATGGGCGGGGTTTCGACGAAAACCGTTCCGTCTCGGAATTTTTTGGGCGCGGGATAGTTGCGCGCGCCGGTGGGATTATAGAGCTTGAGAAAGTCCGCCGCGGGCTGGGAATACAAAAGTTCGCGGATGGCCGCGTCCGACATGGTCTGCTGCAAACCAATCGCTTCCTCGCGATTCGCGGCTTCGCCGTCGCGGATTAAAATTTTGTTGATGATTTCCTTGGAGCTGTGCATGTGGCCAGCCGGCTCTTGGTCGGTCAGGTAAATGCCCTGCGCCAGGGGTGTGGTACCCACCCCGCCACTTTCCACAATCGCGCGGTGAAACAATCCCTCCGCCATGGGCGATGTCACCAGGCTCATGACGTTGCCGCCACCGGCGGACTCGCCAAAAATCGTGACATTGTTGGGATCGCCACCGAAGGAGGCGATGTTGTCGCGCACCCATTCCAGGCCGCGAATGGTATCCACCGTGCTCCAGTTGCCGGAAGCCGCCGCGCCGCTCGCGCCTTCGGGAATAATCGCCGGATGAATAAACCAGCCCAAGGTGCCCAGGCGATAATTGACCGTTGCGACAATTACATCCTCGGATTCGGCCAGATTACCGCCGTTGTAATCGCCCGCGTAGCCACTGTTGTTGCCGCCGCCGAATATCCAGTACATGACCGGCAGCGGATTATCCGCCGAGACATCGCTGGGGGCGTACACACTCAGATACAAGCAATCCTCGCTACCGACAATGCCGTCCCCATCGGGATCGTCAACGCCTTCGGTGAGATTCGAGGCGAATTGGGGACAAGGCTGGATATTCTCCGTGGCCTGGAAGGGTTTTCCCCAGGGTTCGGGCGGCTGTGGCAATTGCCAGCGCAGCTCGCCCACTGGCGGTTGCGCGTACGGGATGCCCAACCAGGCATAACTGCCGTTGCTTTGAACCGTGCCGGTCAGGGTACCCTGGCTTATGACCCGACGGGTCGGGTCCACGGGCGCCGCATCGCTGGTCGTATCGGAATTTTGTTCATCGTTTCCTGGCGAGCAGGCAACGGCCATTAGGGTGAGCGCGAATGCGATAACGGCGAGGGTGAATCGCGACTGTTGGGAAACGCGGAATCTGGCCATGGTACCTCCAGGGGGTTTTATCGTTCTCATTATTTTTCGGCGGTGGTGCGCGGATAGCGGCGCACCCCAGCATACGCTATTCAGTGGTACGCTCTTTGGGGATCATAACCAAGGTGATAGCAAGTGCAAGCAGTATCAAAAGCAAAAAACAGTAAAAAGCGCCGTTGTAACTGCCAGTAGCGTCGTAAACCCAGCCCGCCAGGGGCAAGCCAAGCACTTGCAGCGGCAACATCATGGGGCGCATCAGGCCCATCATCTTGCCGAAGCCCTGGCGGCCAAACAATTGCCCGACCGCGGAAGCATGCAGCGGCACCACGCCACCCATGCCGAAGCCAAAGATAATCGAGGCAAGGGATAGGGACCAATACTGCTGAACCACGATCAACATGGCAATGCCCACCCACTGGGTCATGGCCGCCACCACAATCGCCAGACGAATATTGGCCCGATCCGACAGCACGCCAAAAAACACCTTCCCAACCACTCCCGCAAGCGCCCCAAAAATCAATACGGCGGCGGCATCGTAGCGGTCGAATCCCAAGTCACGGGCCAGAGGAATCATGTTGGTGAGCGTTGCCCCCATGCCGCAAAACAGCAAACCGAAGGTCAGGGTCACGGCCCAGAAGGGTGGCATGCGCAGAATGTCCCGCCAGCGCGGCTGTGGCAATCTGGGAATCACCACCCGGTCGGGAAGAGGCAGGCGGCGGCGACCGTCCGGCTCCTGGTCTTTTTCCTCCGGGTCGTTGACCACATAGAGCAGCACCAGCGGCACCACCACTATAAATGTCAACGCGCTGAATATTCGCAAGCTGCCGCGCCAGCCAAAATCGTCGATTAACCAGGTGGTTACCCAGGGCATGATCACGCCCGACAGGGACACCCCCATGGTAGCGATACCCAGCGCCATGCCGCGCTTGGTTACGAACCAGTTGGCGACCAGTTTAGCGGTAGCCAACTGGCCCATGGCGCCCACCCCGACCGCCGTCAAACAAACCAACACCAGATAGAACTGCAGCATGTTTTGGACGAAGGACAGGCAGGCAAAACCCAGGGTGGTGATGCAGGCACCGCCGGCCATAATGTGCTTGATGGAAAAGCGATCTAGCGCGTTACCCAGCCAGGGTGCCAGGCCGGCCGAGACAATATTGACCAGGGCAATGCCCATGTTGACGCCAAAGCGCGAGCCACCGCCCAGTTCCTCGGCGATGGGCAGGAAGAAAGCGCCGTAGCTATAAAAGAAAAAGCCGACCGCAATAAAGTCGACAACAAAGGCAACGGCAACAATCGTCCAGCCGTAGAAGCGGCGGGCGGCGGGCGTGGAGTCAGGCAAGGAAGGTTGGTCCAGTGTGTGATGGGTAGGCGAGGATGTACTGCCGTTGAACGAAAACAGTACATCGCACTTGGTTTAAACCATGCAGAATACACAAAGTTTGTTGCCATCCAGGTCGCGAAAGTAGGCGCCATGGAAATTATCGGTGCGTAATCCGGGTTTGCCTTCGTCGCTGCCACCCAGCGCAAGGGCTTTTTGGTATACCGCATCGACCTGTTCCTTGCTGCTAACCGCCAGGGAAATCATGGTGCCGTTACCGGCCGTGGCGGTTTCGCCATCATAGGGTTTACCCACCGCCAGGAAGGGACCTTTGGGGGATTTTCCCCAGAAGATTTTGCCGTTCACTTCCATGACTCGCTGGGCACCCAGCTCGGCGAGCAAACTGTCATAAAACTCGAATGCCTTTTCGGCCTGGTTGGAGCCCAAGGTAACGTAGCCAATCATGTTGCGTCCTTATGGTTTGCGAATGTCAGCTTTCATTCTAGCACGCGCCCCCGCACCGCTCCCACCGGCTCCCTGCTTCGACTTCCACTTCCCACTTTCCACTCCCCACTCCTGACTTCTCGCCTCTAATCGTTCGCAAAGTAATGGTCCAGTGTTTCCCGCACCTGCGCTTGCTCGCTTTCGGTAAGCGCCTGGTATTTTCTCCCGTAACCCCAGCCATAGCCCCAGCGGTACCAATTGTAAAAATACGGGCTGCCGCCGCCGCGGACGCCCGCGTACATCACATCGGCGAGTTCCTGACTGTCCGTTTTCTCCAGCACGCAAGCGCGCAGGGCATCGTCCGCTTCCAACCGCTGTTGCCGGGTGCCACCCTGCCAGTAGGCAATGTCGTGATCGAAACAGCAATCGTACCAATCGGTTTCGCTAATTGACGACGCGTCGGGGAACAATGAGCAGCCATCGCTGGTAAAATCCCTAAGTTCGGCCGAGGCTCTGCAACCGACCAGCAATGGGATGGCAATCAGCCATGCGCCCGACCATAACCACGCTGACCATACCCACGTGGTTGTGCGTTTATTTGGGTTCATAAGCTTCCGGAAATTGTTGCAAATCACCATGAATTTCCCACCAGTTTGGTTTGGAGGCCGTATGGAAGTGTGCGATGGCTTGGGTGTTCAGCTCGCCATCCAGTAATCCAGCCCGAATCCGAACAACATCGGGAAGCGTGGCGCGTTGGCTATAAACCGGCGAGCCGCAGCGGCTGCAAAACACTCGCTTTTTGCCAGGCGATGACTCGTAGCCTTGCAGAAGCTCTTCACCGGACAATAGCGTGAATGCCGAAGTGGCCACGGGAATATTGGTTGCCAAGGCGCTGCCCTGCGCTTTGCGGCATTGCGAGCAGTAACATATCTGAATAGGTTCGAGGTGGCCGTCTATCTGGAACGTTACGCCTTTGCACAGGCAACTGCCGGTATACATGGTGTTTGTCCCTTTCGGTAATGGGCTATCGGTTGTGCGTCACGCGAATTTGCTGGTGAATTGCGTTCCTTCTTCCTGTCGGAGACGTACATCACCATTCAATTCATCGATTGTCCGGGGAAGTATAATTCAGCGCATTCGACGGTTAGTATACTCACTGGCTAGTATACTCACCTTAACAACTTGTATGCCAAGACGATGAACTCAGTCCGCACCGCTACAGGCGTACTCCTTAAACTTGTTCGCTACACAGTGTGGGCGGTTATCGCCTTCGCCGTGGCGTCGGTGCTGCTGGTAGTGATTTTGCGCTGGGCGCCGCCGCCGACGGCGGGCATCATTGTGCAGCGCCAGTTCGAGGACAGCAGAGAGGGGCGACTGCATTATTTTGTTTGGACACCCTGGGAAGATATGGCGCCGGCTGTAGCGCTTGCCGTCATTGCCGCCGAAGACCAACGCTTTTTCCACCACTGGGGTTTTGATTTCGACCAGTTACAACGGGCCATTGACGAAAGCCGGCGCGGCGGGCGGCTGCGCGGCGCCAGTACCATTACCCAGCAAACCGCAAAAAATCTGTTTCTGTGGAATGGGCGCAGTTATCTGCGCAAGGGCCTGGAAGCCTGGTTCGCCGTATTGATCGAAACGCTTTGGCCCAAGCAGCGAATTCTCGAAGTGTATTTGAACATTGTGGAATTTGGGCCCGAGGTCTATGGCATCAACTCGGCAAGCCGTCGTTATTTCCAGAAGTTACCCGCGCAGATCAGCCCATACGAGGCAGCTCTATTGGCAGCGGTGCTGCCCAATCCTCATGTGATGCACGTCAACAATCCGAGCGCCTATGTTCGCGAACGCCAGGGGTGGATTTTAGGGCAAATGTCGCAACTGGGCGGCGAGTCGCTAATCCAACGATAGACCGTGAAGGCAAGATACCGAGATCCTGCACGATACGATCAACGATAACTGGCGCTTTTGGTACGTTCGTAGTTGAGCGCGGCACCGGCTACCGTGCCGCTGGAGCCGGTGGTAAGCCAACGCTTGATTCGACCCGCATCGCCAATGGGGGTGAGCTTGCCGAAGGAATCCAGCAGTACCATGGCCACATCGCGGCCGTCAATCTGGGTGATCATTACCAGGCAGCGCCCGGCATCGTTCAGGTAACCGGTTTTGCTGATCCCGATCTCCCAGCTATCGCGATGCACCAGGCGGTTGGTATTGCCATAATGCAAGGAATAGCGGGGGTTTTCGAAGGTAGCGGTAAAACCGCTGGCCGTTGAGAATTCCCTGATCGTGTCATATTGGGCGGCGGCGGTAACCATCTTGACGATATCGCTTGCGGTGGACAAATTTTTCGAGGACAGGCCGCTTGCATCGGTAAACAGGGTTTGGCTCATGCCGAGCGCCTGGGCCTTGGTGTTCATGGCGGCGATGAAAGCATCGGAACCACCCGGGAAATGATGCGCGAGATTGGCCGCGGCGAGATTCTCCGAAGCCATAAGCATGATCTGCATTAAATCGCGACGACTCAAGCGAGATTCAGCGCGGATTCTGGAATAGGCATTTTTACCGGATATGGGCTTTAGCTTCTTAATGGTGAGCATTTCGTCCAGTGGCTGCTGCGCATCGAGAACCACCATGGCCGTCATCAATTTGGTAATGGAAGCGATGGGGGCCTGAACATCCGCGTTTTTGCTATACAGCATGGTGGCCGACGCGGGATCGAATACCGCGGCCTTCACGGAGCCCAGGCGAACGCCGTCCACATCCAGGTTTTGGTACTTTGCGGGCGGTGCCGCTGTATTGCCGGCCGCGGTATCGCCGGATACCGTGGCCGTGGCCGCAACCGCAGCGCCCGAGGCAAGGCAGAAGCCGCACAAGAGTGGAAGCAGTCTGGTTACAATCATCTTATTTCGTTATCGCGTCGGTTGTTTTTGAGGGCGTTGGTTAAGCAATTGATCGGGTTTGCCATAACTTGCCGCGGCAATGTCCCATATGGGTGTTTCATTGCTCAGAGTGAGATTAAGGATAGTTCCCAATACTTTGAAATGCAAAGCGTTTTTTGTTATCCAGAACTGAAACCGGGGTCGACTTTTTGGTCGCGTGAACTTGGCGGCAACCGGTTTCCAGGTGGGCTAGGGGCTGGTTCCTATCGCGACAACACTAGCAAACCGCTCACGCTGGTCTCCTCGCGTTCCGACATGACGAAGAAGTCGTCCCGCCCGTCGTTATTCATATCCCAGGCGAAAAGGTCGGCCCGATTGAGATCCGGCGTGAATTCATCGCCAAAGTTGATATGCCTGTTCGGCTCGCGCCCGGTGACCTTCTCCAGGTCACCATTGGGCCCACTGGAGGGGTTTTCGAGGATCTTGCCCAAGTCGTAGACGTAGTTGTTTTTGTCCAGGCGGTAGTCGGGAAGACCCAAAAAGGTTTCGCCATCTTGTTTCTCAATAACGTTTATAAATACCGCCAGAGTCTCTTGCTGTAATACTACAATATCCCGTCGCGACGGGCCGCCCTCGAGCCGCGCTCGCACCGTGCGGACAATCTCGCCGCGGCTTTCCGGTTCAGCGGCGTTTGTGACCATGTTCATGGACCGAAGTATGGAAGGAAATTTAATACTCACCGTGACCTTGCGGTGAGGTCGGCTGGCGAA
The DNA here is from genome assembly GCA_040880205.1 of Cellvibrionaceae bacterium. Taxonomy (GTDB): domain Bacteria; phylum Pseudomonadota; class Gammaproteobacteria; order Pseudomonadales; family Cellvibrionaceae; genus WACF01. The sequence continues at coordinate 9,103 of JBBDIU010000027.1, forward strand.
ACGTTCACCCTCGTTTTTGTAGACAAAACTTTCGATATCCACACTGCCGGAAACCGCCAACCAAAGAAATAGATTACCCAGGGAAATGTCCTGAATCCGAATCAGCCACAGATCCTTCAAGCCATCCCCATCTTCGTCGCGCAAAGTGGTGCCCAATACGTTGCCACTGGACTTCAGAATTTGTCGCGGCTTGTCCATATTCATGCCGGTCGGCGTGCCGCCGAACAGGGTCAGCTTGCCGCCTTCGCGAATCAATAGATCGTCAATTCCGTCGCCGTCCACATCTTCCAACTGAAAGTTGTAGGTGTGGGCCAACAGGCCGCTGAGATTGGAATAATCCACCCGGTCGACGTCCACTTCACCAACGCGCTTTTGCAACTCGCCCAAATCAATGCTGTAACTGGGTCGCAGGGCGAAGCCACCCACTTCATCGGCGAGGAATACGTCAACCCGTTCTTCGCTGCTGGCGATCAGGTCCTTGCGCTGATCATTATTGAGGTCCCGGAGCCTCATTTCCGGTATGCGTACTCGCTGTCCCACGCGGTCGGTCAAATTCGCACCGGGACTTAACCGCGAGACGATGGATATCCGTGATTGAATCCGCAGACCGTTATCGTAATGACTGGCTTGCTCGTGTTCCGTGTTTGCCCGCGGCTTTTGCAGATAAAGCTGTAATTCGCCGTGGCCGGGTACAATCAGGTCGTTCAAGCCATCGCCATTGATATCGCGAATGAAGTTCATCGGATAGGCGCCGGCGGGCAGGAAGCCGGGCACCTGCTCCAGAAGCGTTTTCGCCTCGCTGAAATCGCGGTCTTGCAGTGTCCACGCCAGCACCTGGTTTGCGTCCCCCAAGGCGACGATTCGCTTGCCGGCGCTTCCGTCCTTTTCTCCGGCAAGATTATCTATGGCCCATCCTGTCGCGTTTCCGGGCAGGTCCAGAACGGCGTCCGCCCGGGAAAAGTCGAACGGTGCCACTCCTTCACCGCTGCGCTGGAAATAAACCTGGAGTCTGTTGTTGTCCGCGGTCAGCAAGTCATTCAAGCCGTCGCCATCCATATCGACCGGTACGATCCTATCCTTAACACGATCCAGGGTAAAAGGTAGTGTTTGGTAGTCTTGATTTTTCGCCAGCGCCGTACCGCTAACCACCGGCAAGGCCGTTACCAGTAATGCCGTTAGCAGCCAAGCCGTTACCCGTAAAGGCGCTACCCGAAACGTTGGCAGCGGACACTCGGTGCGGTTCGCGCGCGGAAGTAATTTCATGGCTGGGACACCAACACGGTTAGCGCTTTTTGGTGACGGAGCAGAAAGTCGGTTGACGAATCGTTGTTCAGATTAGCTGGCAGCACGGTTTGAATCAGTTGCAGGGGCACAAAGCGCCACGCCGGCTCGGTACCTATTTGCAGATTATCCGCAATTGATTTAGCCACCAGCGCTCCATCGCCGTCCAGCGCCAGTGCTTCCTTGCGGCCATCGCCGGTCACGTCGGCGGAAAAGTGCATGCGTTCCGCCAGCCCTTTTACACTGGAGGCGGAAAACTTGTCTTCCACTTTTGTGCTGGGACGCTGGGAAAAAACCGCGCCGCCACCTTCGCTAGCCTCGGGATTGCTGGCGTAAATCAAGGTGGTACGCAACATACTGCCGCTGCGCAAGGCATCGACCGCGGCGAGACTGTAGTGGCTCACTATCAATTCCGGCACACCATCGCCGGTCAGGTCCTGGAATTGGGCTTCAACTTCATAGCCGGAGAAACGCAGCACCTGGTTTGCCTGTTGGAAATTGAACTCGCCTCCCCGGTTGGTGAAAAAGCGCAGATTGGTTTGGTCACTGCCATTGGGCTCGACAACCAACACATCATCCAAACCGTCGGCATTGTAGTCCGCTACCAATATCTGTCCTGACGCCGCCAGGGTGGATTGCCAGTCGATCTCGGGGCCAACCTTACCCTTTGCGTTTTGGTACAGCACATTGAACCGACGCGCGTCCTCCTTGCCTCCCGTTTTTCCCTCGGCATGGTCCAGAAAAATGAAGTCGGGCAGATTGTCGGCGTTAATTCGGGCTGCTGTAACGCTTGCCAGCCACTGTTCCACATCGAGAATTCGGCCAGTGTCGGTAAAGCGGCTATAGGCCGATCCCTCTTCCTCCCGGTGCTCGTCGGGTTCCGGAAACAAGCCTTCAAAAGCGCTCGGAGTTTCAATCACAAACCTCAAACCAGCTTCGTTGGTGAAATTGAAACCGGTATTGCTACGCGCACTGAGCTGGAGATCGTGGTAAGGCTTGGGCAATGCAGTTGCGGAACCGAAATCGCCCTGTTCATCGCCATAAAACACGGCGTAGTGCTCTGGCCCAGGCAGTAGGATGTCAATGAACCCGTCTCCATTGTAATCCTCAAAGCGACCGGCGAAGTCGATCGATTGTTTTTCCGGGACTGTCGCCAACATTGCCCAGTCGACCAACTTTTCCAGGTTACCCGTGTAACTGTCCTTGCGGGTGGAATAGCTGTAGGCGGCGCTGCGGGTTAAAAAAATCAGCTCCTCACCCGCTTCGTCGCGAAGATCGGCGAGGCCGTAGGCCACGATATCGCTTTTGATTTCGATCCGCTGGGAGGGTTTGCCCGGGAATTGCCCGTTGCTACCTTGCAGATAGACCAACAGCTCGCGACCGCGCTGCTCGCTCCACACGCTCAGCAGCAGGTCCTGCAAGCCATCGCCGTTCAATTCCGCATGATGCTGGCCGCGGATTTCCGCCTCCGGTTCGATTACCGACGAGACATACGCGGGCGCTGCCAAAGCGGTGGAACACGCAAACGTGGCCCCGCACACCAAGGCGGCGGCTGGTAGTTTTTTCGTCGACAAGGAATTCCGCAATTCGTTGTGCATGAGTCCTTTGTCCATGAGCTAAATGTTCATGAGCAGGTTGTTGGTCGATAAAGGTTCATCGCGATGCATCCGCTGCCGAATTTTCTTCGATTAATTCGCCGTAGCCGGAACCGAACCTGAAAATACCGAGCAAGCGGTAAGTTCGCTCCCCACCCTGGCGTTGGTAGGAAAACAGTGAAAATACGATGAGATCGAGAATTGTGAACTCAACTTGCTCCGGCGCCAATGAGGATTCATAACGAAACAGAGGCCACGCGGCCAGGGAACTGATGCGCCGCTCCGGTTCCCACAAATTTAGGGAAATGTCTTGCACACGCCGCTCCGAATCTGACTCAGCAATAACGGCTAAGTTCACTCGCTCGCCCGCGGGCCGATTGTTAAAGCGGTTGACCAGATCTTGCGCTGACTGAATGCTTTCGCCATCCAGCGTTACTATGATGTCGTTTACACGCAGTCCCGCCCCGGTCAGTGGGCTGTGGGGGAATAATTCGGCAATGCGGGCAACCGTGCGCTGCTCGCCACCGGAAAGCTCGACAAGTTCGGTGGCGTAACCCGCCCGACTTTTTACCGGATCGGCCCGGTATCGTTCCCGTGGAGTGGAGCGAAGGCGCTGGCTGGGACGCGCCAGAGTCGTTTCGTAAACGGTGGTGCCACGGCGCGCCGTGACTTGAAATTCCTCGCTGTCACTGGCTTCGGCCAGGGTCGCCAGCACATCGGGTTGATTGGTTTCGATGCCGTTGATGGACAAAAGGATATCGCCCGAACGAATGCCGGCCAGGTCCGCCGCACTGCCGCCGCGCACCGAACGCACCCGCAAGCCCGGCAATACCGCGAGGTTGTCCAGTGAGTCGCTTTCGTTGACGCTGACATTGAGGCCAAAATCCAACTGGCCATTGGCGGCGGCGTCAACCAACGACATGTTTTCCGGCGACAGATTGATATGCGGCGCCCTGACCAGTGGTTCGGTGGACACGCAACCACCGAGCAATAGAAGAGACGCCATGCCCGCGACCAGGACCCCGGCGCAATTCCGCGCGGAAAATCTCATAGTTTTCTCCTGCCAACCACCACCAGGGCCAAGATCACAAACAGAATCGCCTGCGGAAGCGGTATCCACAGATTGAGTTGGTAAACGCCTTGATCAATCAATACATCGGAATAGCCGCGCACAATGCGCGCCACATCACTGAGATAGGATTGGTCGATCAGCGAAGGCTGGAAAGCAGCGTAGAGATAATGCGCGCCCTTGCCGAGTAAATTTTTGAAAATATCCACCACCAGGGTTATGCCAACCGCCAAGGCCACGGCCTGGGTAGCCGACCCGGCACAAACGGAAATCAACAAGCCCAGGGCAAGGCAGGCTGGCAATGGTAGCAGTGCCAGCGTCAGACCCATGCGGATTTCCTCGCGGATGGCTGGCTCGCCGATAATTTCGAAACCGTCCTCCACCACCGGGCCGAGATCCCAAAACAGTCGGCTTAACACCAGGGCCACAATAATAACTGCCGCTACCGACACTAATGCCAGAATATTGAATACCAGGAATTTAGCGCCGATCAGTGCCCGGCGACTCACGCGCCGAATCACCAGATGGCGAACCACGCCGTGATCGCGATCGATGGCGAAACTGAAGGCGGCGTAGGCGATGAAGATCAGGTACAGGAGGGTAAGGCCGGTGGAAAATCCATCCACCATGTAGCCGTAGCCGTTAATTGTCTGCACATCCGCATCGCCGGTCACGCTGGCGCGAAGCGCCTGATTGCTGGTGGTGATTTTTACCAGCAGCAGCCGCAGCGCGACCGCCAGTGCCGGCGCGGCCACCAACAACCAGGGCAGCCGGGTGCGGCTGGTGGTGAACAGCTCGACGCGCAAGGCGGCGACAAAACCATTCCCCTTGAAAACGTTCGATTGCGGCCCCTTTTCGGTGGAACTCTTGGCTGCGACACCATTGCTCTCGAAATCATCGCGCTCGAGACCCTGGCTTCCGGCGGGCTGACTGTGGTCGCGTTTGGGAATCCGGGAGGCGCTAGTCATCGGTCGCGCCTCCCGTGCCATTCTCCGTTCCTCCTGTGACGTCCCTAAGCTCTCCAGTGACATCCCGAAAGAGTGCATCAAGCGAGCTACGCTGGCGAGTCAATTCAAAGACATCAATGCCCGCGGTAACCAAGGCCCGATTGATCGCCGCGCTGCTGCCATCCCTCAAATCGCAAACGATGGGCGAACTGTCGTCCTCCTCGCCCGGCACCAGGGTTACCCCAACCATGTCCCGCAACAACCGGCGTGTTTGGGGCTGATCGCTAGTGAGCAACGTGAGACGAGTCTGCTTACTCTGCAACAATGACCCGATATCGCCCGACACGGCGATTTGGCCGCGATGCAGTATCGCCATGTGCGAGCAAATGCGCTCCAGGTAGGACAGTTGATGGCTGGCCAGCAGGAAGGAAATCCCCTGGTCGCGATTCAAGCTCTGAATCAGGGCCAGCAGGTCGTCCACGCCGCCGGCATCCAGGCCGTTGAAAGGCTCGTCCAGGAGAATAAAGTCAGGATTGCCGACCAGGGCCTGGGCGATGGAGGTGCGGCGGCGATTGCCCAGCGACAGTTCGCGTACTTTAAAGTTGTGGTAGCGCTCTATGCCCAGCAAAATTTCCAATTCGCGCAGGTTTTGTTTGTCGCTGCTACTGGTCAGCAGACACGCGTGCTCCAGAATCTGGCCCACGGTCAGATGGGGGTGCAGGCAGGGTTCGTCGAAGACCACGGCAACCTCGCCTCGCGATCGATGCAGTTTGGCGGGAGGCAGGCCGAGCACCGATACCTCGCCACTGTCGTAGGGCAGCAGGCCCAAAATGCATTGCAGCGTCGTCGTCTTACCGGCACCGTTCAAGCCCACCAAGCCGTGAACCGTACCGGATGCCAGGGCCAAATCAACGCCGCGCAAAACCTGGTGGCGGCCGTAGTGCTTGCGCAGTCCGTTAATCTCCAGGGGTATCATAAGCGCCGGCTACTGCCGCTTCTGGCGGACTTCGTACAACTCGCAACCGCAGCGGGTACAGGGTTTTAGTGTGGCGCTACCCTCCACCAGGCGAATTTTGCCGCAGCTCACACACACCAGCTCCGCATCGCTGGCCGTTTCGCCCGCCATCAGGCGATTGTCGCCGTGCTCCAGATATTGATCCAGTTTTACCCAGTCGACGGTGGTCGGGTTGGCGGCCCGCAACAACCACTGAAATACGAAATCCTCCAAAGCGTGTACCTCCCCTCTCAGGTCCTTCCAAAAGGTCTGTATGCCGTGAACATCCTCGCGAATGTACTGCTTGAGCAGCGCGGCCTTGCGTTCGGCCAGCTCTTCCACGTCCAGTTCCAGTTCGACCAATTCCTCCACTTCCTCGCGGAAGCTGTCGCGCAGCTTTTCCAGGGGATTTTTCAGTTCGGGAGGCTTTTGGTACTCATTTGGATCTGTCATGAACTCTCCTTAATGCCCGGGCGTGGCGCTGCACGCCACAAACTGGCCCTTGTTTGAGTATAATGGCGGACTTTCGAAGACTTGATCAATAGCTATCGACCGCTTTCTGTTAGGCTCGGTGCTTAATTTTTTACTTTATGCGGTAGTACCCCTTGCCGGGCCCGCAATCACGCCGTACAGGTACCCGGAATCATATGGAAGAGCTTTACCATCACGCCCTTGTGGACGCCGAAGCCCAGGAATACTGGGAAACCCACAAAAGCTTCGAAGTCTCGGAGGATCCCAACCGGGAGAAGTTCTACTGTCTGTCCATGTTCCCCTATCCCAGCGGCCGCCTGCACATGGGCCACGTGCGCAACTATACCATTACCGACGTCATTGCCCGCTATCAGCGCATGCAGGGCAAGAATGTGCTGCATCCAATGGGTTGGGACGCCTTTGGCCTGCCGGCGGAAAACGCCGCCATTCAGAACCGCGCCGCGCCCGCAGCCTGGACCTATTCCAATACCGATTACATGCGCGAACAACTGAGGGCCTTGGGCTTCGGCCTGGACTGGAGCCGCGAGTTTGCCACCTGCAAGCCGGATTACTACCGCTGGGAGCAGTGGTTCTTCACTCGCCTGTACGACAAGGGCCTGGCCTACAAGAAAGTCTCCGCCGTGAACTGGTGCCCCAACGACCAGACCGTGCTCGCCAACGAGCAGGTGGTGGACGGCCGCTGCTGGCGCTGTGACAGCGAGGTGGAACGCAAGGAAATTCCCCAGTGGTTTATCAAGATCACCGCCTACGCCGACGAACTGCTGCGCGATCTGGACCAACTGGAAGAGTGGCCGGAACAGGTCAAGACCATGCAACGCAATTGGATCGGCAAGAGCCGCGGCGTGGAAATGAGCTTCGATCTGGCCAGCCCCACCGCCGGTATCGACCAGATGCACATTTACACCACCCGCCCCGATACCCTGATGGGCGTCACCTATATGTGTCTGGCGGCGGAACATCCTCTAGCGCTAGCCATGGCGGAAACGAATCCCTCACTCGCCGAGTTTATCAGTCAGTGCAAGTCTCAATCGGTGGCCGAAGCGCACATGGCCGCCATGGAGAAAAAAGGCATGGACAGCGGCCTTAAAGCCATCCATCCCCTTACCGGCAAGGTTTTGCCCGTCTGGGTCGCGAACTACGTATTGATGGAATACGGCTCCGGCGCCGTGATGGCGGTACCCGCTCACGACCAGCGCGATTGGGAATTCGCCAAACAGTACCAGTTGCCCATTGAGCAGGTAGTGGAACCCGAACCGGGCAGCAAGGCAAGCTGCGACATGGACCGGGAAGCCTTTGTGGACAAGGGTGTGTTGGTCAACTCCGGCGAGTTCGATGGGCTTTCGTTCCCGCAAGCCTTTGACGCCATCGCGAAAAAGCTGGAAAGCCAGGGCCGGGGCAAGGTCACCACCCATTATCGGCTGCGCGATTGGGGCGTATCGCGCCAACGTTACTGGGGCGCGCCCATTCCCATGCTCTACCTCGAAGATGGCCGGGAAATTCCCGTGCCCGCCGATCGCCTGCCGGTACTGTTGCCGGAAGACGTGGTCATGGACGGCGTTCAATCGCCCCTCAAAAAAGATGAAAAGTGGCGCCGAACCGAAATCGACGGCCAACAGGCGGAACGCGACACGGATACCTTCGATACTTTCATGGAATCCTCCTGGTATTACGCGCGCTTCACCTGCCCGCATTTTGCCGAGGGCATGTTGGACAAGAAGGCCGCCGACTACTGGCTGCCGGTGGACCAATATGTGGGCGGCATCGAGCACGCCATTTTGCATTTATTGTACGCGCGCTTTTTCCACAAGTTGATGCGCGACGAAGGACTGGTGGAATGTGACGAGCCTTTCAAGCGCCTGCTTTGCCAGGGCATGGTGCTGGCCAATTCCTTTTACCGACTGAACGATAACGGTACCCGGGAATGGATTTCGCCCCAGGAAGTCGACTTTGAAAAAGACGACAAGGGCAAAATCACCAAGGCCGTGCACGCCGCCACCGGCGAAGTGCTGGAGATCGGCGGCACGGTAAAAATGTCCAAGTCGAAAAACAATGGCATTGACCCTCAGGTGATTGTCGACAAGTTCGGTGCCGACACGGTGCGCCTCTACACCATGTTTACCTCGCCACCCGATCAAACCCTGGAGTGGACCGATAGCGCGGTGGAAGGCAGCTATCGGTTTTTGCGCAAATTGTGGAAGGCGGTACACACGCATTTGCAGGCCGGCACTCCCGCCCCATTGAACAAAGACAAGCTGGATCCGAAGCAAACCGACCTGCGCCGCAAAACCCACGAAACCATCGCCAAGGTGAGCGACGACTACGGCCGGCGCCAAACCTTCAATACCGCCATAGCCGCGGTCATGGAATTATTGAACGAGGTTAACAGACTGGCGGATCGCTCCACGCCGGAAAACCTGGCGGTGGAACGCGAAGCATTACAGTCGGCGGTCTTGTTGCTGGCTCCCATCGTGCCACATATCTGTCACCACTTGTGGCAGCAATTGGGAGCGGACCAGCCAATTATCGACGCGCCCTGGCCGCAGGTGGACGAGACAGCGCTCGCCCGGTCGGAAATCCAAATCGCGGTACAGGTGAACGGCAAGGTGCGCGCTCAGCTGACCATACCGGCGGATGCCGACAAGCCCACCATGGAAGCCGCCGCTCAAGCCGATGCCCGGGTGCAAAAATTCACGGAGGGCATGCAAGTTGCCAAAGTGATTGCCGTGCCGGGCAAACTGGTGAACATTGTGGTAAAACCTCGGTGATCTCCTTTGCGAATACGAGAAGCGCCGTGGCGAGAACCAGGCTGGTGAAAACTACTCCGGCGCTGTTGCTGTCGCTTGTTTTGATCAGCGCGTGCGGTTGGCATTTGCGTGGCACCTTGGCCCTACCCGAAGGCCTGGACACGGTGTATCTGAATGATCAAGCTGGTGCCGAGGTTCTGTCCCGCACGATGGAGGAGCTACTGACCGCGAACCAAGTTAAGGTGGCAACTGGACATAGCAATGCGCAGTTGGTCATTAATATCCTGGATTATCGGGAGGACCGCCGGGTCGTATCAATCGGCGGCAATACCCTGGTGACCGAATACGAACTGATCGCCCGGGCCATCTACAGTTTGGAGGACGGCCAAGGCAATGTGCTCTTGCCAAGCGCTGAGGCTTCGGTTATTCGCTCCTACGAATTCGACGAGAATAACGTATTGGGCAAGGCCGAAGAGGAGCGCCTGATTCAGCAAGAGATGCGTCGCGAGTTAGCTCAACAAATTATCCGCCGGCTGCGGTTCATGGACCTGGACAGCGCACAAGCCCTCGCCAACCATCACAAACTGGCCAAGCATTAACCCAAGGTGGCACCGCCAATCAGTCTTGGGAGAATGCGAATGGGAGAATCCAGTGGCCAAGCTTCATCCTGACAAACTCACCGCCGACCTGACATCCGGCCTCGGGTCGATTTATCTGGTCAGCGGCGACGAACATCTGATCGTTCAAGAATGCTGCGATCAGATCCGTCGCGCGGCGCGGCAGGCCGGTTACGAGGAACGCGAGCTCTATCACGCCGACAATAAATTTGACTGGAATCAACTGCACCACTCCGGCCAAAGCCTTTCACTGTTTTCACATTGCAAAATTATTGAAGTGCGCTTGACCGGCAAGCTCTCTGATCAGGGACGCAAGGCCCTGGTGGAGTATGCGCAAACCCCACCGCCCGATACGCTGTTGCTACTGCTTGCTCCCAAGCTGGACCGCAGTGTGCAAAATGCCAAATGGTTCAAGACGCTGGAAGCCGCCAGCCGCTTTATACAGGTGTGGCCGGTGGCCGGTACCCAATTGCCGCGCTGGATCAAACAACGCGGAAAAATACTGGGCTTGCAACTGCACGACGAGGCGGTGGACATTCTCGCCTCGCGGGCGGAAGGTAATCTGCTGGCCGCTTCCCAGGAGCTGGAAAAACTTAAATTGCTCAGCGTGGATGGGAAAGTCAGCGCCGAGCTGATGGCCCACGCGGTGGCGGACAGTGCGCGCTACGATGTCTACAGCTTGGTGGACAAAGCACTTCACGGCGACGCGCGCGGCGCGACAAAAACCCTGAACGGCCTAAAAAGTGAGGGCACGGAAGTGCTTGCGGTGCTGTGGGCATTGACCCGCGAACTGCGCTTGCTATTGCACATCAGCGAAGCGCTACAAGCCGGCAAGCCATTCGCCAACGTGGCGCGACAGTCGGGCGTTTGGGACAAGCGTCAGCCGCTGGTAAAAAATGCCTTGAACCGCCTGCGGAAATCGCAACTATCCTTGCTATTGCGCAAAGCCGCGCAGGTGGATCGCGCGGCGAAAGGCATGCACGACTCCGATCCCTGGGAAGGTTGTCTGGAAATCGTGTTGAACCTGGCGGGCGTGACACCGCTGAGCAGGGCGAGTGAAGCGGTGGCGTTGCGTTCCTAGTAAAGACGGAAGATCCCCAGCTCTGCTGGGTAGGCATTCAAAGCTTGACAGTTGGGGGAGTCGGTTAAGCTACGGTTTGATGAGGAGTTGGATTCGCGTGCTGGGCCAGGAGTCCGGTATTTACTGCTGTGACTCGCCGTGAACCCGTCCCTGGGGGCTCGTCGCCAACATGACCGCCAGGGAGGGCGGAAATGCACGTATTGCAGGAGCAAATACACGCCCCTGTTGTCGACGGTCACATCAGCAAACACCGGACTCCTGTCTTCACGTCGGGTGGCAAGCCCAAGAAAGGAATAACGGAAGGTGGGCCAGCCGCGGTGGAGTTTGGCGCTACCCACGGCATTTCGACTAATCGGCAGGAAAGCCGATTTGCACAGCGAAGCTGCCCGACCAATCTGTCAGGAACAGATTGGCACGGCGAAGCCGCCTGGAAGATTGAGCGCATAGAAGCGCTCAATGAACGGTGAGTCACAGGGATGTGACGAGTGAATCCCTCAATTTAGGGACGGCGTGCTTTTGCTCCTGCAAAGCGTGCATTTCCGCCGTCCATGGCGGTCAATTGAGGGAGCTACAGGGAGGTATGCGGTTTCGAAATGCCGTGGGTAGTGCCAAACGGGATGAGGGCACAGGTTTGGATTCGCCACGAATACTGACTCTTTAAGGATCTCAAGGAGCCGATAGGCTCCGTTCACAGACTCGTCATGCGGTTCCGATAGGCCAACCCCAGTGGCAAACTGGTAGCTTTGCACGAACCTTAAATAAGAAACTATTTTATTAAGTCCTAAAACGGCAACTCGAGTTCTATTTCCTTGCTTTTGAACGAGGCGATGCCGGCGGAGAAAAAGCGTTCCAGCTTTTCCGGTGGAATTGGTTGGGCGTAGAGGAAACCTTGCGCCTGATCACAACCTCGCTCGCGCAACCAGGCGGCTTGCTGTTCGTTTTCCACACCTTCTGCCACGACGTTGAGTTGCATGTTGTGGGCGAGACCGATGATGGATTGGGCGATTGAGGCGTCGTTCTGATCGGTGTGGATGTCGTTAATAAAACTGCGGTCGATTTTTAGTTTCTGGATCGGAAAGCGCTTTAGATAGGCCAACGATGAATAGCCGGTGCCAAAGTCGTCAATGGCCAGGGACAAACCCATCTGGTTGAGCTGGGTCAGCATGCTAATGGTTTCACCCGCGTGTTCCATGGCGGAGCTCTCGGTGATTTCCAGCTCCAGGTACTTGGGTGGCAAACCGATTTCTTCCAGAATCTGCCCCAGGCGCTCGGCGAAATCCCGTTGCCGCAACTGCCGTGGCGACAGGTTGATGGCAATTTTGCCCACGTATTTTCCGGAAGCCATCCACTGTTTCTGCTGAGCACCCGCCTTGCGTACCAACCATTCACCCAGCGGCACAATTAATCCGGTTTCTTCCGCCAGGGGGATAAAATGCGAGGGCGCTATCAAGCCTCGTTTGGGGTGGTTCCAGCGTACCAAGGCCTCCACACCCACAAGCGCGCCGGTTTGTAAATCCACCTGTGGCTGATAGTGCAGGCAGAGTTGATCTTCCTCGATGGCGGTACGCAAATCCTTTTCCACCACCAGGAACTTTACCGCCGAGGAATCCATGCCCTCGGTGAAGTACAGGTAATTGTTCTTGCCGCTCTCCTTGGCTTTGTGCATGGCAATGTCCGCACGCTTCAATAGCTCGTCCGCCGCGTTGCCGTCCTGGGGATAGATACTGATGCCAATACTGGCGGAGCTCTGAACCTGTTGACCTTCCAATTCGATGGGTTGGGCCAGGCGGCGCAGCAGCTTGTTTGCCACCCGACGGGCATCGCTGAGACTGTTGATGTTTTCAAGAATAACAATGAACTCGTCGCCACCGATGCGCGCCACCGTGTCCATCTGTCGCAAACCGCCCACTACTTTATGAGCAATAATTTTCAACAACTGGTCGCCCGCGTCGCGCCCCACTGAATCGTTGATGCTCTTCAAACGGTCGACGTCAATCATCATCAATCCGAGCTTGGCTCTGTTGCGCTGAGCTCGGGCCAATCCTTGGTTAAGCCGGTCATAGAACAGGGAGCGGTTCGGCAACCCGGTCAGGGCGTCGTGAAAAGCCATGAAATTGAGTCGCGACTGCTGCTCGCGGGCGGCATCCTCCGCCATTTTCCTTTCGGTAATGTCCATACAAATACTGCAAACGCTGAAGATCTGATCGTCGATATCGCGCAAGGGAAACTTCAGCATCAGGTAGGTATGCAAGGCACCGTCCTTGTGTCGAACCTCCAGTTCCGACTCGATCACTTGGGCTGATTTGCTCGAGGCAAAATCGCTGTCCCATAATGACTGGGCAATTTCCATGGGATAGATATCGAAAAAATCATCCTTGTCGCCACCTTCGTTCAACTCGGACAGTACCTTGTAGTGTTCGCTGGCCAACATCACATTGCCATTGAGATCCTTGATGGAAATGAGCGCCGGTGAGTTATTGAGAATGGCATTTAGATAAAGATCACTGGCCCACAAAGCCTGCTCGGCCTTGATGTAATCCTCTCCCTGGCGCTGGTGGCGGCGCAGCTCCAGGACATGGCGCATCAGAAAGCCACTGAACATCCATACGGGCTCCAGTACCTGTACCGACGTTTCCAGGTGGTCCAGGGATTCGCGCGACTCAAGGTAATAAACGGCCAGTACCTTGCCCTGCCCAACAATGGGATAAAGGTAGACAGCCCGTGTGCCGGCCATACATTCGTTGGTACGGATCTCGGTCGCCGCGCGGATATCGGCGCAGAGCGGCTGGGCACTGGTAATGGTTTGTTGAATTTGCTTGTGGGGGATATTCTGCAGTTTTTTAAAGCTGACTTTTGGCAAAACCACACTGTTCTGGCTTTGCGCCACGGCCTCTATGCGAATCTGATCGTCTTGGGGAATACAGAGTACAACGCGGGAAATGGCGGGATCGGCAATAACGAGTCGGGTCAAGCGTTCGACCACTTGATTGTGATCTAGGTCGGTAAAAAGCTGATCAAATTTTTTGATCAGCTCGACTGCAGCCAGGTTATTGTGCATATAGGATTAATACCACACAATCCGGTGAAAGGCTCGCTGGTCGACGCTGCGACGCAAGCCGCGGATTACCCGCGACAGCTTGTGCGATGAAGCTCATCAAAACACTCACTTGCCAACACTGCGTTCCGGTCAGTTTTTAGCGCCGGCAAACGCAACAGGAGACCCCCCGCCTCCATATGGCGCACAATATTACCTGAATGTCGAAATGACATCCAATGTTTATAGCCGCGACCGAGAAATCACCTGTATTTAGTCGTCGTTTTGTCGGCTGAGGAAAAACTGTTTAGCGGTCCGACCGCTGTGGCTGGCGCGCAGCAAGGCGAACTGGCGGGCGGCTTCATGCAGCGCTTTGCGATCGCCGCGGTAATCGCCAAAATAGCTGTCCACCAGTTTGAAGTATTCGTCCCAGTTAATGGGATAAAAGGATAACCACAGGCCGAATCGATCCGCGAGTGACAGTTTTTCCTCGACGCTATCGCCGTAATGCAGCTCGCCAGACACAATTTCGGTCAGTTTGTTATCGCTCCTTGCCTCCGGCATTAGATGGCGGCGATTGGAGGTGGCATACAGGACGATGTTTTCCGGCGGCCGCTCGATCGACCCTTCAAGAACACTTTTCATGGCTTTGTAGGTATTTTCGCCTTCGGCAAAGGACAAATCATCGCAATAGAGAACAAAACGCTGAGGCAGCTCGCGGATATCGTCGACGATTTCCGGCAGATCCACCAAGTCATTTTTGTCCACTTCGATAATGCGGAGGCCTCGGTCGAAATAGTGGTTTAACAAGGCCTTGATCAGGCTGGACTTTCCTGTACCCCGTGAGCCCCAAAGTAAGGCATTGTTGGCGCTGAACCCGCTCAGGAAACGCTCGGTGTTGGCTATCAGTTTTTGCTTTTGTATCTCGATACCGAGGAGTTGGTCCAAGCGAATGGGATCCAGTTGGCTGACCGGGCGCAGAACACCACGGCGCGAACGCCAGATGGCAGCGGGAATTTGATTCCAATCGATGCTCACACACTCTCCAAACCTGAGCCGGGAAGCAAAATTGTGCCAGATAGCTCAGGCCGAAGGAAATGGTTTCGGAATCAGGGATGGTAAAGGGTTAAGCGTGCTTATCGCGGTCGGCTTCACCGGTGAGAGAGTCCAGCAGGGTATAAACCTGCTGCACTTCAATGGGTTTGAGCAGGTGATACTCAAAGCCGGCGGCGTGCGCTTTTTCTATGTCCTGGGATTGACCGTAACCGCTGACAACCACTAAAGTCAAGTCTTGGGGGTCGAACTCGCGACGCAGCCGCTGGGCAAGTTCCAAGCCGTCCATGTCGGGCATGACCAAGTCCAGAAAGGCCACACTGGGGCGATTCTGCTTGGCCATTACCAAGCCTTGTTCACCGTCGTAGGCCACGTATACCTCGTGCCCAGCGGCCTCCAACAGGCGCGCAAAGGAGTTGGCAATATCGGCAATATCATCCACGACCAATATCCGCCGGGGGTGGGTAGTCGCGGAAACCCGCAAGACTGGCGGCGCCGCGTCGGCAGCCGATTCCGCCTGCCGCTTGTGCAAGGGCCAACGGACCACGAATTCACTACCTTGATCCTCCCCATCGCTATGGACAACGATATCCCCGCCATGCAACTCCACCAGGCTCTTCACCAAACTCAAACCCAAACCCAGGCCGTGCAACGCCAGATTGTTGTCCACCTGGGTAAACGGGTGGAATAAGCTGCCGATGGACTCGGGCGGAATGCCAATGCCGTTATCCTTTATCGAGATCACGGCTTCCCGCGCTAGTTTGCCAATTGACACCTGAATGCTTCCGCCGGGCTGGGTAAATTTAATGGCGTTGGTTAGCAGATTGTCCAGCACTTGAAAAAGCCTCGCCGCGTCGGCATCCAGATAGACAGGCGATTCGCTTTTGTCGATAGAAAACCCAAGCTTCCGACCAACCAGCGTGGAACGGTGCGCGGCGAGCACCTCATCCAAACAGCGCGGCAGGGAAACCCGCTCTCGTCTCAGCACTACCTTGCCGTTGTTGATCCGGGTGATATCGAGCAAATCGTTGACCAAGTGAGTCATGTGGCGACTTTGTCGCTCCAGCAAGGCGAGTGCTTCGCTGACTCGCGAATTCATCGCGAAGGCATGCTCTTCCGCGACCAAGGTCTGAATTGAATTGCGCATGACCGTTAGGGGATTGCGCAACTCGTGGCCCAGCAGCCCGAGAAACTGGTTCTTCTGACGATCGTTGGCGAGCAACTGTTCCGACTGCGCACGCAAACGTGTCTCACTCTGTCGCAGCTGCTTTTCGGTCTTCAACCATTCGCAAAGATCGGCAGTTTCCCGGGTCAACAGATCCAGGGCATATTCCTCGTAAGCGGACAGCTTGCGCGGCTCGTGATAGTAGGTCGAGAAAACGCCCAGCAACTTGCCCTCGCGGCCGATCAGCGGCGTGGACTGGACCGCCCTAAACGCACCGCTCGCGGTACTTTTGGAGTGAGGTTTATAGCTCTCGTCCGCGCTGACATTTTCGACAACCACGCGCCGGCGATGACGTAACGCACGGCTACACGCAGTATTGTCTCCGGCTTTTACAACTTTCAAGGCGCACAAAACATCGGCGTCAATTCCTTGATGCGCAACCAGTTCAAGCTCACCGTCGCCGTTAATGATCTGAAGGCTGCCCATATCAGTTTTCAGCAATTGGGCGCCCGCATGCAAGACATGATTGAACACTTCCTGCATGTTGTCCGATTGAAGAACCGCGGAAGCCATCTCCTGCAGGCGCCGCCGGACTTCCACTTCACCGACCAGCGAATTCTCCCGAAAACGCAGCGAATCCACTTGGCGATCGGAAGTAATGTCGTGAACCGCCAAGAGAATAAGCTGTTCCTCATCCAGTCGCTGAAAGTTGAGCAACAATGTGCGCTTGCCGATAACCGCAAAATCGTGATTTAACTCAAAGCCCTCGAAGCGCTCGTTGTTTGGCAGTACACGTTCAAGGAGTTCGCGAAACTTTGGACAATCCCATTGTCCGTCGCCAATGACAAAAATCGACTTGCCCACAACGGCCTTCTCCCGGTGTTGAAAGATACGATAGAAGGCGGGATTAGCCGACTGAATTCTCAGATCGGCGGTCAATACAATTATCGGTTCTTGCAGGGTTTCCAGAATTTTTTCCGCATAACGGCGCGCCCTCTCCGTCGATAGCTCGGCTTCCTTGCGCTGGGTCACGTCGATAAAATCAAGTACGACGCCATTGGCCGCGTCCGTTCCAACGAGATCGGGGCGCAAAGCCACCAGGTACCAACGACCGTTGGCAGCCAGCACTTCAATTTTCAGTGTCGTCACCTGCTCTAGCACTTCTTTCGTATGACGTTCTAGGTCATGGCAGTTAAGTTTCTCCGCCAGGATTGCTACCGGCTGTCCTTGGTCGCTTTCGCTAATGTCGAACAGCTGCTTGCAGCTAGAGGTGAAGTAACGCAGCTTCAACGCCCCATCCAACAAAATCTGGGCGGACTCGGTCGCACTTACCACCTCTTCTAGTTCTTTGTAGGTGTGGGTCAATTTTTCCAGGTTTTTCCTGAGTTTGGCATTAACGGTGTCGAGTGTATCTGTCTCAACCTCGCCATTATTTGCGACTTTGGACCGCTGTTCGCCTGCGGGACGACAGTGCCCGCCTGTCGCCGTGATTGGTGGTTTGGGAATCGGCGTATCGCTCCCTGAACTTCGCACGGAAGGGCCTGACATGATGGTTCTTCTCTCCTGTTCTACTTTGGAGTCTGACTTCAGGATATTCAACTAATCCACAAACACAAAAATAGTATTGTGAGGCAAATGCGGCCACCTTCGCACATACGTCGTCGGAAATTCGTTTGAGGTAATTAGCAATCGAAGGAAATGCCTGTCGCTCCAATCCGCATGAAATAATTTATGCCATGCGCGCCGCTGCAGTTGTTGTCGTTGTGAAGGGAACTAGCTTGCCTTTTATAGTATTTTTTTTCAATAGTTTTATTGCCGCCAGCTCATAAGTTTATCTGTTAGCTTTCTAAGATTAATGAATTATTATGAGTTGTTGTCGATTTTTCAATGTAGATCTTTAGAGCCTAGTTGAGGGCCGACTTTGTCCAAGCTTGGAAAACTTTTTTAGCAACTCATTCTAAAGGTAAGTCCATAGTTTAAGGGTGAACGGTTCCAGCCTACACGACAACGATTTTCGATAGCTGGCCTACGCGCGGGAAACGGTATACCTCACAATGTCTGACACGGAAGGTTGGACTAACACACAGGTTTATTATGCACGTTGCTTGTACGTGTCGTGCCACACCCAGACGTTTCGCGCGACAATCAATCGCACATCACACTGCATAGCGTAATACACATACTGGATCATGAAGTTTTTATTGCGTTGGTAACGGCTTTTCTTGGAGATTAGGTAATGCGATTCGTTAATGTACCCAGGCCCTCGATATAACCTTTCATTACGTCGCCAGGTTTGACGGCGGATACACCAGCCGGTGTCCCGGTAAAAATAAGATCACCCGGTTTTAAACAGAACAAGGTTGATAGTTCGGCAATCACTTCCGGTGCACTCCAAATCAGATCGTCGATGTCCGCGCGCTGCCGGCATTCGCCATTTACTTCGAGTCGTATTTCGCCGCGGCGAATGTGACCCACTGCCGACACCGGATAAATGGCTGAGACTGGAGCGGAAGCGTCGAAGCCCTTGGCGCTATCCCAGGGCTGGCCCTTCTCGCGGGCCGCGGCTTGCAAGTCGCGTCGGGTTAGATCGTTGCCAATAGCGTATCCGTACACGTGATCTTCGGCTGCTTCGGCGGCAATGTTGAACCCGCCCTTGCCAATGGCAACCACCAATTCAATTTCGTGATGGAGACTCCGACAACGGGGCGGATAGGCAATACTCGCGCTGTCGGCAACCACCGCGTCGGCCGGCTTGGTAAAGAAGAAAGGCGGATCCCGATCGGGATCCTGTCCCATCTCACGAGCGTGGGCCCGATAGTTTCTCCCCACGCAGTAGATACGATGCACCGGAAACCCGGCGTCGCAGTTGTTAACCGCAACCTCGGGTCGTGCCACCGCCTCGATCACATAGCCCATTGTCTAATGTCTCTTCGATTCTCGATGTCCCATTCTCCACGCCCCCCCACTTCCCACTTCCCACTCGCCAGCCCCTAATCGGCAAGCTTGTCGAGCAAGCGCAGCAAGGTTGTTTTTTCGTCCTTGCTCCAGGACGCCGTGAGCTCTGCTTCGTGGGTGAGTGCGACAGGAATAATAGCATTGACAAAGCTTTCCCCGACGGGAGACAGATGCAGGGCGTGGGCACGCCGGTCCGACATGTGCTTACGGCGGTCCACCCATCGGTTTTGCTCAAAACGGTCAATAATTTCTCCAAGGGTGGAACGCTCGATACCATTGGCTCTAGCCAAGGCCGTCTGGCTGATACCGGGGTTGTTTTTTATCTTGACCAGCAAGGACAACTGGCCGGGGGTCACATTCGTATGCTCCAGACGCTTGGCAAAGTTGTGCTGGACGCGCAATTGCGCTCGGCGCAGTTGGTAGCCGATCATATCCTTGAGTATTCCAAGCTGAAGTTCGCCAGGGTCGTCGGCGTGGTGATCGGAGTCTAGATCAAGCAGTCCGCTATTGGGTATGGGCATCGGCAGCACTTCCATTTTTATAGTTGTTGGAATGCGTATAGCCCTTGAAGGCACCGGAACCGGCGCACAAGGGATGTGATGATATTAGCCCGGCAATTAAGATTGTCGGGTTAATAGCGCGGTACAGGGATGTACCGCCGCTGGCCATAGGCCAGCGCGAGCCCTTGGAATATCAGCAAGTTCGCGTACTTGCGCCAATATTTCAAGGGCGACAATCAAATAGATCAGGGACGATCTATTTGATTGTCAGGTTAATAGTACCGCAAGTGAGAGCGAGATTCATCCGCCCCCCGGCTGAGCCGTGATTCGGCGGTCCGCCGGGCGTTATTCGGAATTCAGGTTAGGGGCGAGCCAGCGCTCGGCGGTTGTCAGATCCCAGCCTTTGCGTTTTGCGTAGTCCTCAAGCTGATCGCGGCTGATTTTACCGAGGCCAAAGTATTGCGCATCGGGGTGTGAGAAATACATGCCGGAGACGGATGCGCCCGGCCACATGGCAAAGCTCTCGGTCAGCTTCATGCCTGTGTTGTCCCGGGCATTCAGGAGGTCAAAAAGAGTCCCCTTTTCCGTGTGGTCCGGCTGGGAGGGGTAGCCGGGGGCGGGCCGAATACCCCGGTATTTTTCCGCGATCAGGTCAGTGTTGCTTAATTCCTCGGCCGGCACATAGCCCCACAATTCCTTGCGCACCTGCTGGTGCAGGTATTCGGCAAAGGCTTCCGCCAGGCGATCAGCCAGGGCCTTGACCATGATCTTGCTGTAGTCGTCCTGCTTGCTATCGAAATAAGCCGCCTTGTCCTCCTCACCAAAACCCGTGGTAACCGCAAAGCCACCAAGGTAATCCGGCAGTCCACTATCGAGTGGCGCCACAAAGTCGGACAGCGCCAAATTAGCTTTCCCCGCCGGACGGCGGGTTTGCTGGCGCAGTGTATAAAAGGTGGCAGTCACCTCATTGCGCTTTTCATCGCGAAAAATAACAATATCGTCGCCTTGGGCATTGGCGGGCCATAGACCGACAACGCCTCTCGCCGTTAGCCATTTTTCCGCCACCAATTGCTTCAACATGGCTTGCGCATCGGAAAACAGAGATTTTGCTGTCTCGCCTTTTTGTCGGTCATCAAATATGCGCGGATACTTGCCCGCGATTCCCCAGGTGGCAAAAAAGGGTGTCCAGTCGATTAACTCAGCCAACAGATCCAGATCAACGCCATCAAATACCTGCACGCCCAATTGCTTGGGTACCGGCGGCGTATAACGGGTCCAATTGAAATCCGGTCCATTGGCACGGGCGTCAGCCAACGACAAATTGTTGCGCTGCCCTTGGCCTCGAGCGTGATTATCGGCGAGTTCGCGATAGCGGATGTTGATTTCCTGTTTGTAGGCCTCGACGTCATCCGACAACAGTTTGGATACCACGCCGACCGCGCGGCTCGCGTCGCGTACATAAATGGCCTGGCTGTTGTTATAGTTGGGACTGATTTTTACCGCTGTGTGAATCTGACTGGTGGTGGCACCGCCAATCAGGAGCGGAATCCTGAAATTCAAACGTTGCATTTCCTTCGCCACGTGCACCATTTCGTCGAGGCTGGGGGTGATCAGCCCGGAAAGACCGATAATATCGGCATTTTCCTGCTGCGCGGTTTCCAATATTTTTTGCGCAGGCACCATGACACCCAAATCGATGACCTGATAGTTGTTGCACTGCAACACCACGCCGACAATGTTCTTGCCAATGTCGTGCACATCCCCTTTCACAGTGGCCATTATTACCTTGCCAGCGGCCGGAGCATCGGCCAGACCCATTTCCTTTTTTTCCTGCTCCATGTAGGGCATTAAATGCGCTACGGCCTTTTTCATTACCCGGGCGGATTTAACCACCTGAGGCAAAAACATTTTGCCTTCACCGAACAGGTCGCCGACAACGTTCATACCCTCCATCAACGGCCCTTCGATCACGTGCAGGGGTCGTTTGACTTGCAGTCGCGCCTCTTCGGTATCTTCGACCACGTACTGATCCACGCCGTGCACCAGTGCGTGGGTAATCCGCTCTTGCACCGGCAATTCGCGCCAGGACAGGTCCTGCTCTTTTTTGGTGCCACCCTGGCTGCGGTAGGCTTCCGCCGCTTCGAGTAAACGGTCGGTGGCATCGTCGCGACGGTTGAGAATTACATCTTCCGCCAGCTCGCGCAAATTCGCTTCGATATCGTCATACACCAGCAGTGCGCCAGCGTTGACAATGCCCATGTCCATACCCGCTTTAATCGCGTGATAGAGAAATACCGAATGCATGGCCTCGCGCACGTAGTTATTGCCGCGAAATGAAAAGGACAGGTTGGATACACCGCCTGACACATGGACGTGGGGCAGATTTTTCTTGATCCGACCGGTGGCATTGATAAAGTCCATGGCATAGTTATTGTGCTCTGGAATGCCTGTGGCCACCGCAAATACGTTGGGATCGAAAATAATATCTTCCGGCGGAAAACCGAGCTTCTCGGTAAGCAAATGGTACGCGCGCTCACAAATTTCCACTTTGCGGTCTTCGGTGTCGGCCTGGCCGGTTTCATCGAATGCCATGACCACTGCGGCGGCACCGTAGTGGCGGATAGTGGCTGCCTGGGCCAAAAAGGATTTTTCCCCTTCCTTCAGCGAAATCGAATTCACAATGGCCTTGCCTTGCACACACTTGAGCCCCGCTTCGATCACATGCCATTTGGAGGAGTCGATCATGACGGGCACCCGGGAGATATCGGGCTCGGCCGCTAGCAGATTAAGGAACGTGACCATGGCCTTTTCGCTATCGAGCATCCCTTCGTCCATGTTGATGTCGATAATCTGTGCGCCACTTTCCACTTGCTGCCGCGCAACTTCCACGGCCGTATTGTAATCGTCGGCCTCGATAAGTTTACGGAAGCGAGCGGACCCAGTGACGTTGGTTCGCTCTCCTACATTGATAAATAATTGCGCGGCATTGGACATATTGGAAAAGTCTCAGTTACTGTGAGATGTGAGACGTGAGATGAAAGAGCCAACCACAGTGCCAGTCGATCGCTTTCATCTCACATCTCACATCTCACGTCTCACCCAAACACAAACGGCTCGAGACCCGACAAGCGTGTTTTCACCGGGACTTGGGGAATTTTACGGGGCGCAAAGGGTGCGACCGCCTTGGCGATGGCGGCGATATGGTCGGGCGTGGAGCCACAACAGCCACCTACCATGTTAATCAGGCCATCCCGCGCCCATTCCTCCAGCTTGTCCGCCATTTCTTCGGCAGTCTGATCGTATTCGCCCATTTCGTTGGGCAGGCCGGCATTGGGATAAACGCTGATGTAACTGTCAGCCACGGCCGTGATGTCCTGAATCGCCGGGCGCAATTGATCGGCACCGAATGAACAATTAAAGCCGATCGAAAACGGCTGAAGGTGTCGCACGGAATACCAAAACGCCTCTGGCGTCTGTCCCGATAGATTTCGTCCGGAAAAGTCGGTAATGGTGCCGGATATCATCAGTGGCAAGTCGAGATTTAACTCTCGAAACACTTGTTTGGCGGCGAAACCCGCCGCCTTGGCATTGAGTGTATCGAAAATGGTTTCGATCAGGATAATGTCCGCACCACCTTCGATTAGCCCGCGAGCCTGTTCGGCATAGGCTTCCACCAGTTGGTCAAAGGTAATAGCGCGAAAGCCCGGATTGTTGACGTCCGGGGATATGGATGCCGTGCGATTGGTGGGACCGATGGCACCCGCCACCAAGCGTGGCTTGTCAGGTGTTTTCGCGGTCCACTGATCGGCGATGTCGCGCGCTATGCGGGCGCCCTGAACATTTAACTCATGGACCAGGTCCTGCATGTCGTAGTCGGCCATGGCGACGGAGGTGCTGCTGAAGGTATCGGTTTCGATAATATCGGCACCAGCGGCCAGGTAGGCGTTGTTGATGTCGGTAATGACATCCGGGCGGGTCAGCACTAGCAAATCATTATTGCCCTTGAGATCCGAATGCCAATCGGCAAAACGTTCGCCCCGATAGTCTGCTTCCGACAGGCCGTAACTCTGAACCATGGTGCCCCTGCCGCCATCGAGGACCACGATGCGTTCCTTCAGCGCATTCTTGAGCGCGGCGATCCGTTTTTCCCTACTCATTCCGCGCCTCCTCCTTCACCGGTTTTCGATCCTTTTCTTCGCGCATACCCAGCATATGGCAAATGGCGTAGACCAGATCGGCGCGGTTCAAGGTGTAGAAATGGAAGTTGGTAATTCCATGGTCCACCAGGTCCATAACCTGTTCCACCACCATGGCGGCGGACACCAATTTGGCTGTTTCCGGGTCGCCCTCCAGACCTTCAAAGCGGTGCGCGAACCAGTCGGGGATAGTGGCCCCGCACGCGGTGGCAAACTTCGCCACCTGGGCATTAAAAGGTACGATGCCCGGCGTGACAGGAACATCGATACCGCGCGCGCGCACCTTGTCCAGGTAGCGATAGTAGTAGTCGTTATTAAAAAAGAACTGCGTGATGGCCCGGCTTGCGCCGGCATCCACCTTTGCTTTGAGCATGTCAATATCGTCCTTTTCGTTGGGGCTGTCCGGGTGCTTTTCCGGGTAGGCTGCTACCGACACTTCGAAATCGCCAATCGCTTTAATGCCTTCAATCAATTCCACGCTGCTTTGGTAACCGCCGGGAAAAGGTTCATAACGTTTGCCTGCGCCTTCTGGCGAATCGCCGCGCAACGCGACTATATGCCGCACGCCCGCGTCCCAGTAATCGCGAATTACTTCGTCGATGTCTTCCTTTCTGGCGCCTACACAGGTCAGATGCGCGGCCGGCTTTAAATTGGTTTCCTTGATTACTCTTGCTACCGTTGCATGGGTTCGCTCCCGGGTGGAACCGCCGGCGCCGTAGGTAACCGAGACAAAGTCGGGCCGCAAAGGTGCGAGTCGGCGAATGGACTGCCACAAGGTGTCCTCCATTTTTTCGGTCTTGGGTGGGAAAAATTCGAACGAAACCGACAAATCCCGATGATCAATGCGTCGGCTTTTTCGCTTTGTTGCACCACTCATGGGTGTTTAGCTCCTGGCAAAATGTGTTTTTAACCCACTGAGCAGCTCATTCATTGTGGTTCGCGCGTTGTGGGCATTGCATGAAGTGGGATTTGTCCCACTATTAGCTCAATGCTAAATATACATGGGATATAGCCCAAACGAAGCTTAGCGATTAGTCGTTAGGATTTCAAGATAAACAAAGGGTGAGTGCGCGCCTAATCGCTGTCCCTAGAGAACTAGTGATTAGCGACTAGGGACTTTTATTTTGCAGGACGGGAGTGGTCGCGGGAGTCCGCCTTGTCGTCGGGATCGGAGCCCATGGGGTCCAGTGGCGGTGTCCGTCCGGCCGCAAGGTCCCGCATGGAATAACCGAGATAGTCAGCGTGCAATGCCCGGGTTAGGGACACAGCCATGAAAACCAACAGTATGCAGAAGGGGAAGCCGAGAGTGGTGATAACATTTTGCAGCGCTGTTAATCCGCCTCCTTCGCCAACGCTCAACAAGGTGCCCGCCAGTGCGCCTAACAACAAAGTCCAAAAAACGCGCTGGCCGGTTCGACTGGGCTGATCATCTCGGCGTGATAATAGATCCATAACCAAGGCGGCGGAGTCCGCCGACGTTGTCAGAAAGATAATAATGATCAAAATGCTGGCCACGGTGGTGAAGGTCGCCCAGGGAAATTGTTCAAAAAAACTAAACAGGGCAACCGACACATCGGCTTCTACCTGTGCGGCAATATTAGTCCCACGATTCAAGTCCAAATCGATTGCCGCCAATCCGAATACAGAAAACCAAAGAATAGTGAATAGCAGCGGCGCACCGAGAGCACCACCCACAAACTGGCGAATCGTGCGACCTTTGGAAATGCGCGCAATGAAAATCCCCACGTAGGGCGCCCAGGAGATGGTCCAGGCCCAATAAAACACGGTCCAGTTTTGTTGCCAATCCGTGCCTTGATAAGTCTCGGTCCAGAAAGCCAACCAGGGGAGGTTTTGCAAATAGTTACCCACGTTCTGGACCGTGCCGGCAGTGAGAAAAAGAGTAGGCCCGGCCCACCAGACGAATAGCAGTATGAACAGTGCAACAACAATATTAATTTCCGATAGCCGCTTAATACCACGATCCAAACCGAGCGCCACCGAAACTGTCGCCACTGTGGTAATGACTGCGACAATCACAAGTTGTGCATTATCGCTAATTGGAACGTCAAATAGGTAATGTAAACCACTGTTGAGTTGCAAGGTCCCCAAGCCCACCGACACAGCCACACCGAACAGCGTGCCGAGAACCGCAACGATATCGATGGCCCAGCCAATAGGCCCGAATACTTTGTCTCCCAATACAGTGTAAAAAACACTGCTAACTCGCATGGGTAGGCCTTGCCGATAGGCAAAGTAGCCGATTGCCAGCGCCGGCAGGGTAAAAATAGTCCACGTGTGGAGACCGAAATGATAAAGCGCAATGACCATGGCCAGCTCAGCCGCTTCTGGCGTACCGCCTTCGATACCTACAAGGGGTGGATTGGCAAAATGAGACATAGGCTCGGCCACGCCCCAAAACATCAAAATGGTTCCAATGCCTGCGGCAAAGAGCATGGCAAACCAAGTGACCGTGCCATACTCCGGTCCTTCGTGATCGGCGCTAAGGCGAATATTGCCGTAACGGCTTAGTGCAACCCAGATCAAAAACAATAAAAGACCGGTAACGCTGAGAATGTAAAACCAGCCGAAATTGGTAACCGTATAGTCGGTGAGATTGCCGAAGAAATCGGCAAATTCTTGACTGAAGGGAATCGCGAAGGCAACAAAGAGGACCGCCAGACCGGCAGCCGTAAAAAACACCGCGGGAATCGCACTGACTCCCAGCAGCCGCGCCAGTCGATCAAACATAGTTTCCCCCTACAAGGCCGCCGGCATACCCTGGCCTAACATTATTATTGGATGTTGTTCCTTACGCCGCGCATATCGCATCGCCGTGATCGTGAACTTCCACCAGCGCCGAATGCAGACTCTTGATGGCACCCTGGTAGTCATTTTCGTCCACTACAAACTGCATGTCCACTTGTCGCATGGACTGGTGCATAGCCAGAATACTGATATCGGCTTTCGCCAAGGCGCTCACGGTTTTGGACAACATGCCGGGAACCTTCATGTCGCTACCGATCACGGAGACCAAGGCTACCTTACGCACCTGCAAACTTGCCTCAGGGAAGCGTTCGGCAATCTTTTGACGAATGCGTTTTACCGTTTTCAGGTTCGCGCCCAGATAGTGCGTAATGGTGTTGGCGTTGATGTCCTTGGTGACCACTGGACCCTTGAAACGAGCAATCAATTCCAGCAGTTCACGATCATAGTTGGCGACACCACCAATCATATTTTGATCAAAGCATTCGATCGCGTAAATACCCTTGCGACCTGCAATAATCTCAACACAAGGAGTTTCACTGACATAATCGACAGTTACCAGGGTACCGTCGTGGTCGGGCTCGAATGTGTTTTTAACCCGCAGGGGAATCCCGCTTTCGCGCAGGCCCTTGGCCGCTCGCGGGTGAATCGCCTCCATTCCGAGGTTGGCCAATTGGTCCGCTACATCGTAGTTGGTGCGACCGATGGGAACGGCATTTTCCTCGCCCACCAACTTTGGATCCGCACTGCTGAGATGGTATTCCTTGTGGATAACCGCTTCCCGGGCACCAGTGAGCACAGCAATACGACTAAAGGTCATTTCGCTGTAGCCACGATCAAACACCGACATTAGTCCTGCGTCCGTATGCGCGTACCCAGTGGCAATGGGCAGTTCCGTTTCCAGATTAATGTCCTTGAACGCTTGCTCAATGCGTTCATCAAGGCTCAGGGGAGTTTCCGCTTTCCAGCCAGTCAGGTCGACAAATCGCGCATTGATATTGTCCATGCGCAGCAACTGTGCCGTGTTCCAGGCGCTGTGCGCTTCGCCAATGCTAGACAGCATTTCGCGGACGGTATCCAGGTGAGCTTGCAAGGCAAAGTGGCCGTGCTGACAAATGCGCTGCAAGTCGGACAAGCAGCGTTCAGTTTCGTCCAGACGCTCGCCAATGAACTGGTTAGCTTTCTTCAGTACCGAATCGTCGGTAAATATGGAGGCATTGATCGCTTCGATCTTGACCCTGACCTCTTCCAGGGCCACTCGCCAATCATCATTTTCTTCCTCGCCGCTGGCGAATAATGCGAAAACACCGGGAGTACCGCTTTTCTTGTGCTCCAATAGCATATTGGTGATACCGCCATAGGCGGATACTACAAAAATTCTATTGTAAATATCCGCAGCCTCTTCCCCACGCAAAATAATATTGTCGCGGACGGCCGCATAATTGCTCATGGAGGTTCCGCCAATTTTCTCAACAGTGTGTAGCTTTTTCTCAGTCATAATTGCACTTTGATTTTGTTGATTCAAATGTATAAATGTAGCGAGCCAGCTTCCCGTCCTAGCGAAATACCTACTCGTCGATTGTCTCCGCGTTCAGCTCGTAAGCGCCTTCGGCATTGTGAACTTCCTTGCCGTGTAGCGGCGGGTTGAAAACACAAGCCATTTGCATTTCGGTTCTGGCACGCAGTATGTGCTTGTCGTTCTTATCTAAAATATAGATACTGCCGGCGTTGATTTGGTATACCTTGCCATCTCCGACGGTTTCGACTTCGCCGCTGCCGTGAACGCAATACACGGACTCCAAATGATTTTGGTAATGCAAATGCAGCTCCGCATCACGGTAAATTGTGGTGATGTGGAAAGAAAAGCCCATGTTGTCATCGCGCAACAAGAGCCGGGTACTTTCCCAACCGTTGGAGACGATGCGACGGCCGGATTTTTCAGCCTCTGATAAATGACGGACGATCATGCTTGAACCCTTGTTTTTGACGAGGTGTTTTTAGTGATGAAAACGGTTTTTCGAAAGGCACACGGTTAGAAATAGGTTTTCTCTTCCGGAATTTCATCCACTCCGGCCAACACTTCCGCCACGCTTTTTTCCAGTATATCCAACCCAAGCTTGAGATTTTCGTCACTGATCAGCAGCGAGCACAGCGTTTTGACCACATGGTCCTCGGCACCACTCGTTTCAATTATCAGATTGTGCTTGAAGGCCTGCTTGGTGATCTTGCCGGCCAGCTCTCCGCTCACGCAATTAAGTCCGTGAAACATTCCGCGACCACGGCAGGTAAAGTTACCTTCCCCGTAGTTGTCGACAATGGACTGAAGACGTTTGGCGATATATTCACCCTTTCGTTTCACGTCCTTGGATAACTTGTCATCCGACCAAAAGGCATTAATCGCGGCGGTTGCCGTTACGAATGCAAAATTATTTCCACGGAAGGTCCCGTTATGCTCTCCCGGACGCCACTGGTCCAGCTCGGGGCGCATAAGCACCACGGCGAAGGGCAAACCGTAACCACCCAGGGATTTCGACAAAGTCACAATATCGGGCGAAATTTTGGCTTCCTCAAAGCTGAAATATGTCCCGGTGCGGCCACACCCGGCTTGGATGTCATCCACAATTAACAATACATCGTGACGCCGACAGACTTCCTGTAAATTGCGCAACCACTCGAACGAAGCGGCGTTAATACCACCCTCCCCCTGCACGGTTTCCACTAACACGGCGGCGGGAAGATCAATGCCGCTACTGGAATCACTCAAGACCTTGTCAAGATAAGCGGTGGTGTCTATGTCGTCACCCAGGTAGCCGTCATAGGGCATGCGACTAACGCCGGTCAGGCTCACCCCAGCCGCGCCGCGGTGATGCGAATTTCCCGTGGCCGCCAGAGATCCAATTGTTACCCCGTGAAAACCGTTGGTGAAAGCCACTATGTTTTCGCGTCCCTTTACGTTGCGAGCAATCTTGATCGCCGCTTCGACCGCATTGGTACCAGTGGGGCCGGTAAATTGCACCATGTATTCAAGTTCACGTGGTTTAAGAATCTTTTCGTTGAAAGTTTCCAGGAAATCCTGTTTGGCAGCCGTGTGCAAATCCAGGCCGTGGGTGATGCCATCGTTGTGAATATATTCCAACAGTTTTTCCTTGAAAATCGGATTGTTGTGGCCATAGTTCAAAGTGCCGGCACCGGCGAGAAAATCGAGATAGCGATTGCCATCTTCATCGAACATAAATTCGCCCTGCGCTTTATTAAAAATACGCGGGAATGAACGTGCATAACTCTGCACTTCTGATTCAATTTCATCAAAAATCTTCATGGTTAACTCACATGTCTAGTTAGGAATTAATGGAGAAGGGTCCAATCCGGCACAACATTTCGTCGTCGTGGGCGCCGGCAAAGTGCCGCTTTTTCTCGAACAGTACGGATTTGTTAAGTGGTGCATCGAGCGATCGGGCGATACTCTCGAATAAACCCCAGGAAGCGTCGTTGTCGGGCGTGATAGTGGTTTCGATGTAGCGAATATCCGCACTCTGCGGTCGTTCCAGGACGTGTCTCAGCATTCGTTTTGCCAGCCGCTGTCCTCGCATACTGGACAGAACCGCCACTTGCCACACAAACAACACATCGGAATGTCCGGGGTGTCGATAGCCTGTTATGGCGCCTACCAGTTGGCCGTCAAGCTCGGCTACAACAGCGGTTTCGGCAAAGTGGCTACACTGTAGGAGATTACAATAACGGGAATTTTCATCCAGGGGCGGACATAGGCTTACCAGCTCGGTCAAGGCGGGCCCATCGGTGGCTGCGGGAATACGCAGTACGACTTCAGGCGTGTTTGACTGCATAATAGGCTAGGGGTAATGATCCTCTCTATTCACAGTAGTGTTTACAGAAAGTCTCGGTATGTTTCCTGGCATCAACGCGCGGTCCGCTGATTACCCGAGCGGCGACCATCACAAACGCATCCTTAACACCTCAAACGGATGCGTTGTACTGGCGTTGAGCCATGGTGCCACTCGCCCTTATCGAATGGCGCGGAAAACATACTCAGGACTGTGTTTAATCCAAACAATTATTTAGAACACTAAACAATATAATCTATGATACTCGACTCGGGGGGTAAAGTTCAATGCCGGACGCCGCAATTGGGAGGTCCGTCTACCTGTGACTCCCCGTCCAGTCACTCCGAACGCCCCGGTCACGCGGCGAGTAGCTATGACCGCGATTGACAGCTCTAACTCCCCAAAAGCGGTAAGTAAGTCGCCAAAAGCCGATTTTCAACATATACGGACAGCGATGAACAGCATCCAGAAGGTATTGATCACATTGCGGCGCATAATCCGCGCCGTCGATTTACACTCCAAGCACTTGGCGAAGACGGCTGGTCTGACCGCGCCGCAGCTCCTGCTTCTGCAGGCAATTCGTGACTGCGGCGATGTCACCATCGGCGAATTGGCTAAGGGAATCACACTGAGCCAGGCAACAGTGACCACGATTCTCGATCGACTGGAAAAGCGCGAACTGGTGTGCCGGGTACGCTCGCAAACGGACAAGCGAAAGGTTAACGCCTATTTGACGCAGGCAGGCAAGGAGATGCTAAACAACGCTCCCACCCCCTTGCGGGCACACTTTATCCACCGCTTTCGGGCGCTACCGGAGCAGGAACAAAACAGGATTCTCTCGGCATTAGAGCAAGTGGCGCGGATGATGGACGCGGAGCACATCGACGCCTCGCCATTCTTGGAGGTGGGCGATTTGGTCCGGCGGGATAAGAGCTCAAGCAAAATGGAAAGCGTTACACATCACGCAATAGCAACATCCAAGGACGTAATAACGGAAGAGCTTTAGCTGTTGAACAGGATTCGGCGCAAGGCTAACGATGGGTTCTATTGGCGACGAAAGATTCAGTTAACAACAGCAAGACAACAAGTAACAATAACCACCACCACAGGCGTTGCGGCTGCTCCAACTCCATCTTCAGCAGTTGGGTGCGCACGGCGGCGCTTTTCGTGGGGGTCGTCGCCGGGTTCAGCACCTGGTCCACGAGCACCGCCGGAGACACCGAGGCAAAGTCCGATTCCTCCGCGGCGCCGTTTACCGCGTAATACAATGTTTGGTCGCCCACCACTCTCCTATACACACCAGGCCGGCGCAAGGTAAAGCCATCCTCACCTTCCTGCAGAGTCAGTGCTTCACCCGAGGGATCTAACAAGTTGGTTGTAGCGGCCCCATTCTGGAGCCGCACTTTTTCGCCCACTAGATAGGACGAGTTTTTCTCCGGTGTATTGGCCAGATGCTTTAGCGTCTCGTGAATTAGAGGCAAATACATGCCTTGCAGTGGCAGATTGTTCCATTCGAGATCCAGGGTAGAAGCAAATATCAACGTGCGGCCCTTGCCGACTTCACGCTCTAACAGTGCCGGGGCACCGTTATCGAATTTCATCAACACTTCAGCGGATTCGGCGGGCTTTAGGGCCCAATAATCATTAAACCGAACCCCCCAATCAACGTTCAGCTCGCGCATAATCGGATGGCGATTTTCCACCTGAGCAATCAGCAGGTAGTCGTTCGCCGCCAGATTGCCATGATCAATGAGGGTTGCGGGGCTTACGTTGCCCAGCTGACGGTTGAAATTTCCTGCCCGAACCTGGTCGCCGGGAGCAAATAGCACGCTGCCACCGGCCTCGACAAACGCATGCAGCGCTTGCGCCTGGGATGAGGACAAGTCGCCAACATTAAGCAACACAGCAATCCTGTGGGTGTCCAGATCGCGGGCGTCGAAGGCATTGTGGTCAACCGTGGTCAGCACGAATGGCGACTGTTGGTTGCTACTGGCGGCTAGCGTAAACCAGTGAGCTTCATCCTCGTACCAATTCTTGGAAGCGTCGCCATTAACGACCAATACCGGAATTCTAGGGAGCACATCCACGGTGAAATAAAAGTCGTTGTCCAATTCAAAATCCGAATCGACGACACTGGCCTTGCCCACATGAGAGCCTTCCTCTGCGAATTTTACCGAAACACCGACCACCGTTTCGGATCGCTCTTGCAGGTTCACCACTTTGCGCGTTTGCTCTTGATCGTTAATGCTGACTGCTATCTCCGCCTGATCAAGGCGCAAACTACCCAGAGTGCGCACCCGGACGAACAATTCGTCTTCTCGCTCACTGCCGCGCAGGTTGGCGGGGGACTTTACTCCAGTTATCGCCAGGTTCTTGGTTTCCTCATAGCCGACGTTTTCCGTAAAGAAATCCACGCCGGGTTCGAGCCTCCAGTTGCTGTCGAAATCCTTCATGCCACTGTTTTGAAAGTCGGAAACCAGATGAACCAATTTTATGTCGAAACGACTGTCTTCCAGCAACTCGTTGGCTAGGCGGATGGCGGGAAAGTACCGGGTTTTCTCGAATTCAGGGGACTCAATGCCATCGATCACCCCGTGCAGGGTGGCGAATTCCGAGGTGGGGCCGTACACTGCCCGAGCCGTTTCGGAGAACAGAATGACGGCCGCTTCATCGCCGGGATTGAGGTCATTGATTATGCTGCGCGCGGCGGTCTTGGCGCGGTC
Organism: Cellvibrionaceae bacterium; assembly: GCA_040880205.1. Lineage (GTDB taxonomy): Bacteria > Pseudomonadota > Gammaproteobacteria > Pseudomonadales > Cellvibrionaceae > WACF01. Next base: position 42,154 of record JBBDIU010000027.1, read on the forward strand.
CAAATAGTCTCGGTAACCCATGCTCAACGAAACGTCCACCAGCACTACCACTGAGCGCGGCGCCAAATCCGCCCAAGCTGACACCGATTGACTGAAAAACGGTCGCGCAAAGGCCAGCACCAGCAAGCTGACTACCGCGGCACGCAGCAGGAGCAACAGCCATTGTTGAATTTTTTGCAACAAAAATTGCTTGCGCGTGGTCTGGCGGAAAAAGCGCAAGGTGCTAAAAACAATTTTTGGCGGTTTATCGCGGCGAATCAAATGAATGGCAATGGGGATAACAGCCGCGAACAGGCCGAATAAAAAAATCGGTGTCAAAAACGACATAGCACCTCGCTCTGAGCGCCCACAGCAAACTTGTTTTCAAATGCACTGCGCGTCATTCGCTAAAAACTCCTGCCCCGGCGCGTGAGATAGGCGGCCAGGGCTTTGTCCAGCGGTTCGCTGGTATTTAACAGGCAGTAGTCGACTCCGTGGGACTGACACTGCTTGCGGCAAGATTCGGTAAATTCCCCAACCGCATCCAAATACTCCTGGCGAATAGCGCCGGGCGAGGTTAGCAGGGAGGCGTCGCTTTCCAGGTCCACAAATTCAGAGACTTCCTGAAAGGGAAAATTGAGCTCCGCGTCATCCATCACGTGAAAAACAATGACCTCATGGCCCATGGACCGCATTTGTTGCAGCAATCGGATGCTTTGCTCCTCACCTTCCAACAAGTCAGTGATCAGAACGACAAAGCTGCGGCTACGTAAATTAGCCGCCAAGTCCCTTAATGGCCGGACTGTATCGGTGGCTTCACCCGCTTCCAAGTGCACCAGTGTGCGCAGGATCTGCATCAAGTGTCCCTGGCGATACTGCGCCGGCAGTACATGATTCACCTTGTCGGAAAAAGTAATGAGGCCAACCGCGTCCCGTTGCCGCATTATGAAATATGCCATAGCGGCTGCCAGGGTGCGGCCGTATTCCAGTTTGCTCACCTCTCCCGAGGCATAGGACATGGATGCGCTGGTATCCAAGAGGATGGTGCAGCGCGAATTGGTTTCGTCTTCAAATTGCTTGATGTAGAGCTTGTCGGAACGCCCGTAGAGTTTCCAATCAATATGACGGGTATCATCGCCCTGATAATAGTGTCGGTAGTCGGTAAACTCCACACTGAAACCCCGATGGGGGCTGCGATGCAAACCGCTCAAAAAGCCTTCCACCGCCAAACGAGCACGCAGCTCCAGATTGTCCACACTGGCTAGTACGTTGGGATCAATAAAATTGACGGATGAGCTCACGGCTGTGGCCTGCTGATCGGGTTTCTATTCACTGGACTGTCTACTCGTTATCTTGCTATTCCCCTTGCGTTCCTATTCATTGGGAATGGGCACGGTCTCAACCAGGCGTTTGATAACGTCCTCAACCCGAACGCGCTCCGCTTCCGCATGAAAATTCAACAGAATGCGATGTCGCAACACCGGTTCCGCCAGCGCTTGAATATCGCCATAGGACACATTGTAGCGACCCAGTAGCAACGCCCGTACCTTGCCGGCCAGGATCAAATTTTGCGAAGCGCGCAAACCGCCACCCCAGCTCACCCATTCCCGAATGAATTCAGGTGCGTGTTCGTTTTGCGGGCGGCTGGAGCCCGCGAGACGCACAGCGTAGCG
>JBBDIU010000028.1:0-7002 GCA_040880205.1 Cellvibrionaceae bacterium
CTATCGGAACGGTCGATTCAGGGACGATGCGAGGGAGCTACACGGACGTATTCATGCGGTTCCTATAGGCTGAACCCAGTGGCAAACGGCGACTTTGCACGGACGACTCAAGGCCTTGAGAAAGTTTATCTATCCAGAATAACGTTTTACAATCGCCATCACTTGCGCGTGATAGCCACCACCAAAAAGATTAAGATGATTGAGCAGGTGGTAAACATTGTAGATATCGGCTTTTTCCCGCCAGCCGGATTCCAGGGGATTAACGGCTTGATAGCTGTGGTAAAACGCATCGGCAAAGCCGCCAAACAACAAGGTCATGGCGATGTCGGCTTCGGCCCAACCCTGGTAAGCCGCCGGGTCAATTAAAACGGGATCGCCATTCTCGTCACTGTGAATGTTTCCAGACCAGAGATCGCCGTGAATCAATACGGCGGGCTGTTGGGGAATCAGGTTCGACAGGCGCGCAGTAAAACGCTCTATGGTTTTTAGCTCTTGCTTATTTAGCAGCCCGCGGTCAAATGCCATTCTCGCTTGATACAAAATCCGTTGATCGCGAAAGAACTCGTGGCCGTCATCGATGAGTGGATTGGGTTGCGGCGTTAGGCCGCAGTAGTTGTCCATGCTGAAACCGAATTGGGGACGGACGACGGAATGTAATTGCGCCAGGCCCTCGCCGAGCATTCGCCAGTAATTGGCATTTCTTTTTCTGGGCGCAATGTACTCCAGCACGATAAATTGTTCCGCGACAAACACGACCTCGGGAACACGCAAGGTATTGCTGGCGGCGATTGCTCGCAAGCCCTCGGCTTCGGCAGTGAAAAAATCGGGTGGTGCCTGGTTATTCTGCTTGACGCAAAAGCGGTGCCCGCGGGCGGTGATTAATAGGGCGGTTTCGTTGATATCGCCGCCGGCCAGGGCTTGTAGCTGGTAGTCGGTGGACAGTCCTTCGGCCGATAGCCAGTCGGTGAGAGTGTTGATTAATGAGTTGTCGTTAGTCATAAAATAAAACTACAATGAGGCAAGCTTAAAGGGATTCATCTATGCCCAAAAATTTCGGCAGTAAACTGGTCATCGCCATATCCAGCCGCGCGCTGTTCAACCTCAATGACAGCAACGAGGTATTCGAAAAGCAGGGGTTGGATGCCTATTCACAGTACCAAATCGAACACGAGAATGAAATTCTCGAGCCCGGCGATGCTTTTCCCCTGGTGCAGAAACTGCTGCGGCTCAATGAACGCTTGGGCGATGAGCCTCGGGTGGAGGTTATTTTACTCTCTCGCAATAGCGCCGATACCGGGTTGCGGGTCTTTAATTCCATTGAGCACTACGGCCTGACGGTCTCGCGCGCCGCATTTTGCAGCGGCGAGAGCCCCTATCGCTATGTGCAAGCCTTTGGCTGCCACTTGTTCCTGTCCACCGATGGCGAAGATGTACGCAACGCCCTTGATAACGGCGTGGCGGCGGCGACTTTGATTGCCGCCAAAAACAAGTCACAGCATGGTGACCAACTGCGCTTTGCCTTCGACGGGGACGCCGTGCTGTTTTCCGACGAAGCCGAGCAGATATTCAAGCGCGATGGACTGGAAGCGTTTACCAGTAGCGAGAAAGCCGCGGCGCGCAAACCACTGCATGGCGGGCCGTTCAAGGCTTTTCTTTCCGCCTTGCACGGGCTTCAGGCGGAATTCAATAGTGAGGACAGTCCGATCCGAACGGCGCTGGTTACGGCCCGGTCCGCACCGGCGCATGAGCGGGTTATCCGAACCTTGCGTGCCTGGAATATTCGTATCGACGAATCGCTGTTCCTGGGCGGCCTGGATAAAGGACCTTTTTTGCGCTCCTATGGAGCCGACGTATTCTTCGACGATCAGCGACAGCACTGCGACTCGGCCTGCGTTCACGTGGCCACGGGCCACGTTCCACACGGGGTTGCCAATAATCCCCCAGTGCGGGAAGAAAGCTAAAAACCAATCAAAACGTTCTATACCAGCCGGTCTGGCTTACTCATGCAGTGCTATTCTTTAGTGGAATAGCTGATGGCTTTGGTAGCCTCGGTGCCTGGGCAAACCCGCGAGTACACGATTGCTCCGGGCGCGCGGCGCCGGATAGCGAAGCAGTAGTCGGATTGGTACTCAGGTCTATGATCCAAACCATCGTGTTCGCGACGGATCTTTGTGTATTTACACCCCATGTCGTTCAGCATGTTATTACCCTGGCCAAGCGATTGAGTGCCGGGATCGTGGTGGTACACGCGGTCGAGCCACTCGGCAGCCTCGGCAAGGCGATGGTAAAAACCTATCTGCCGGAAGAAAAAACCCGCGAGTTTAACCAGCAGGGAATGAGCGTTTTACTGTCCACAATCAAGGATCGGGTGGTGGATATGTTGGCCGATGAGTTCATCGATAATAATCTGGGGTTGGGGCAGGTGTCCGAGGTAATTGTGGAAGCCGGGAGGCCGGTGGACGTTATTTTGAAACACGCCAAACGCTCGCAGGCGGATCTTATCGTAATGGGCAGTCGTGGACCGGGGCCGGGAGACGGCTTCGGCCTCGGCTCGGTGACCAGCAAGGTTTTACAGCTTAGCAAAATTCCCGTTTACACGGTTCCGGTATTGTCGCCAGGTCTCGTCAAAACCAGGGTTTCCGGCAAAGGCTCCGACCACAGCTCTGGTTGAGGCCGAGAAGGGCTTACGACAGATATAGGCTCCCTAGAAGAAGGCGAATCTAACACCCAACAACATCAGGAGACTGGCAAGGATCGGATGCATTATCCGGTTAGGTACCAGGGCACCCAGCTTGGTGCCATAGTGAACGGCTGGCAGCGAACCCAGCAGCAGGCAGCCCAGCAGAACAAAATCGACATTCCCCAGCAGCAGGTAGTGACCCATTCCGGCAACAAAGGTCAGGGGTACTGCGTGGGCAATGTCTGTTCCCACCACGCCCAGGGCGGGCAAGCGCGGATAAAGCATCAGCAGGAGGGCTGCGCAAAACGCGCCGGCACCCACCGAGGACAGGGTGACGAAGACACCCAGGACAATGCCGGCCACCAGGGTAATGCCGTCTGAGTGACGCCTTCCGAATCCTGCCAACCCAGTTGGTGTGGGATGGAGGTTGGATGCCTGAATACGTTTGCGAAACAGCAATACGACTGAGGTGAGTATCAGCATAATGCCCAGCGCGCCGGTCAGCAGGGGCTTGTATTCGTCGGGATCGGTAAACACCCGGTGCAGGGAGAGGGTGGTCAGAATGGAGGCCGGAATGCTTCCCACGCCCAGCAGAAGCACCAGGCGCCACTTGATGGTGCCTCGACGCTGATGGGATATGACTCCGCCGGTCTTGGTAATGGCGGCGTATAGAAGGTCAGTACCGATGGCCACGTGGTAGGGGATATTGAAAAGAATGAGCAGGGGTGTCATTAAAGATCCCCCGCCAACACCGGTCATCCCAATCGCCAGGCCAACACCGGCACCGGCAAGAATATAAATAACAAAGTCCATTAATAATGAGCTACAGTTATATTTACCGGCTCTAAGGCCGTAAATGGTGGCTTGTAACTGGCAAATATAGGGATTTATAACTATTCTGGAAAAGAATATTTCCTCATATTTTTATAATCTAAAAAGCCACCGTCTCCTGCGCGGCCAAATCGGAGGGCATAAATGAAACTGCAGCAGCTGCGTTATATCTGGGAGGTTGCTCATCACGATCTTAACGTGTCGGCCACCGCTCAGAGCTTGTACACATCTCAGCCGGGCATTAGCAAGCAAATCCGCCTGCTGGAAGATGAACTTGGGGTAGAAGTCTTTTCTCGCAGTGGCAAGCACCTGACTCGGATTACTCCGGCGGGTGAAGCCATTCTCAAGACCGCGGGGGAAATCCTGCGCAAGGTCGAGAGTATCAAGCAGGTTGCGCAAGAGTATAGCAACGAGAAAAAGGGCAGCTTGTCGATAGCCACGACTCACACACAGGCGCGTTACGCCCTGCCGAAGGTTATCGAGAGTTTTATCCATCGCTATCCCGACGTTTCCCTGCACATGCACCAGGGCACGCCTATGCAGATCTCGGAAATGGCCGCCGACGGCACCGTGGATTTTGCCATTGCCACCGAGGCCATGGAGCTGTTCAGCGACTTGATCATGATGCCCTGCTATCGCTGGAACCGCTGCATCGTGGTGCCGAAGGACCATCCGCTCTGCCAGGTGTCCGAACTGACCCTGGAGGAGGTGGCCAAGCACCCGATCGTGACTTACGTGTTCGGATTTACCGGCCGCTCCAAACTGGATGAAGCTTTCATTGATCGCGGGTTGGCGCCCAAGGTGGTGTTTACTGCCGCCGACGCCGACGTTATCAAGACCTACGTGCGGCTTGGTTTGGGCATCGGTATTATTGCCAAAATGGCGTATGACGAAGCCTTGGATCCGGATCTGGTGGCGCTCGATGCGAGTCACCTGTTCAAATCCAGTACCACCAAAATCGGTTTTCGTCGTGGCACCTTTCTGCGCGGTTTTATGTACGAGTTTATCCAGGAATTTGCGCCGCATCTGACTCGGGACATGGTGGGCCAAGCTTACGAACGCCATTCGCGATCAGAGTTGGAAGAGTTGTTCCAGGGCGTCGATTTGCCGACATATTAGGGCAAAGTCTCTAGTCGCTAGTACAAAAACGGAGCCCCCAGCTTTGCTGGGGGCATGCAAGTTTGGCCGTATCCCGCCCACCAAGGATGCTTTAAATCCTAAAGAAAGTCCAAATCGTTGCTGTTTTCCAGGATCTCCCGCGCCTCGTCAGCGGCGGAGTTTTGGCCTCCCAGTACTTCTTTGACGAATTTCAGGTACACCGTGTAAACGGTTTGGCTGCCGTCATCCCACTCCACCACGAAGAAAGGCGCGCGCTCCACGTTTAAGTCGCGGGCAAGGCGAGCTCCCGGGCTCTCGGGATTCCGCTCGTCGGCCACTATGATCTCATCAATCTGTTTGATCTGGCCTGAGCTTTCCAGCTTGTCCAATACGTCCCCGCACTTCGCGCAGGGCGATCCGTCCGCCAGAATCTTCTTCACCAAAGTAATTTTCATCTACTTGGATTCCAGATTGGCGCCGTGCAATCCGCATTCCTTCTTGGTGGCTTCCTCCCACCACCAGCGGCCTTCCCGTTCATGCTGGTTGGGCCCCAGCGGCCGGGTACAGGGTTCGCAGCCAATGGAGACGAAGCCCCGATCATGCAGTTCGTTATAGGGCACCTCATTGGCGCGAATATAGTCCCATACCTGGGCGGAGCTCCAGTTTGAGAGGGGGTTGAATTTAGTCAGGGTTTCGCCGGGCCGGGAGAAGGCGCGGTCATCCTGGATCACTGGAAGGTGGGCGCGGGTATTGGGGCTTTGATCGCGGCGTTGGCCGGTTACCCAGGCATCCAGCGTCAGCAGCTTTTGCTTCAAGGGCATGACCTTGCGGATGCTGCAGCATTCCTGGTGGTTGTCGCGATAAAAGCTGAACAGGCCTTTCTCCCGCACCAGCTTGTTTACCGTTCCAGCGTCGGGGAAGAGCACGTCAATCGGAATTTTGTAGTGCTCGCGAACCCGGTCAATGAAACGATAGGTCTCGGGGTGGAGACGGCCCGTGTCGAGGGAAAATACGTGCAGATCGGGATTGATCCGATAAGCCATGTCAATCAGCACCACGTCTTCCGCGCCACTGAAAGAGATGGCGATCTCGTCAAACTGCGCAAGGGCATACTCGAGAATCGCTTGCGGCGATTCCTCCTGTAGTTTCCTGTCCAAGTCGACGGTGGCAATGGTCTCGCTTGCCATTAAAGCGCTTCCTCTAGAATGAAAGCTCGTAGGCTTTGAAGGGGCACGAAGAATACCAGAGTGGTCACGGAGTTAAAATAACAAAGCACTATACAGATATAACATCGCCGTCGCCTAATATTTCATAGCCAAATAAAAGCGTGAAACATTGCCTTCCAATTAGACGACATGCCGAAAAAATATCCCATATATGGCTATGAAGTATCCACTAACATCCCAGATATAGTGGCAATCCTTTGAATTTTCGGGAGTTCGCGCCTAGAAGAGTGCAAGCACTAACATGCGAGTTAAAGCCTAAAGTTAAAGTGTTTTCTAAGATGTTCCACGTGAAAAAGCCGCTGGCACAAGCGTTTCAATCGATTGCGCAGCCTGCATGAAAGCGGTAGATTGCCGGCTGTCTTTTTGGCCGTCTAATTGGAGTTGCGTGTGGAGTTGGCGTGTTTGGATTTGGAAGGGGTTTTGATTCCGGAAATCTGGGTGGCTTTTGCCGAGCAAACCGGCATTGACGAACTCAAGGCGACCACCCGGGACATTCCCGATTACGACGTATTGATGACTCAGCGGCTGCGCCTGTTGCGCGAACACAAGCTGGGTATTGCGGAGATTCAATCGGTCATCGCTCAGTTGACGCCACTGGAAGGGGCGCGGGATTTTGTCGACTGGCTGCGCGAGCGCTTTCAGGTCATCATTCTTTCCGACACCTTCTACGAATTTTCCCAACCCTTGATGCGCCAACTGGGTTGGCCCACGCTGTTTTGCCACCGCCTGGAAGTGGATCAAAACAACAATGTGGTGGGTTATACCTTGCGTCAGAAGGACCCCAAACGGCAGAGCGTACTGGCCCTGAAAACCCTCTACTATCGCATCATTGCCGCTGGCGATTCCTACAACGATACCACCATGCTGGGCGAAGCCGACGCCGGCATCCTGTTCAAGGCCCCGGACAACGTCATTCGCGAGTTCCCCCAGTTCCCCGCGGTTCACAGCTACGAGGATCTGAAACGCGAATTCCTGCGAGCCAGTACGCGTAATCTGAGCTTGTAGTACTAGTCACGCTCGAAATGCGTTGATTTTGTGGCGCTGATCCCGTTCGGTGCTAGGTTCAGCTTTTCCACTGAACCCAGCACCAAACCGGCTCATCTAACACTATTCACTATTCACTATTCACTATTCACTATTCACTATTCACTATCATTGCTGTCCCAC
>JBBDIU010000029.1:0-6922 GCA_040880205.1 Cellvibrionaceae bacterium
GGAACAGGGAACAGGGAACAGGGAACAGGGAACAGGGAACAGGGAACAGGGAACATTTTTGGATATGAAGTGCGACACGTCGAGCTTTTATTTTTAATCGAGGAAAATTATGGCGCAGTAAGGTCAAGATCGATAACAAAACAGCGGGGCAAAGCGTGTGGCTTTGCCCCGGATGTTTATCGGCTGTGGCTTGGCTATTAGTTTTGTTGCTGGTTCTGTTGCGGGTTTTGCTGGTCTTGCTGTTGGTCCATTTGCTCTCTCGGTTGGCCAGCCTGGCTAAGAGTGATCAGGGATTCGGCGGATATTGTTTTGGTCTCGAAGAAATTTTCGTCTATGTCGCCAAAGACGTAAATTCTATCGCCCTGTTTAATCTGTTGCATGCCCTGTTCATCCAGCGGATCATAGTCGAGCTCGGACAAATCGACCTGGATGGTATTGCCCTGACTTTCTACGGTTATTTGATCCTCCGATACTTCCTTGACCTCGCCTCGCGTTGAGATAAACGTGCCGTCCTGTTGGGTTTCACGCTGGCTCTGTTGCGAAGAATAGGCGGGGTTTTCGTCCACGATGTAGTAATAGGTGTACTCAGTGCTGAGATAGATGTTGTCCGCTTCGATTGTACGTTGCTCGAACCAATTCTCGTCGACCGTTCCGCTGACGGTAACTTGCTGCCCTTCGCTGAGACGATTTTGCAGATCACCGCTCCAATCCCAATCGTCGAGCTCAACGGTTACGTCGCCCTGGCCGTAGTCCAGAGTGAATTTGTCTTCTTCAACCGCCGCCACATCCCCGCTTAGGATTACCGAAGCACCGGGCTCAACGTCGGCGAGTGGCTCCTGCTGACCTTGTTGGCGCTGTCCTTGTGATTGTTGTTGTTGGGATTGCTGTTGCTGTGATTGTTGTTGCGGCGATTGCTGTGGCTGCTGATCCTGTTGAAATCGCGGATCCTGCTCGTTTTGCTGATTTTGTGCAAATCCGTTTGTAGCTAAAGCAGCTGTGTATAGAGCTATAAGACCCGACGTTACCATGCGTTTCATAAACACCTCCATTTGTAGTTTCAATAGTGTGCGCGCGCCGGCCGGCAACTTACCTCGGCCGGTAGTCCGCACGATTACTGAAAACAAAGCAACGGCCGTACCATGCCTAAAGACGGGCGTCGATCACCGTGCAGGTAAACGCCGCCATTTCTGGCGCCGTTTACCACCACGGTCCAGGCAAATTTGTCACCCACGCCTATACTGATGTTGTGCTGCTCCCCGTTAAACAAACTGGAGCACAACAATAACTGGCAACACAGTAGAGGTAATAGTGTCGGGACTCCTATCCATATTAAACGCGGAATTCCAAAAGAAACCGTGGAACAGTATTTTACAGCTCGCCCTTGGCGGCATGGCGCTTTACGTGTTCACCATTACAGCAGGGCCTGCCTATGGCTGTGGTCCTGACAATACGCAGCTGGTACATGGTGTGTTCATCTGCGCGCGCGGCGAATTGCAGGACTCGTACAAAGTTCTGATGCTGGTGGGTATCGTACTAGCTTCCCTGTGCTGGGGACGGGCGGCAAGCCTGTACGAGAAAAGGCGGCGCTCGACAAATTAGTTTTTACCTAATTTTGGCGGCGCATCACTGCGCCACCAGCCAGGCTAGCGAGTCAAACGCCGGAATCCCATGTAGGTACCGGTGACGGTGCCCAGGGTTACGCCCAGCAGTAGCACCCAGGTCAGAATATCCCACAGCGGTCGGGAGCGAATCGACCGGGTCAGATCCAGTTGGTGAAGGCCCGAGAACAGCCAGCGGTAAATGCGCCGCTCCCGACCATACCGAGCCATCAGCTCACCGCTGGTGGCATTGAGATAAAATCGAGTGCGGTCGTCGTTGTCGAGAATAATCCGATAGACAGGGAGTTCACTGGCGGCCTTGTGGCGGTAGTAGTAAGCATCTTCCTGCTGGAGCAATCCGCTGCTTGCAATCGACCTATCACCGGTCACCGCGCTATTCAGACGCTGCCATTCTCCCTTATTGATTGGGCGTGGCTGCAGGGAACGGCCATCAAATCGCCGATAGCTGCCATCTGCCATGTAGGCCAAAAAATACAGTTTGCCGAACAGGGCGTAGCCTTCGATACGAACCGTCTCGGCGGACAGGTCCGCTTGGGGCAGACGGTCGATAAAGTTTTCAACCTCGCCGCTATACAGGGGTAGGCCCTGTATGCGTTTGCGCTCCGCATCACCTCCGCCGAGATCGAACAGATTCCAGGGGTTCATGGAAAATAAACCGCTGGTCACCCAAGTGAGAATAAAAACCCCGAACACCAGACCCGTGTAGTGGTGCCACAAGGCGAGGCCACGATAGGGTGAGCGCCTGCCACTGCGCAGGGTTTTGAATTGGCTGATGCCGATGTAAATCCCAATGGCGGTGAGAAATACCCCCGCCAGCGACAACCCGATAACCACCTGTGCCCAAAGCGCATCGTTTTGCCGCAAAACCGTGGGATACAGCCAGTGAGGCACCGATCCCAGCCAGTTCCAGAAGCGCTGTCGCGCTGTCGTCAACTGCACGATTTCGCCGGTGGCGGAGGACACATACCATTCAGTACCCTCGGGATCGTCGGCGCTAAACACATGCAGCGGGCGATGGTAGTCGTAATAGCGGGTCACCGTCCATTGGTCACGAGTGACCTCCCGCTGGCCGACGATCTCACCATCGATATTACTTTGGGCTTTAAAAACGCGCGCAACCGCTTCAATGCGAGCCACTGGGATGGTGTCCAGCCTAGCGCTGGTACTCAAGTCCACGATGGGGTTCTGACGTCCGGATGCCCGGAATCGGACTACCGGACTAGCCCCGACCATTTCGACCGTAAAGCGATTGATGTCCACCAGGCCCAAGGACCGAAACGCCGAGGTATCGCAACAGCCCTGCCAGTCGAGCGGGACATTACCCCGAAGCAGCTGTTGCTGGCTAACGCTGGGGTAGGGCATGTACATCATGACAAAACCCGACAGACACCAGATGGCCATGATCAGGCCAATGCCGATACCCAAGTAGCGATGAACCAGGAAAAGAAAACGACGCATGAATAGATTGCCTGTTACGAGGCCGCTCAGAATACCGGCGCCCGCTATCCCACGCAAACCGCTAACCTTGGGACTCGTCCCTCCGACTTCCCATTTCCCATTTCCCACTGCCCACTCCCCACCCCAAGCTGCTAAACAAATATTTACCAGATCTACCCAAAACTCAGGCTTGCCTGGATTGTCATTGTTGCCGATAGCACGCATAATCTTCACGGTCTATCCAATCTATATATATAACGAAGGAGCACAGAGCATGTGGACTAAACCCTCTTACACCAAAATCCGATTGGGCTTCGAAATCACCATGTATTTCCAACAGCGCTAATATCGGATCAAGCTGTGCACTAATTTGGTGCGCAAGCCGGGACGCCAGGGACCTCAGGGTTTCTGGCGTTTTGGTTTTAGCGGCCCGCTTTTTTTGTGGGCCGGCTTTGCGGACCAGCTTGGCGAACCAGGAAAGGCAACATAACGACTCGAATCACCCCGAGGGAGGCATAACCCGAATGTTTGTCAATGTGCTCGGCGCCGCCGCTGGTGGCGGTTTTCCCCAGTGGAACTGCAACTGCCCCAATTGCCGGGGACTTCGCCAGCAAACTATCAAGGCCAAGGCTAGAACCCAATCCTCTATTGCGGTCAGCGCCAACGGTGAGGACTGGGTGCTGTTCAATACCTCGCCCGACATCCTGGCCCAACTGGCCGCTTTTCCGGCCCTGCAGCCCTCCCGCGCCGTGCGGGACACGGGGATCAAGGCCATCGTCTTCATCGACAGCCAAATCGACCACACCACGGGCCTGCTGATGTTGCGCGAAGGCTGTCCCCATCAGGTCTACTGTACCGACCCGGTTTACCAGGACCTAACCACTGGTTTCCCCATCTTCAGCCTGCTGGAACACTGGAACGGTGGCATCGAACGCCACCCCATCCCGCTGGATGGCGAGTCCTTTAACATCGCGGGTATCGAACACCTGAGTTTCACCGCCATCCCGGTGGACGGCAAAGCGCCGCCCTACTCGCCCCACCGCCACCAGGCCCACCGGGGGGACAACATCGGCATTGCCATCAGCGACGCGCGCAATGGCAAACAACTGTTCTATGCGCCGGGCCTGGGACATATCAGCGAAGCCACCCGCAAAGCCATGACCGAGGCGGATTGCGTCATGGTGGATGGCACCTTCTGGCAGGAAGACGAAATGGCCGTGGTGGGCATGGGCAACCGCAAGGCGGCCGACATGGGCCACCTGCCACAATCCGGGCCCGATGGCATGCTGGCGGTGCTGCAACAATTGCCGAAGGCGCGCAAGATACTGATCCATATAAACAACACTAACCCCATCTTGAATGAAGAATCCGAACAGCGGAGTATTGTCGAGCAGCAGGGTGTCGAAGTCGCCTGCGACGGCATGGAGTTTGAGCTGTAGAGATGGTTTATCGATGACTGGTCACAGGCAAGCGACACACAGATGAGTGAATTTGACCTCGACAGCACGGCTTTCACCCTGAACCCCCGCTACCGCCTGCAGTGGGAGCCCGCCCAGAACTGCCACGTGCTACTGTATCCGGAAGGCCTGATTCAACTGAGCGGCAGCGCGGCGGAAATTATGCAACGCTGTACAGAGCCAACGACGCTTTCGGAACTGATTTCCGAGCTGGAACAGCAATTTCCCGACGCGGAAGGCATTGCCAGGGATGTCCAGGAATTCCTGCACGAAGCACAACAGCAACACTGGATTGTTCCCGGCTAACAATTTCCCAACGAGCAATAATGTTTATACAAGCACACGCCGATGTCCGATTTACAAAGCAATAAAGCAAACATTCCCATGTGGCTCCTGGCGGAGCTGACCTACGCCTGCCCGCTGCAATGCCCCTATTGTTCCAATCCGCTGCAACTGCCCAGCTCGCGAAAAGACGAACTCAGCACTGAGCAGTGGCTCGACGTGATGCGCCAGGCGCGGGAGCTGGGCGCGGTGCAATTGGGTTTCTCCGGTGGCGAACCGCTGGTAAGGCCCGACCTGGAACAACTGATCCGCGAAGCCAACGACATGGGTTTTTTCTGCAACCTGATCACCTCCGCCATTGGCCTGGACGAGGATAAAATCCGCGCCTTTAAGGCGGCGGGGCTCAGGCACATACAGATCAGCTTTCAAGGCAGCGACGCCGACTCCAACGCCCGCTTCGGCGGTACCGACAGTTTCGAGCACAAACTGGCCATGGCCAGAAAGGTTGTTGAGTACAAACTGCCCCTCGGTCTGAACTTCGTCCTGCACCGGCACAACATCCACCAGGTGGAACCTTTTCTCGAGCAGGCCTTGGCCATGGGTGCGGAATTCGTGGAGCTGGCCAACAGCCAATACTACGGCTGGGCACTGCACAATCGCGAGCAGTTACTACCCAGCAAAAAACAGATCGAAGATGCGGAAAGAATTACCAACCAATTCCGCGCAAAACACCCGGGCAAAATGGATGTATTCTTCGTCGCCCCCGATTACTACGATGATCGCCCCAAAAAATGCAGCAACGGCTGGGGCACGACTTTTATTACCGTCAATCCGCAGGGGGAAGTGCTCCCCTGCCAAAGCGCCAAAGTTATTCCAGGCCTCGCCATTCCCAATGTACGCGACGAAAACTTGAAAAGCATTTGGCTGCACTCGGAATTGTTCAACCGCTTTCGCGGTACCGACTGGATGCATGAACCCTGCAAATCCTGCCCGGAACGCGAGATCGATCTCGGCGGCTGTCGTTGCCAGGCATTTTTATTGACCGGCGACGCCACCAATGCCGACCCGGTGTGTAGCCTGTCGCCGCACCATTTCAAAGTGACAGAAGCAGTGGCAGCAGCGCAAGCGGACTCAGAGGATGACGTGCAAGCCCTGGTGTTTCGCAATCCGCGCAATTCCAAAATATTAGTAAAATCATAGAACGATTCCGGACAGCGCTTATGAGACAAGCCCCTCTCACCCGTGATGAATTCGAACAGGCCTTGCGCGGCAAAGGTCGCTTGTACCACATCCATCATCCCTTTCAGGTGGCCATGAACAGCGGCAAAAGCACGCAGCAGCAAATTCAAGGCTGGGTGGCCAATCGTTATTATTACCAGATTTCCATCCCCATCAAAGACGCCGCCATTCTCGCCAATTGCACGGAACGGGATGTGCGCCGCGAATGGATTCAACGAATTCTCGATCACGACGGTCGCAAAGGCGAGGAGGGCGGCATTGAAGCCTGGCTGCGTTTGGGCGAAGCCGTGGGCCTGAAACGCGAAGAGATTGCTTCCCAACAGCACGTGTTACCGGGTGTACGTTTCGCCTGCGATGCCTATGTCAACTTCGCCCGCCGCGCGACTTGGCAGGAAGCAGCCTGTTCATCCCTGACCGAACTGTTCGCCCCGGAAATTCACCAGAACCGCCTGTCCACCTGGCCAGAACACTACCCCTGGATTGACGGCGAAGGCTACAGCTATTTCCGCGGTCGCCTGAGCGAAGCGCGCCGCGATGTGGAGCACGGGCTGGCCATTACCCTCGATCATTTCAAAACCCGCGAACAACAAGACCACGCCTTAAACATCCTGCAGTTCAAACTGGACATTCTGTGGTCCATGCTGGACGCGATGCAATTGGCTTACGTTTACAACGAGCCGCCCTTTCACAGTTGCAAAGAGGACACCCGTAAACAATCTTGATCGAACTTTGAATGTTCTTGAGATGGAAACTGGCCCTCATCGAGGGCCGGTAATTTCCTAGAAAATCAGGAAGCTTTCTCGCCAGGGCTTCCCAAACTTTTATTGCTCTTACACCCTAGCCCGAATATTTCACCAAAACGCTCGGAATACAACTGCAATGCAGGAC
>JBBDIU010000030.1:0-42255 GCA_040880205.1 Cellvibrionaceae bacterium
ATAACGGAAGGTGGGAAAGTCGCGGTGGAGTTTGGTACTGCGTATGGCATTTCGAAACCCTCGATTCAGGGACGAAGCGAGGGAGCTACGACCGCCAGGGACGGCGGAAGTGCAGATTTTGCAGGAGCAAAAATCTGCCCGGGAGGTATACACTCGCCACATCCTTGTGGCTCGCCCTTCGGGCAGCGTTCGCTGTGCAAATCGGCTTTCCTGCCGATTTGTCATGCGGTTTCGAAATGCCATACGTAGTGCCAAACGGGATGAAGGCACAGGATTGGATTCGCCACGGATACTGAGCTTTTAAGGTTCTAAGGAGCCGATCCGGTTCCGTCAGCGCCGCTTTGAGCGGCTCACAAAATGAAAGCCCCGACTTTGCTGGGGGATGTTAACTAACTTTTTTCCGCCGGTTTTAACATCGCGAATTAGGCAGGTTTTTTGTGTGAATAAAATCATTCAATGGTTTGTTGAAAATTCGGTTGCCGCCAACCTGTGCATGGTGGTGATTTTTGTTGGCGGCGCCATCTCCATTTTCGCGCTGGACAAGGAAGCCTTTCCCTCCGCCAATACCGGCGTTATCGACATTTCCGCGCCCTATCCCGGTGCCGGGCCCAAGGAAGTGGAACAACAAATCATCATCCGCATCGAGGAGGCGGTTGGCGATCTGGACGGCATTGAGGAAATTTCCTCAATGGCTCGCCAAGGCTCTGGCAGTGTGCGAGTCGAAGCGGTGCAGGGCTACGACATTCAAAAGCTCTTGAACGATGTCAAGGCCCGGGTGGATGCCATCGATACCTTTCCCGAAGATGCCGAGCAGGTGCAGGTACGCGAGCAACAATGGCGCACCATGATTATGGACCTGGGCGTCTACGGTCATGTGGAGGAATCGGCGCTCAAGGAAACCGCCCAGGTGTTGCGCGATGAGCTGGCCGCGCTACCGAATATTTCCCTGGCGGAATTGGCGGCCGCCCGGGACGACGAGGTATCCATTGAAGTCTCCGAAGATACCCTGCGCCGTTACAACCTGACCTTCGATCAGGTGGTTAACGCCGTGCGCGGTTCGTCCCTCAATTTGCCGGCCGGTACCATCAAGTCTTCCAACGGCGATATTCAGTTGCAGACGCGCGGCCAGGCCTACTTCCAGGAAGATTTCGAGGATATCGTGGTCGCCAGCAATCCCGACGGCGCCATGCTGTACCTGGGCGATATTGCCACCATTAATGATGGCTTCGTGGAAAACGATTTTGTCGCCTTGCTGAACGGTATTCCCTCGGTCTACATCCGCCTTTACATCACCGACAATCCCAACGTACTCAAAGCGCGTGAACAAGTTTACGAGTATCTGGAAAGCATTGAAGGCAAGCTACCGGCTGGCGTCAACGTTGAGCTGTGGCGCGACAATACCCTGATGTTCAAAGATCGCATGAACCTGTTGCTGGAAAACTCACTGACCGGTTTGCTGCTGGTGTTCGTGGTGTTGATGTTGTTTCTGCGGCCAATCCTCGCCACTTGGGTGTGCGTGGGTATTGCAATTGCGTTCATGGGCTGTCTGTGGTTGTTGCCCTATATGGATGTCAGCCTGAACATGATTTCCCTGTTCGGCTTCCTGCTGGTGCTGGGGATCGTGGTGGACGATGCGATTATCGTCGGGGAAAGCATTTATTCCCGCCATGAGCACGGCCTCAAGGATACCACCGCCGCTGCCAGTGGGGCGAAAATGGTGAGCAAGCCGGTTATTTTCGCCGTTATCAGTACTATGGTATTTTTTGCACCCATGTTGTTCGTGCCGGGTCAGATGGGGACCATGTCGGCGCCCATTGCCATTATTGTTATTTTATGCCTGGTGTTTTCCCTGATCGAATCGTTATTGATTTTACCGTCCCATCTCTCGCATCTAAAGCCGGAGCGGGAAAGTCGTTTTAGCTGGCTCAACAAATTGGCCGCACTGCGCGGAAAAATTTCCGGCGCCTTGAAGTATGTGGCGGATACCAAATACCAACCCCTGCTCGATAAAGCGCTGCACAACAATGGCTTGACCCTGGCGTGTTTCAGTGTTGCATTCCTGTTGGCGCTGGCAGTGTTCCTGGGGGGTTGGTTGCGGATCAGTTTCGCGCCCATTATTCAGTCCGATCAAATTGATGCCCAAATTACGCTTGGCGAGGGCGTACCTTTCAGTGAGACCAAGGCCGTAACCGACCGCATGATCGCGGCTACCGAAAAGCTTCGCCAGGACCCGGAACTTCTGGCCATCAATGACTCGCAAGACTTTATCGACAACGTACAAACCTGGGCCTACGGCAACAACATCCGCTTTGCACTGGCGTTGAAGTCGCCAGAAGTACGCGACGTGCCCACCCAACTTGTGGCACGCAAGTGGCGCCAGTTTATCGGCGAGGTACCGGAAGCCGAGGAAGTACGAATTAATTTCACCATTAACGCGCGCAGCGAAGATATTCGTCTGCAAATGAGTATTCGCTCCGACGTGACCGAAGATCAGGAAAGAGCGGTGGAAGCAGTTAAGTCGGCACTTGCGACTTATCCCGGCGCCATCGATATCAAGGACGATCTGCAATCGCCCCGCGATGAGATCGAACTGTCGCTAAAGGAAAACGCGGAAGTGTTGGGCCTCAGCCTGAATGAAATCGCCCGCCAGGTAAGACGTGGATTTTACGGTGCCGAGGTGCAGCGCATACCCCGCGCCAAGGAAGATGTGCGGGTAATGGTCCGCTACCCGGAGGAGGAACGGCGCAACATCGACCACCTGGATGAAATGCGGGTTCGCACCCAGGATGGCCGCGAAGTGCCTCTGCATGCGGTAGCCGACATCAACTACGTCCCGGGCTACTCCACCATCCGTCGTCTGGACCGCAAACGCACCATCGTGATCACCGCTGATTTGCAGCCCGGCTTTAACGCCAATGAAATCGTCAACGACCTGCTGGACAGAAACCTGACTGACTGGGAGCGACAGTTTCCCGGCTTTCGCCTGGCGCTCTCGGGCAATTTGCAGGACCAAAACGAATTCATGGATTCCATGACAAAGAACTTCGGGTTCTCCCTGGTAATCATCTACGGCCTGATGGCCATTGCATTTCGATCCTATTGGCAGCCGGTTATTGTGTTGACCGCGATCCCGTTCGGCTTCATGGGCTCCGTGATTGGCCACTTAATCATGGGCCGCGAGGTGAGCATGATGTCCATGCTGGGTTTTGTCGCCTGTGCCGGAGTGGTGGTGAATGACAACCTGGTATTGCTCGACCGGATAAGCACTTTGCGCAAACAGGGCACCGAGGTGCTTCAAGCCGTTATGCAGGCCGGCCGCGACCGCTTTCGCGCCATTATATTAACCTCGGTTACCACCTTTGCCGGTTTGACGCCCATTCTGTTTGAACAAAGTATGCAGGCGGCGTTTTTGATTCCCATGGTTATTTCCCTGTCCTTTGGGGTCATATTTGCTACCACCGTAACCCTCATTCTGGTTCCTTGCCTGTTCCTGGTGGGCGAACGCGTTACCGAGCGCTGGGATTTGAGGAAGCTGGCGCGCGCCGCGGACAGGCGAGTCAAGGTTAATGTCGCAAATTCCGCGCAGAGTCATCCTCGGCGAGATTAGCGGTCTTTGCGTCGGGTGGCATAAATTGGGTTTGGCTTGTCTAGGGAGCCCTGTAGCGAGCAAGGGGATTCGGGAGGGCTTTGCAGAACGCTCAAAAACAGGGAGTTTTTGCGCGAGCGCCCCAGGGATGGGTTCAAGCGTTTCTGCAAAGCCCTCCCGGAGCGCCTTGCGGATCGTAGCCCCGAAACTTTGAGATAGATTCTATTCACCCGGCATATTAAACGCCGGGTTGCTAGTCAGGATTGGCTATCTCGCACAGCACCTTGATGAAGGCTTCGCAGGAAGCGATTGAAGCGGATTCCTCCATGGTGTGGTAGCCGGTGGTGGGAATCTGCAAGGTGGTGCCCAGCACCAGGCCGTTGGATGCGGCAATGATTCTGCCCATCTCGGTACTGCCCAATGACTGAGGGCTTTTGCCAAGCTTGGTGGCCTCGCGGTTCTTGTCTTCGATATAGCTGTCTTTGTAGGAATAACTGATCCCAAGCGCCGCGCAGGTATCTTCCAGCTTTTGGGTAATCGCCGGGCTGAATTTGGCATTGGCGTCGCTGCGCCGCAACACCACCTGTTGCTTGTCCGCTGTTTCCCGGTCGGGATAGGGGCTGGTGTCCACCACGATCAGTTCGTTGGTTGAACCGCCGAAACGGCGGAACCACTCCAAGAGATAACGCCAACTGCGGCCCGCCTCTTCCTGGGCGGTGAAAAAGGCGGTGCCTTGAAAACCGAGGCTAAACAGGTGTACCAACATGGCGGTGGTGAGTACGTTGTCGAGCTGACTGGAAAGAACGTCACCATTCACTTCCAACTTGTCCGCAAAGGCCACTGGCGTGCCCGCCACCAGATGTTCCAGGCCGTCCACTTCAAAAATCAAGTTGTTGCGATACTCACATATGTAACTGCGTTTGATGGTACCCTTGCCCCGGTAAGCGCCCGACCAGGGTTCGTAGGCGATGACCGGCGTCGCGGAAAAGCGATCCACGATTTTGCGCATTAATTCTTCCGACACCGAATTGCCCAGCAAATCCGAGCGACTGCCGGCCACAAAGGCGGCGTATTGAAATTCGTTGGGGCCGGTGCAAATAAGGCCGTGGCGATCAATATGCGCGGAAAACATGGCGGACTGTGACGCATTGCCATGGGCAACCAGCAACCCTTCGTACCAGGTAACCGTCGCCCCCCGCTCCTCCAGTTCGCGTTGCAACACCCGAAAAAACGAATGCTCCGCCCCCACTACACTAGGTTCGCGAATTAGAGCTTTTAAGAGGTCAATAAATTCGTTTAGTTTTTCCATTTTGGGTCAGATGCCGTCAGAGTGTCGGATGGAGATTAAACCCGTTTGCTGTCTATTTAAAGAGGTTAGGCTTGGGGGCTCAATCCGTTTGCGCTTGAGGTGTGCGGTTTTGAAAACGCATAAATACATCCATGTAGCTCCCTCACTTGACCGCCATGGACGGCGGAAATGCACGCTTTGCAGGAGCAAAAGCACGCCGTCCCTGAAGTGAGGGTTTCAAAACCGCACACCCCAATCCCAAACTCGCAATGGTGGCCCCGAACCAGCGACACTATTCTAACGTTAAGTACCGTATTTTTTCGGTTTTTTGCTTGCGGAGTATGCGCATCTTGCAAGCCGGAGTCCGGTATTTGCTGATGTGACCCTCGACAGCAGGGAAGCTGGCGAGGAGCCTACAGGGATGTATGCACTCATCACATCCATGTGATTCGCCCTTCGGGCAGCTTCGCTGTGCAAATCGGCTTTCCTGCCGATTTGTCACGGCGAGTCACAGCAGTGAATACCGGACTCCGGCCCCGGCACGATTCCTAAAATCGAGTACAACAAATGCTGCCCCCAAGTTCAAACAACCTCCAACAAAGAAGCCCGCAGAAAAATCGTCCGCGGGCTTCTTGCATAAACTTATTTAAGACTATTCCCCAGGTATGGGCCCCGCTGCGGCAACATCATCGCTCACATCGAACTTCTTGATGTTCTCGGCAAACAGCTTGGCAAGTTTCCGCGCCTGCTCGTCGTAGGCTGACGGGTCTTGCCAGGCTTTGCGGGGGTTGAGGTATTTTTCGTCCACCCCGGGAATGGCGGTGGGGATGGTAAGGTTCATGGCTTCCAACTGTTCGGTGGAAGCGCCCTGCAAAGCGCCGCTTTGTATGGCGGCAATCACCGCCCGCGTCACCGGGATGGGGAAACGGGAACCGCTGCCTTGCGGGCCGCCGGAGCCGCCGGTCCAGCCGGTGTTGACCAAATAGACCTTTGCGCCGAAGTCATCAATGCGCTTCATTAACAGGTCGGCGTATTCGCGGGCGGGGCGCGGCATGAAGGGGGCGCCGAAGCAGGTGGAAAAAGTCGGGTGAATGCCGGCTTCCGCACCCAGTTCGGTGGAGCCTACCCGCGCGGTGTAACCGGACAAGAAGTGATAGGCCGCGGCCTCCTTGCTCAGAATGGCGACGGGTGGCAGCACGCCGGATACATCACAGGTGAGAAAGACAATGTTGTTCGGTTCGCCGGCCCGGTTTTCCAGTACTCGCATATCCACGTGGGTGAGCGGGTAGGAACAGCGACCGTTTTCGGTCAGCGAGGTATCGCTGTAGTCGGGTACTCGGGTTTCTGGATGCTGGACCACGTTTTCGACGATCGCGCCGAAACGAATCGCATCCCAGATAACCGGCTCGTTCTCCTGGCTCAGGTCGATGGTTTTGGCGTAGCAGCCGCCTTCCATATTGAACACCGCGCCCTTGGCCCAGCCGTGTTCATCATCGCCGATCAAATAGCGCTCCGGGTCGGCGGAAAGTGTGGTTTTGCCGGTGCCGGACAAGCCGAAAAACAAACAGGTGTCACCATCCCGGCCTACATTGGCCGAGCAGTGCATGGGCATTACATCTTTTTCCGGCAACAAAAAGTTTTGCACGGAGAACATGGATTTTTTCATTTCACCGGCGTATTTCATGCCGGCCAACAATACCTTGCGCTGAGCAAAATTGATGATCACCGCCCCGTCCGAGTTGGTGCCATGTACCTCGGGGTCGCAGACGAAATCGGCCGCGTGCAGAATCCGCCACTCGCCCTTGCCCTTGGGGTTGTATTTTTCCGGACAGATGAACATGTTGTTGGCGAACAGGGAATGCCAGGCGGTTTCCGTGGTGACCTTGACCGGGATGTAGTGATCCGGGTCCTGTGCCACGTGAAGCTGGGAAACGAATCGGTCCACCTGGGAGATGTGCGCTTCCACTGCTTCCCAGAGGGCGTCGAACCTGTCCTCGGGAAAGGGACGATTGACGCTGCCCCAGTCGATGCTTTCCGCCGTCGAGCGTTCCTTTACGATGTAGCGGTCCGCTGGAGAGCGGCCGGTACGCTTTCCCGTGACCGTTACCAGTGCACCAGTATGGGATAGGGAGCCTTCCCGGCGCTGCAAGGCAAATTCGATCAACTCAGCAGGGCAAAGATTCGTGTAGGTGAAGGCGTCGCCCTCTTCAAATTCTGTTATTGCAGTTTCCGTCATTGCAGAAGTCCCGTATTGGTGTGCCCCAGGCCCGTTGGCGCCCAACCGCTGGATCCACCGGGTTTCAAAGGGCCGCCATTATGGCAAAAAAAACCCCCGAGCGCAGCCGCCTCCAAAGCTGGCGAGAAAGACACCGCGAGTCGTGTGGCGGGGGTTTCGGGGCATAATAAGTTGTGGATATAGCGGGCATTCCGGGAGCTAATGCAATTGGTACGGCTCGAGGTTTTAATCCCTCTGGAAAAACAAGTGATGAAAAGCTATGTAAAGGAGCTCGGGGGCGGTCGTCAAACTATTGGCAGTGCCGCTGGATGGTGGCGCTCAGATCGGCAATGATACGCTCACGTTCCTGCTCCGATACATCGCTGCCGTTGCCTTGCTCATCCACCCGGTAAAAGCGCTCTTCCTGAAAAAACTTCAGTTCCCGACGGGCTTTGTCACAGTTTCTTTGGCGCTGTTCCCGCTGGGCCGCCAAGGCTTGGTCCTTATCCTCGCGGAGTTGTTTTTCTTCCTCGGATTCCGGGGCGAATAGCTGGTTGAGTTTCTGTCGTTCTTCCCCGCTGCTGTCGACGTTCACTGAGCGAGCTCGATCGCTGATGTCCTCGGCCTGCCGGTCGCGGGGCGGTCTATCACTAAAATGCACCTTGCCGTTTTCGTCCGTCCAGCGATAGATTTCCGCTGGTACGGGAAGTGCCAGGGTAATCCCGACAATGCCTGTGACCAAAACCGCAACGGGCGCATGGCGCAAGGCGCGGCGCCCGCCGCGCGGATCACCGCTTTTGGCGATGGTACGGATCATGGATTTCCACCTGGATTGACCCTGATCGGGATCCCGACTCTCATGGGTGTTCGTCGGCCTCGGCGTCCGGTTCGATGGTGTGATTGACAGGCTGGGCTTCCACCTTGCCTGCTGCAATTGGGTTTGGATTCTTAAGCGGCATATCATCGAACAGGGCAACGGAATGCGGCTGGGGAATCTGGTAGAGCGCCAGGATCTGCTCCTCGGCCGCGCGGGCTTCGGCGTTGTCGATAACCATTTGGTATCCGTCCGCTGCTCTCAGTACCAGGTGCGGCTCGGTGGAGGTGTGTACCAGTTGACTGAAGTGTTTGAAGTCGCGAATAGGCACGCCGTTGACGGAATCCACCAACCAGTTCTTCCAGTTGTGATAGCCCAGGTTCACGTCGGCGGCCAGCACCTTCAAGGCCACCACGATTTCCCGCTTGTCTTCCGAGGCCCATTGATTGCGCGCATACAGGAATTCGGTGGGCGCTTTGTTGCGCCAGTCGCTGCCCCAGCGTTTAATCAGGTTCATGTTCAGGGGAACGAACACCACGCCGCCGTAGATATAGTATTGCGGCAACTGGTCGAACTGTTCCCGCTGGACCAGGCTGTAATTGGCGAAGCGCTTGGACGCGGTCAATTCCAAATCCTGTTTTACACCGTTGCGGGAAATGGTCAGCTGTACCCGGTCGCCCACGTGATGCTGATCCAAGGCGTGTTTGTAGTCGGTGCGCAGATCTTCCCGGACTTCGATGGATCCATCCTCGGCAACTTTATAACCGTCGATTTCCAATAGCACATCGTCCGTTTGCAGTACGCCGAAGGCGGGTGTGTTTTTGAAAGTCTTGGTGACTAATACCCCGCCCTCGTCAGAGCCCACTCCGAGCGCTTTTTTCATGGCTGGGCTTTCCAGCTTTTGCGTGCGGAATCCGAGATCCGGCACACCGTCGTGAATGCCGTCTTCGGCGTCTTTCAATACATGCTTGATCACGCTGGGCGGAACAAAGTAACCCTGGTTTTCAGCGCGACCGCCCAGATTGGCCTGCATCACGACCCCGACTATTTTGCGGTCGACAATAACCGGTCCGCCGCTGTTGCCCGGGTTGATGGCGGCATCAATCTGGCCGGCCAAAAGCAGGCTGCCGCTGTGGGCATAATATTGATGTTCGGCACGGGACAGAACGCCCTTGGTGATGCTGAGGGAATTGCCGCCGAAGGGGAAGCCGTATACGGACACTTCCTGCAAGGGTTCCGGCAACTCGCCCACCGGCAAGGGTTGTAAATCCTCGAAAAATTCCTCCGATTCCACCTGCAAAATGGCCAGGTCCGCTTCGTGGGAAACAAAAACCACGCGGGCCAGGTACTTGCGCGGGTCGCCGTGTTTTTGCGCCTGAATATAGCGCGCGTCCGCCACCACATGGGCGTTGGTCAAGATGCGGTTGTTGGCAATCACCGCGCCGGAGCCACTGCTCTGAGTGGGGTTGAGCAGGCGCCAGGGGGTGAAGTAATCCGGTGCCGCGGCGGTGGTGTGGATTTTGACTACCGCGGTTTGCAGGCGTTGAATTTCTTCAGGTTTGGCTGAAGCAAAAGGTGCGGACGTTATAAGCAAGCCCAGAATAATAAGGGCGGAAAATCGGTATCTCATGAAATGTTCCACGCTGTTCTCTAAAAACTGAAAGCTAACGTTATTAATCCAGATCTGGATTTTGTTCACGAAAGCGATGAATTTGACGTCGTTGTTTCTTGGTTGGTCGTTTTGCCGGAAAGCTGTCGAGCTGGTGCAATACTTTTCTCTCCGCCGCGCGGTGTTCCCGCTTGGCGACGCTTTCCTCCGTTTCGCGGTACAACAGTTGCGCCTGCGGGGCGCCGCGCCGTTGTTCCGATAACCCCAAAACTTCTATTTCCAATTCGTCCCAGCCGATGCGGAGCGTGAGCATGGTGCCCGCCGTTATTTCCCTGCTGGGTTTGATGCGCTGACCGAGGCTTTTGACCTTGCCGCTATCGATGGCTTGCCGAGCCAGGTTCCGGGTTTTGAAGAACCGCGCGGCCCACAGCCATTTGTCGATGCGTACTTTATCCATCGTCGTCAGAGACGCGCGAAGCGCCTTCTTCAAGTATAGGAGGAAATATTTCGTTGAAATGGTGAATTGCGGGAAAAAGGGTAATTTTTGGGCGCGTAATTCGACTATCGGGCTGATGCACCCCCAGTACATGCCGTATACCGAAGTCTCGCGCCGATTGCAGGATCCTTTCGGTGTCATCAATGAACAAGGTGCGCGCGGGATCGAAGGATTCCTGTGCCTGCAACTGGTGCCAGAACGCTTGCTCTTCCTTGGGATACTGAAGCTGATGGGAGGAAATGACCATGTCCAGCCAGCGGTCAATACGGGTGACTTCCAGCTTTAGGTCGAGGCTCTGGGGGTGGGCGTTGGTGATGAGTACCAGCTTTTTGTTCAGCCGCTGCAAGCGTTGCAGGAATTCACCGACGAAGGGGCGAATCTGGATTTTATGTTTGACCTCCTCCTTCAGCGCACGGATATCCATGTTCAAGGATTCCGACCAATGAGTCAGACAATACCATTTCAGGGTCCCCTCATGGGCCTTGATGTAGGCATGGAGCACCTGCTTGGCTTCGCCGAGTTCCACCCCGTATGCCTCGGCGTAGCGGGCGGGCAGATGGGTGAGCCAAAAGTAATTGTCGAAATGGAGATCGAGCAGGGTGCCGTCCATGTCCAGCAGGACGGTGTCGATTTCGGGCCAAGGGATCATGGGAGCAGTCTACTGTATAATCGCGCCTGCGAAATAGTATGCCCCTTTCCCCGTGAACTTCACAATTGCCGTTTCCCGACGTCTCGAAGCTCCTGGCGGTTTCTCGGCACTCAACAACAAGGCTGGAGCAGCTAATGACCGACATTTCGTCCCCTTCCACGCAAGCATTGGTCGACCAGGTAGTGGTCCTGTGCCGCCAGGCGGGCGAGGCCATTCTCCAGGTCTACAATCGCCGGCGTGGCTTCGATGTGGAGGTCAAAGACGATAACTCTCCGGTGACCGAAGCTGATCTGGCGGCCCACGACCTTCTGCTGCGCGGTTTGGTTGACCTTCTGCCTGGGGTGCCGGTGCTCTCCGAGGAATCGGCCATGCCCGACTTTGCCGAACGCCGGGCATGGCAGCGCTACTGGCTGGTGGATCCGCTTGACGGCACCAAGGAATTCATCAACTGCAATGGGGAATTTACCGTCAATGTGGCCTTGATTGAGGACGGGGCGCCGATTCTGGGAGTGGTCCACGTGCCGGTGTTGGAAACCACCTATACCGGCGCACTTGGTCTGGGCGCGGCAAAACAACAGAATGGCGAGACCCAGGCCATTCAGACGCGCACCA
Source organism: Cellvibrionaceae bacterium (assembly GCA_040880205.1). Lineage (GTDB taxonomy): Bacteria > Pseudomonadota > Gammaproteobacteria > Pseudomonadales > Cellvibrionaceae > WACF01. The sequence continues at coordinate 11,270 of JBBDIU010000030.1, forward strand.
TTGCCTCCCGGCAGCAGCGGCAATTGCCGGTGGAGCTGGTCGCCAGCCGGCGCCACGGTGCCGAGGCGGTGGAACGCCTGTTAAACCGGGTGTCCGTTGCCTTGGGGCCGGTTGAAACCAAGAACATGGGCAGCTCCCTCAAGCTCTGCCTGGTGGCCGAGGGCGAGGCGGATCTCTATCCACGCCTGGCGCCCACCTCGGAATGGGACACGGCCGCCGCCCAGGCAGTGGTGGAAGCCGCCGGCGGCGTGGTGGTGGACCCGGATTTCAAACTGCTGCGTTACAACACCAAGGCGGATATCCTCAATCCCTTCTTCTATGTCATCGGCGACCCTCATTACGATTGGCAGGGCTTGTTGATGGGAAGTGGATAGTGGGAAGTCGGGTAAAGATCGGGGGTGGGCGGAATGACGAGCGATGTTGGAACATGGTTGCTGAAGGACAGTTACGGCTGCTCGATTACGCTGTTCATTGTTCATTTCCGACTTCCCACTACCCACTTCCTACTTTCCAAACCAAGGGTGACTTGTGATTGTCGGTAAATTAATTGGAGCATTGCTGGGATACTATATCGGCGGTATCGGTCTCGCTCTGTTGGGCCTGGTGATTGGTCACCTGTTTGACCGCGGTTATGCCATTGCCCGGGGGGGCGCTTCGCCGGAACAGCGGCTGCTTATTCAGGAATGTTTTTTTAAAACGGTCTTTACCCTCCTCGGCCGTCTCGCCAAGGCCGACGGTCGCATTTCGGAAGCGGAAATAAAACAAACCGAACAGTACATGGCGCAGATGAATCTGAATGCGACGCATCGTCGTGAAGCCATTAGTTTGTTCAAGCAGGGCGCTGCGTCCGGTTTCGACATTCAGAGTCAGTTACAGGAATTTCGGCGCGTTTGCGGCCGTCATCCCAACCTTGTGCAGTTGTTGCTGGTTTATCTGGTTAATGTGGCGCTGGCGGACGGCCGTTTTGATGAAAGTGAGGAACGGGTGCTGAGTCAGGTCGCCGACGGACTGGGTATTTCTCGCTTGGCCTTCGAGCAATTACTGCGCATGATCAGGGCGCAGAATGCCTTTGGGGCGGGCCACGCGCCTACGGCCGATAGTTTGACCCTGGCCTACCAGGCGCTGGGAGTGAATGAAACCGCCAGCGACGCGGAGATTAAAAAGGCTTATCGTAAATTAATGAGCGAATACCACCCCGATAAATTGATGGGTCAGGGCGTGCCGGACGACATGGTGCAGGCGGCCACGGAGCGTTCCCAAGAAATTCAAAAAGCCTACGACACCATCAAAAAAGCACGAGGAAAATAATCGCGACATCACCACCAAGCTTCAGCTGGCTTTCTGTGATCATTGCTGCTGCGCCCCCTGTTCCTGTCCCTGCCGCTTTGCCCGCTTGGCTTGGCGCCGTTGCTCCAAGGTAGCGGCGGCTTCCGCACCAATGTGTTCTTCGCCGCGTTGTTTTGCCAGGCGCATCTGTTTTTCCCGTTCGGCAAAATTCGCCTTTTGCTCGGCTGAGAGGCTGTCGTAACAATAAGGACAACTGATGCCGGCCTGATACTTATCGCTGGCTTTGTCATGTTCGGTAATCGGCAATCGGCAGGCGAAGCATTGATCGTAATCGCCTTTTTCCAATTTGTGATTCACGGTTACCCGGTCGTCAAATACAAAGCATTCGCCTTGCCACAGAGTTTCCTCTTCGGGCACCTCTTCCAGGTATTTGAGAATTCCGCCTTTCAGATGGAATACCTGGGCAAAGCCTTGCTCCTTTAAATAGGCGGTGGATTTTTCGCAGCGAATGCCGCCGGTGCAAAACATGGCGACTTTCTTGTGTTTGCTCGGATCCAGGTTTTCCTTCACATAATCGGGGAATTCGCGAAACGTCGTCGTGTTTGGATTGAGTGCATTTTTAAAGGTGCCCACCTCCACTTCGTAGGCGTTGCGGGTATCGACGAGGACGACGTCGGGCTCACTGATCAATAGGTTCCAGTCTTTGGGTTCCACATAGGTGCCGACCACGCTCTGTGGATCGATGCCTTCCACGCCCATGGTGACGATTTCCTTCTTCAGCTTTACCTTGCTGCGCTTGAAAGGTGGTGCGTCCGTATAGGATTCCTTGCAATCAAGGTCCGCCAGTCGCGGCTCGCGGCGCAACCAGGCGAGCACACAATCCACCCCTTGGCGACTGCCGGCGATAGTGCCGTTAATCCCTTCCCTGGCCAGCAAGAGGGTGCCGCGCACGGTTTGCTGTTCCATGATATTGAGCAGTGGCTGGCGAAAATCCGAATAGTCGGGAAGCCCGACAAATTTGTAAAGCGCACACACCACGATGGACGCGCCCCGGGAAGTGGGCATAGTGTTATGGGACCTCGTTACGAATTGCGGCTGGGGTGTATGTCCAGGGCAACAGGTCGGCCATTTTATCCCAGCTTTGGTCGGATGTCCTCCGAGCTGCCAGGCCGCGGGTGCTACACTCAAAAAGGCTGACTGTGCGGCCATGATCAGGGCAAGCAATGACAACAGAGCTCGAAAAACAACAACATAAGCAGACATTGCGACTACGCCGTTCCATGATGGGTCTGGGCTCCTATGCCTGTACGCTGATCTTGGTGCTGGCTTGCTATCTGGCCGGTTTGATGCCCGGTTGGGTCGTCGTGGTCTACTTGGTAGTCGTGTTTGTTACCAACGCTGTGTTCCTCGGCCTGATCCTGAGCGGCCTGAATTTGCGTCTCTCCAGGCCGGACATGACCATGGAGCAGATACTGTGTTCGGTGTTGCCCGGGCTATTGGCCCTCTATTTCATCGATGGCCCCCAGGCGCGGACTGCCTTTCTGTTGCTGGCTCTGGTGCCAATGATCTTTGGCATTCTCGGTTTGAACACCCGTCGCTCGGTTACTGCCGGGCTACTGATGTACGCAGCCTATCTCAGTGTTGTTGCGCTCTTGTTTATGTTTGCCCCACAGCGCACCAATCTGGTGGGTGACAGCATTGTATTGCTGGCATTTTTCTTTGCCACCTTGCAGGTATCGCTCATAGGAGGTTACATCAGTGGTTTGCACCGAGTACTGGAGGCAAGGAACAACGATCTCAACCGTGCTTTGGGGACCATTGCCGACCTGGTCAATCGCGATGAACTGACGGGAATTTTCAACAGGCGGTACATTCTGGGAATACTGCAAGAGGAATGCGAGCGCAGCGTGCGTGGCCAGGGTAGTTTCAGTTTGGCGGTTATCGATATCGATCACTTCAAACGCATCAATGACAGTTTTGGACACGCGGTGGGCGACCTGGTATTGATCCGGGTCGCTAACGCTATTGATACACATATTCGCAAAATCGATCACTTTGCCCGATTCGGCGGTGAGGAATTTTTATTGATAATGCCCTATACGGACTTAAATGGCGCGATGTACAAAATGGAACAGCTTCGCGAATTGGTGGCGAACCTGGATGTGGAGGCGGACGGTTGTCATTCACCAATAACCTTGTCCGCGGGGGTCGCTGTTCATCGCGCTGGCGAATTGTTTTCGGACACCATCCGGCGTGCCGATGCCGCTATGTATGTGGCCAAAAACAGCGGCCGCAACTGTGTGCGGCCAGCGCTTCCCGAACTTGAGTGCCCGCCATAGCGCTCAACTTTCCGGCACGATGCGCACGATACCGTTGCCCTCGGTGGCCACGTAGATAAAACCGTCAGGGCCCTGGCGTACGTTGCGTACCCGACCGATGTCCTCGAACATCACTTCCGCGCTGGGAATCTCGTTGCCCTGCACGTGGGCCAACACCAGATAGCGGAACTTCAGCGAGCCCACCAGTATATCCCCCTGCCAGTCGGGGTACTTATCGCTGGTGACGAAGGTCATTCCCGATGGCGCAATGGATGGATCCCAATACCACGTTGGCGATTGATAACCTTCGCGCTCGGTGCCTTCGGCAAACTCAGTGCCGCTGTAGTTAATACCGTAACTCAAAATTGGCCAGCCGTAGTTCGCGCTGGGCTTGACAATGTTTACCTCGTCGCCACCGCGCGGGCCGTGTTCGTGAATCCAAATCTCACCTGTTTCCGGGTTCTTGGCCATGCCTTGCGGATTGCGGTGGCCGTAGGAGTAAATTGCCGCAATGGCATCTTCTCTGCCCACGAAGGGGTTGTCCTCCGGCACTCGCCCGTCGTCGTGCAGGCGGTATACCTTGCCACCGTCGCGGCTCAGATCCTGCGGGTTTTCATCGCGCGCGCCACGCTCGCCGATGGAAAAATACAGGTAGCCCTGATCATCGAACTCAATGCGGCTGCCGTAATGCTGCCCCCGCCGGGTGTTGGGGCTGGCTTTATACAAGGTCTCGGACTGAACAAGTTGGTCCCCGTCCAGTTTGGCCCGCATTAGCGCCGTATGGCTGCCGCTGCCTTCGCCTTCGGGGCTTGAGTAAGAAATATACAGCCAGCCGTTTTCGGCATAATCAGGGTGCAATTCCAAATCCAGCAAGCCGCCCTGGCCGTTCACATGCACTTCTGGCAGGCCGCCAATAGTGCCGGCGATTTCGCCATCCCGCACCCGGTACAATTCGCCACTTCGGTTGGAGACCAGCATGTCCCCGTCGGGCAGCCACACCATGCCCCAGGGCACAGCGATGCCTTCCACCACCGTCTCGACCCGATAACCGTCCTCGGCCACACAAGCCTGCAGGACAAAAAACAGCAAAATGGATGATAAACAAACTGGTTTTTTCATAAGCGCCTTCTTCTTATCTGGATGTACGGGTTCAGTAGTCTTCTTTGCGGTGGAATAGTTCCGATCCGATAGGGTCCGGGCCAGTTGTTCGCTGCCCGGCTGCCGACCGTAGCCAGGGTCGCCTCTTTTAGTGCCTGCCCCGGTGGATTGGGTGCGAAGGATACGCCAGACTGGTTATTGGTCCGGCCTATCGGGCGTTACTCCGGTTTAAGCTGCGTTTATAGCGCCTGTTAAGCTTCATAAAGCGTCGCCAAAAAGGCGGCGTAAGAATTCTCAGAGGATTGGAGACCAGCTTTCGAAGCTGGTGGTTTCGGGCCGATCGCAACTGTTGCAAGCTCGACTGCTGTATGTCGCTTCGCGACCGGATTTTCTGGGCCGCCTCATCAATAAAATCCGCTGAAGCCTCGACGCCCATGAACTCGTAAAGTTTTGTAACGGTGTCCCGAGGATTGTTGAGCAGATTATCGTATTCCACAGGGAGACACGGTACATCAGGATTCGCCGCAAAAAATTGCGCGATGCCGTCATCATACCGTTTTTTAAGTCCCACAGAAAATGACGTTGAAAAGCCGTCGCGCTTGCCCAGCGATTCAGCAACGGCGTTTTCGTTCCTGTAGCAGACTATGTAGTGCGGGTTTGAAAGCAAAGGATGCAGGATGGGAATAGTAAGCGACAGCCGCGGATCCTTCGCCGCCCACGTTTCGCTTTGCCGGGATCGCGCATTCACATAGCGTTGAAATTTCTCAACACAGCCTTCGTCCAATGCCAGGGCCTGTTGATAACTCGGCGGCTCATCCCAACGAAACCCCGCACGGCCCAGGATCTCCTCATTCAGTTCCACGATGGCCTTGTCCTCGTAATGTCCATCCACATTCGAGGCACTGGCTTTCACCAGCTCATCACCAACAGAAATACCACTATGCGCCACCAGATTCGCCACCAGCGACGTGCCACTGCGGTGCATACCCAGAATAAGAATCTGTTTTTTCTGAACCGCGCTGTTCATCCACCGTATCCGCGTATTGCTCAACCTGAATGTTACCGAGCTCCTTGCCCGATCTTGTCAGTTGCCTCTAGACCGCCAGTGCCGAAGCATAACAAAAATGTAAGCGCCAAACGCATAATCTACGCACCCGAAGCACAATTCATGGGGCATGTGGTTCGATGGACTCAGTCGGGCCGCTCCCGACTTCCTGTCTCCCGCGACACTTGTGCGTCTACACGCTCGTCCGTGGCCTTCGCGCTCCGCGCAGCCTATCGGTTCCATCTAACCACCGACATGGGGATTTTTAGTCCCCCTCCAAATCTTCCACAGATTTGCGCATATTTCCTTGGAAATCAGGAATTGCGTGCCTATTACAGAACTTCGCGGTAGGAAAAGGATGGCTGGTTGGTTGTGACGAAAACGACGAGATTGTGGGGATACGGCGCGTAGCTTATTTTATCGCGCCTTATATATTACGGAAGATAAGCTCTTAGCCACGCTGGAGCATCGTCCGCCAGCTTATGGATGTGGCCGTTTCGGTAGGCTGCTACCCACTTGTATCGGTTGCTATTGTCGTAAATATGAGCGCTCTCGAATGCTCTAATGTAGCGCTTTAGATTGTTCAGAGATCGAGGATACCGTCGTTTTACATCTTCCAGCGGAATCGCATGTCCGCCCAGGCTGACCCGCTTCGCGACCCGTTCGGCACTGAGCTCGGCACTTTTCAAGGCCACATAAATAAAAACCGTACGGAATCCGGCGTCTTTGGCTGTCTCGACCATCTTCAGGTACGTAGATCCTGAAATCGTGGATTCAACCATGACAGGCTGACCATTGCGGATATGGCCACTCACGAGATCCAACGTCTTCCGTCCCGCTGAAAGTTGCTCCTGATCGACGGTTAAGAATGACCCGGTAATTCGTTTCGCAATGGCATCAGGGTCCACTACCTCCACGCTGGGGAAGCGGTTTTTGAGGGAAAGAGTGAGCGTGGATTTGCCCGCGCCGTTCGGGCCAGCGACCAGGAAGAATTGCGGTCTAGACACGACCGTCAGCGTTTAGGTGGGTTGGATTGGATGGACTTCCGCTTCTCAGCGGCTTTGGCTTCCTTGTACGCTTCATCCCCTATACGCTTCCGGCCTTCGTCCGATTCTAGCTCGCGCAGCAATTGATCCAACTGGATTTCGGGCAAGCTCTTGGGTCTATCTGCGTGGTTCATTCTGCGTACCTCGATGCGCTGTCTCTATGGACTCGCGTAGGATATAAGAACTGTTCTCCAAAAGCCAAAGCCCGCAACTAGCGCACAAAATCAGCTTTAGTCACTTTGTGAGCATGGGGGAGACTGATGCCTAAGCAGTGCGTTAATAAGTTCTTAGAATACAGAGAGTTATTGTTGCTCAGAGGCGGACAAATTCGTCTGGAACGAATTTGGGCAGCTCGCTTGCGAGCTGGGCGAAGCCTTGAGCACAGGGATGTGCTCAACCCATCTAACCATTGTGGTTCGATAGACTCAGGCCATCCCTGGCCTTCGCGCTCCGCGCAGCCTAACGGCTGCCCTAAATTGCTCCCGACAATTTAGTCCTACGATAGAACCCGCTCGACATGCGCCACATACCAACCGCTTGGCACGACCGGCGGACAAATTCGTCTGGAACGAATTTGGGCAGCTCGCCTGCGAGCTGGGCGAAGCCTTGAGCACAAGGATGTGCTCAACCCATCTAACCACTGTGGTTCGATTCCTACGGCAGGTTGTAGAGTGCGAGGCAGGTGGTGCTTAGCGGGTTCCGCTAAAGAAGTATGGTGCCCAGAGGCGGAATCGAACCACCGACACGGGGATTTTCAGTCCCCTGCTCTACCGACTGAGCTATCTGGGCGCAGGTACTACTAGCAAGTGCTAATACAAGTACAACAAAAGAGCCCTAAGTAACTGAATTCCTAGGGCGAAGAGGCCGCGTATTAAACGTGATAGCGGGCGTGGAGTCAAGAAAGCACGCCGCGAGTATTGCTCTTATTGCTCCGGCGGCACATAGCCTTCCGCCCTGTCCACTTCTTCGCCACTGAAGAACTTCTGCATCTGCTCTTGCAGGTAGGTGCGGGCGGTCATGTCCATCATGTTCAGGCGCTTTTCATTGATCAGCATGGTCTGGTGGGCCATCCAGTCCTGCCAGGCTTGCCTGGAGACATTGTCGTACAAGTCTTGCCCCTTGGGGCCCGGCATGGGGGGCTGTTCCAGTCCTTCCATTTCTTTCTGGTAGCGGCGGCAAAATACGGTGCGGGGCATGGGGCGATAAACCTATTGTGGGAAAGCGAGTGTGTGAGTTAAACCAAACAGGGTTGCTGTGTGCGTTCCGCCAACCGACCGAGCAGGCGTTTGACCGGGGCGGCCAGGCCGACGCTCGAAGGTTGATGAGGGTTGTACCAGATCAGGCGGTCGTCGGCCATGATGCTATGGGACATAGTGTCGAGCTGCAACCATACGGGAGTAATGTCCAGATGGTAATGGCTGAATGTGTGGCGGTGTGTGGCCCAGGTTTCGGTGAGGGTGGGCCGGCCGGTGCGATCGAGCGCGTAATCGAGGGGATCGGCGCCCGGCGCCAGCTCTGGAAAACTCCACAGGCCGCCCCAAATTCCATGGGGAGGGCGTTGTTCCAGCAGTATGTCGCCCTGGGGATTTTGCACCATGAGCATTTGCACCTGCCTGACGGGCATGACTTTCCTGGGTTTTTTACCCGGGTAGTGCTCGGGGTTGCCCTGGGCGTAAGCGCGGCAATGGCCTTGCAAAGGACACGCGGAGCACAGTGGTCGACCGCGGCTACAGACGGTGGCGCCAAGGTCCATCATGGCCTGGGTGTAGCGGGCATTGTCCTCGGGGGGCGTGTTTTCTTCCGCCAGCGACCAGAGTCTGGTGGCCACCGCTGTTTGTCCCGGCCAGCCCTCCACCGCGTAAAAGCGGGCCAATACCCGTTTGACGTTCCCGTCCAGAATGGCCGCCGGTCGATCCCACGTGAGGCTGTAAATAGCCCCGGCTGTGGAGCGGCCAATGCCCGGCAGGGCGGCCAGTGCTTCCACTGATTGCGGAAATTCGCCGCTGTGTTCGTTTACCATCTTCTGGGCACAGGCATGTAGGTTGCGGGCACGGGCGTAGTAGCCCAGTCCGGTCCACAGGTGCAGGACTTCGTCCAGCGGCGCGGCCGCCAAATCTTCCACGGCGGGAAACTTGTGGGTGAATGTCTCGAAGTAAGGAATAACGGTGCTGACCTGGGTCTGTTGCAACATGACTTCGGATAGCCACACCCGGTAGGCATTGATGCCTTGCTGCCAGGGCAGATGGGTGCGGCCGTGTTGTTGAAACCAGTTCAGCACGGCGGTGGAAAAGTCAAAAGCCATTATCGATTTGAAAAGCCCTTAGCGCGTTCGAAAGCCTCTAGCACGTTCGAAAGCCCTTAGCGGTGGACAAAGTTTAATCGGAGGACAAAGTCAAATAGCTGCCCACGATGCCGATGTCGTTGGCCTGACATAAAGCCATTGCCGACATACTGCCTGGTTGCACGTTACCGGTTCAACAAGTCGCGCAAAATCCTGCGGCCGCTATTGTCATCGTCATCATCGCTTCCCAAGCGTTCGCGCAGCCGGTCTTGCAATTCTTCCCGGACTTCCTCTTTTTTCTCGTCAGTGCGTTTTTCCACGTTGTAACGCACGGCTTGCCGGGCCAGGTCGGCAACCGCACCGCTGTCCAGTCGGCACTGTTCCCCAAAGTCCAATTCGTCCAGGGGACCACGGCAGCCTAGCACGTCCACCTGACGGTTCTGCAGGAAATTGCTTTCGATCAAACACCCGGACGCGCTGGTTCGTTGCTGGGCCAAGCGCATGGGTGCGCGAACGCGATAATCGTTTTCCCGCAAATCCAGGTAACCGTTGGCGGTCAGCACCAGGTTTTCGACGTAGGCGATCATATTGGCAATGGTGAGGCGCTGTTGGTTAAAGGTCAGCTGCCCTTCGACTTCCGAAATGCGCGTGCGGGACGGCCATTGAGCGTCGGGCATGTCGCCATCATTGAGCTGGGTCGCCATTTGGCAGTAAAAATATTCAGCGTTGACACCCTGGAACGTTAATTCCGGACTCGTGAACACGAAGGCGGCGGTAAGGTTTTCCAATAGCTGCCCACTGGTAGCCGCCCGGGTTTCCGCTTGCAATTCGCCGCTGAGTACGCCGCTCAAGTCTCCGAACTCGGCCAGATCGGTTAATAAAGGTTGGAGCGAAAGTTGATCCATGCGCGCGGAAATCCGCAGGGTGGCGGTATCGCCTCGGGCCGGGCGTGCATCCAGCTGCCCTTCGCTGCGCAAAGTGCCCTGATAAAAATTGGCGCTCAGGTCGGTCAGTTGCCACAGCCCGTTATTGCCCGTAACAGCCACGCGCGCCTGGGTAACGGGCATATCCATGGCGACGAACTGGTCCATGGTAACCGTGAGATTCAGGTTAATTGCCCGCAGGCTGTCGAGCGGCAAGGGTGAAGCGTCGTTGGCTTGGGGCGAGGGAGTTGCCGCGAGGGCTTCCGCTTCCGCTGGGGCCAGGTAGCGATCCACGTTAATCGCATCGCCGGTCAGCTCCAGGGTTATGGTGGGCGCTGCAGCATCGGCCAGCGCGGCCCCCACCGATCCTGTTACTCGGGTATCGTCGAGGGTGAGGGTCAGTTCGTCGCTGGTGATCGTGCTGTCCGTGCCGCTGATTTCAGCGACAAAGGCCACATCGGTCAAGGCGGCGGGATCCGCGGTTGGAGATAGGGTTTGTCCCAGTGCGTCGAGCAGGGCTTTGGCGTTAAAAGGTTCAATCGCGATTCGAACGCGATAGGCGAGTTCCGGCTGCAAGCTCGCCTCTCCCGCCAGGGTGGCGGTGAGTTCGGCATCCGTGGCATTCGGCACGACTGCGCTCAGTTCACCGTCCTCTAATGTGAAGCTGTCCAAGGCACTGTTAACTTTAAGGTGACCATCGAAGCGAAACCGCAAGGGGTTCGGCAGCGTTGAATGGCTGATGGCGGCACCGATTGCCAAGGGAAACAGCCGATTGTCGAGATTGACGTCGCGCAGTTGCACCGTTAAGTCGCGCAATTGGGCGCTTTCTCCCGTGCGCCGGTCTTGGTAGTTGAGTGAGGCATTGTTGATGGCGATGCGCTGCACGGACAGGTTCAATTCGCCCTGGTCCTCCGCCGTACTTTCCTCCGGTGTTTCGATGGCCTGTTGGTCTCGCTTGCCCAGCGACTCCCAGTTCCCCACGCCCTGTTCATCCACAATCAGATTAACCGCGAGGCTATCCAGCACCAGTTCGTCGACCAGCACCTGGCCGGAAAACAGTGGGATAAGCGCTACCGCCGCAGTGCCTCTGTCGGCTTGGGCCACCGGCGTATCGGGTTGCGCCAACGGCGCCACCACCACACCCTCCAACGACAAACCGAGCTGCGGATAGAACTGCCAACTGATCGGGCCTTCCAGGTTCAACCGAATGTTTTGCCCCATTGCCGCACGCTCCAGCGGCCCCTTGAAGCTGTTGGGATCAATGACGAAGGGCAGCGACAGCACCACAAGTACCAGTATCACCAGAATCGACGCCACCGCTATCAAACCGCGCTTGAGCCATTTATTCATCGTTGTTCCGCCTCGTTTATCAATGTGGCGCGTGCGCCCCGTCTCCATGGACCCGTAACGCCCCTGCATGTTGCGCGCTCCCCATCCGACTCCCCACTTCCCACTCCCCACTTCCCAGTGTTGGGTGCTATCAGTAGAATGCGCGCTTCTGACAATCTCGGGCGTTCACTCCATGGGGCAACACACAGCACTCTACGATCAACACCGTGCATTGGGTGCCAAGCTGGTTGATTTTAGCGGCTGGGACATGCCGCTGCACTATGGTTCGCAATTGCACGAACACCGCGCGGTCCGTGCGGGCGCCGGAATGTTCGACGTATCGCATATGACCATCGTCGACATAAGTGGCCCCCAGGCGCGAGAGTATTTGCGCTACTTGTTGGCCAACGATGTGGCAAAGCTCGCCAGCGTGGAGGGTAAAGCGCTCTACACAGCCATGCTCAACGAACAGGGCGGGGTCATCGACGACCTGATCGTTTACCGGTTGGGAAGCTGGTACCGGACGGTCGTGAATTGCGCCACCCGTGATCGTGACCTGGAATGGATGCGGAGCCGAGTCCGGAGTTTCGACGTCACAATTACTGAGCGAGACGAGCTCAGTATGCTGGCGGTGCAGGGTCCGCAAGCGATCGAGAAGGTGTCCGAGGTCCTGCCCGACCATGCCGCACGGTTGCACGAACTGAAGAATTTCCAGGCCTGTATGGAAGGCGTAGGGTTTTTTGCCCGCACTGGCTACACCGGTGAGGATGGCCTCGAAATCATCATGCCGCACGGCGAGGTGGTCGGTTTCTGGCAAGCGCTGGGCAAGGTGGGGGTCGAACCCTGCGGTCTCGGCGCGCGCGATACCTTGCGCCTGGAAGCCGGCATGAACCTGTACGGCCATGAAATGGACGAGCATGTTTCTCCGCTGGTTGCCAACATGGGATGGACCATCGCCTGGGAACCGGCGGATCGTGAATTCGTCGGTCGCGAGGCGGTGGAGGGGGAAAAGGTGCAAGGGCCAAAGCAGCGCCTGGTAGGCTTGGTATTGCGCGAGCGCGGTGTGCTACGCTCCCAACAAGTGGTGCATGTGCCGGGAATCGAGACAACCGGCGAGATAACCAGCGGAACTTTCTCCCCGACGCTGGGGTTATCCATAGCAATGGCGCGAGTCCCGGTCGAGGTGGGCGATCGTTGTCTGGTGGACGTGCGTAACAAACAGATGGAAGTGGAAGTGGTAAAACCCTGCTTTGTACGCAATGGCAGGAAGTTGGTTTAATCTGGGGACGTGAGACGTGAGACGTGAGACGTGAGACGTGAGACGTGAGTTGTGAGTTGTGAGATGTGAATTGTAAGATGTAGAAACAATTAAGAATTTTTTTCATCTCACATCTCACGTCTTACATCTCACATACAATCGAGGACAATCCAGCAATGAGTGAATTTCGCAGCGATTTGAAATACCTGCCCAGTCACGAGTGGGCGCGGGTCGAAAGTGACGGCACCGTGACAATTGGGATTAGTGATCATGCCCAGGAAAGTCTCGGTGATGTGGTTTACGTGGAAACACCCGAGGTAGGCAGTGATGTGAGCGTTGGCGAGGAAGCCGGTGTGGTGGAATCAGTGAAAGCCGCGTCGGACATTTTTTCCCCGGTATCCGGTGAAGTCATTGCGGTGAATGAAGCCTTGGAAGAGTCGCCGGAAACCGTTAACAGTTCACCCTACGACGACGGCTGGTTTTTCAAGGTCAAGCCTAGCGACCTGGGCGAGTTGGACGACGCGTTGGATGCCGATGGTTACCGCGCGGCAGTAGAAGAAGAATAAAAGTCGCTAATCACTAGTCTCTAGTCGAAACCGATAGGGAAGGTTTGACGATTGGAAAAGTGCCGCGCGAAAATTTTAGCGACTAGCGACTAATCAAAGATGTTCTGGGGCAAAGAGTTCGGCCAGTTCGGTCAGCGTTTCGATGATAGCCGCAGCTTGTTCTTCTTCCGGCGGCCAGGCTTGGTCGTTCCAGGACAGCAGTTGGACGCGTAGCTGAGCCAGTTTTTCTTGCGCAATGGTTCGCTGTTCCTCATCGTCGATTGCCCACTCACCGAATCCGTTCTCACTCAATAGCACTTCTTCCAGGGTTAATAGGCTGTGAGCCAGAGCGTTGGGGATGCCGCCGGCGAAGGGATTGTGGATCAGTCCTTCTGATTGTTCCGGTGTGGCGCCCTCGCTCGGCCCCAGTTGTGCTTGCAGTTGATCACGATGGCGATTTAACAGTGTGTGACCGGCCCCTTGCATAAGCGCCAGTCGGCTCGCTGGCTGCAAGGACAGGTAGCTGCCGCGCAGGAGCCCGCTGGGATTTTCGACCGCCTGTTTGAAGCGCTCAATGTCGTCAACCAGCAGGTTGACGAGCAAGGTGAGCAGTGTTCGCCGGCGATTGTTGGGCAGGTCGACCGGTCGTAAGTCGGCTGATTGCTGGGCGGAATCGAGAGTTGCCTGACTGTAATCGTCCACCGACCGTTCGCCGTTTTCTCCCCACAGCAGGTATTCGAGCGCGTGAAAACCGAGGCTTACGTCGCTGGTATCGGTAAATCCGTGTTGCTGTCGTAGAGTGTCGGCGGTTAGCGGCATGGCGATGTCATTGACGATGCCGCTGTGGGTATAAACATCGTAGTAATCCAGATAGCCGGGTTGAATCGGCCAGGCGTCGACGGGGAAATCGTATTCCATCATGGTGCCGAACAACCCAGGGTTACTGTCTCCCAGCGCCGTGAACAGATCGAATTCATTGTAGGCGTCGTGGCTGCGGCGCCAAGCGAGGCGCGCCGTGTTCAGGTTGTCCTCAGTGGGATTGTCGAGCAGGGCTTGCACGGCGTCCGCCAGGATTTGCGCTTCAGCGAGGCTGGCCTCGAGAATGGCAATGCCGCGCAGCCAGACGCCGGCGCTGGTTTGGGCCAGGACCGGGTCTTCAGCATCAGCGGTTGCCGGCGCCGCGGTGTGCGGTGGCGCGGTGTCAGCGCCTTGGTTGTCGCAGGCGCTCAAGCCAAGCACTGCAAGGAAAAGCACACCCACAAGAGTTGTGCGTTGGGGTTGGGAAAATGTTTGCGTCGAGCGATTCATCAGTCGCCACCCCTCAAGTGCAATATCGGCCAGCCCTCCCGCCGGGCATGTTTTTCGAGACCGGAGTCGGGGTCCACGGCGACGGGGTTGTCGACCTTCTCCAGCAACGGAAGGTCATTGATGGAATCACTATAAAAATAGCTTCCCCGCATGTCCTGTTGCTGGGTTTCCAGCCAATGTCTCAGGTGAGTGATTTTCCCCGACTTGTAACACGGCACGCCGACAATGTTGCCGGTATATCGGCCGGCCGTGATTTCCAGTTCCGTGGCCAACAGGTGATCTATGCCCAACAACCGGGCGATGGGCTCGCTAACAAACCGATTGGTGGATGTGATGATGGCCAACATGTCGCCGCTGTTTTTGTGCTTGCTAATCAACGCTTCGGCCTGCGGCAGCCGCAGAGGCTCGATTTTTTCTTGCAAAAACCGCTGGTGTAGCTCGGCGAGTCGTTCCAGGCTGAATTGGCGCAAGGGAGCCAGGGCAAACCGCAGATAAGCTGCAATGTCGAGTTCACCGCGTTGATAATCGCGATAAAATTCGTCGTTTTGCCGGCGGTAGGCAGTCACGTCCACGAAGGCTTGTTCGACCAGAAACTGTCCCCACAAGTGATCGCTGTCGCCGGCGATCAAGGTGTTGTCGAGATCAAAAAGAACTAGGCTCACTATTCACTCATTATGCTATTTACGACTTTCGTGCCCGCGTTGGCTGCCTAAACCCACGGATTTTACACTGGCGCGTATAAGAAGTAGATAATAAGCTGCCGAATTTGTGGACTTGCCGCCGATCCTGTGGAAATCGGGTCTCTGCTCAATTGAAATGCGCCGACGATTGGGACAATAGTGCCCGGCACTTTGTACGGAACGCTGCATACCGGCGCTGGTTGTGGTATACAGTGGGAATCGAGGCCACCTGTATTGATCAGTTCGCGCGAACAAATGCCGTCCGATGCGGGCGCACGGCGCGAACCACTGCCGCCGATCCCGGCGCGCGCTGGCACTGACTCCAGCGGCACTTTGTCGGCACGTTTGTCAAAGGTAGAAACAGGTAATTAATATGGCAGCAGTTATCTGCGGCACCTGAAGCGCTTTCGCCATTGGTGAAAGCGACGCGCCGATGCATCGTCGAAGGTTCCGTGAGATCAACCCACCGGGATTAGAGGAGTGAGTTGTGATAGATGCGGAAGGCTTCCGCGCCAATGTGGGAATAGTTCTGGCTAACCCACAAGGCCAAATACTCTGGGCTCGGCGGGTGGGCGGTCACGATGCCTGGCAATTCCCGCAGGGTGGTATTCAGCGCAACGAAGCCCCGGAAGCCGCGCTTTACCGGGAGCTTCACGAGGAAGTAGGACTGGTGGAAGCGGACGTGGAAGTCCTGGCCTGTACCCGTGGCTGGCTGCGCTACCGGCTGCCTCGCCAACTTATCCGGCACAAGTCCAAACCCTTGTGCATTGGTCAAAAGCAGAAGTGGTTTCTACTGCGGCATATCTCCACCGACAGCAGGATTCGCCTCGATCGTTCCAGCAGCGCGGAGTTCGACGACTGGCGCTGGGTGAGCTATTGGTACCCCCTGAACAAGGTGGTGGCCTTCAAGCGCGATGTTTATCGCCGCGCCCTCAAAGAGCTAGCCACGCCCTTTTTCCACTATCAGAAACATTTGGATCAGAAGCATCTGGATCAAACGCATCCGGACGGCACCTCGCCGGTCGACAATGTACTGTCTGTGTCGCCGGTTCGCACGCTTGGCCAGAGAGGCTAGGCTGTATGTTGCAATCACTTCGCAACATCGTTCAGGAAGTTAACGCCGCCCGCGATCTGAAGACGGTCCTGGATATTATTGTCACTCGCGTGAAGGCGGCCATGGCCACCGAAGTGTGTTCGGTGTACCTGCGCGATGGCGATGGCAAATACTTGCTTATGGCCACCGACGGCTTGAACCAGGACGCCGTGGGCAAGGTGCGGCTCGGGCCGCGCGAAGGTCTGATTGGCTGGGTCGTGGTGCGGGAAGAACCCATCAATCTGGATGACGCCGAATCCCATCCGAGTTTCCAATACTTTCCCGAAACCGGGGAGGAGCGTTACAACGCCTTCCTGGGGGTGCCGATCATCCACCACCGTATTGTCCTGGGCGTGTTGGTGGTGCAGCAGGCCGAGCGCCGCCGCTTTGACGAGGGCGAGGAAGCCTTCCTGGTAACCTTATCGGCTCAGTTGGCGGCGGTGATTGCCCACGCGGAAGCCACCGGGGTATTGACCCGCATCGGCCAGCAGGCGGTCGAAGCAAAATTTGCCGGTGTTGCCGGGGCGCCGGGCGTGGCCATGGGCACGGGGGTGGTCATTACACCCATGGCCGATTTGCATGCGGTACCCTTTCGGGCGGTCGAGGATGTGGATGCCGAGGTGGTGTTCTTCAAGCACTGTCTGGCGGTCACTCGGGGCGAAATCAAGGAATTGGGCGATCAGCTTAAATCCCGCCTGAATCGCGAGGAGCAGGCCTTGTTCGATGCCTATCTGAGCATGCTGGACGATTCCTCCCTGGCCGGCGAAGTCACGGAACGCATCAGGCAGGGCGTTTGCGCGGCCTACGCTTGGAGCGAAGTCATTCTCGAGCACGAATTGAATTTTTCCAGTATGCAGGACGGTTATTTGCGCGAGCGCGCCGCCGATGTACTGGATCTGGGTCGACGGGTGCTATTGCACTTGCAAGAATCTTCCCGCGAAAGCCGCGCCTACCCGGAGGATTCCATTCTCGTGGGCGAAGAGCTGACCGCGGCCATGTTGGGGGAGGTTCCCAAGGGGCATTTACTTGGCCTGGTATCGCGTAAGGGCTCGCACAATTCCCATGTGGCCATCCTCGCCCGCGCCATGGGCATACCCACCATCGTGGGCGCCATCGATCTGCCCTATAAACAATTAGACGGCCGGGAATTGGTGGTGGACGGCTACAACGGCATTGTCTACAGCGACCCCGGCGACGAACTGCGCAAGCGCTACAACGCCATTTACCAGGAAGAGCAACAACTGGTTAAAGGGTTGGATGCGCTCAAGGATTTACCCTGTGAATCCCTGGATCATCACCGCGTGCCCCTGTGGGTGAACACCGGGCTGATGGCGGATGTGTTTCGCTCCCTGGAGCGCGGCGCGGAAGGGGTGGGTCTGTACCGCACCGAAGTTCCTTTTCTGCTGCGCGACCGCTTCCCCTCCGAAGAAGAACAGCGGGTGATTTATCGCGAACAACTGGAAGCCTTTGCCCCGCACCCGGTTACCATGCGCACGCTGGATATCGGCGGCGACAAAAGCCTGCCCTACTTTCCCATTGAGGAAGACAACCCCTTTCTCGGTTGGCGCGGTATTCGCGTTACCCTGGACCATCCGGAAATTTTTCTGGCCCAGGTGCGCGCCATGCTGAAGGCCAGCGAAGGTTTCAACAACCTGCGTATCATGCTGCCGATGATCACCAGCATATCGGAATTGGAGGTGGCACAAACCCTGGTGTATCGCGCCTTCCACGAACTCTTGGAAGAAGGGCATCAAATCGAGTTGCCACCCATCGGGGTCATGGTGGAAGTGCCCGCGGCGGTCTATCAGGTACGGGAGCTGGCGGTCCGCTGCGATTTCCTGTCCGTGGGCAGTAACGACCTCACTCAATACCTGCTGGCCGTCGATCGCAACAACGCCCGGGTCGCCGACCTATACCATTCCTTCCATCCGGCGGTGCTGCGAGCCTTGCAGCTCATTGTGTCCGAAGCCCACGCCGAAGGCACACCGGTGACAATCTGTGGCGAAATGGCCGGCGACCCCGGTGCGGCCGTGTTGTTGGCGGCCATGGGCTACGACGTGCTGTCCATGAACGCCACCAACTTGCCCAAGGTGAAATCGGTAATTCGCAGCATTACCATGGTGCAGGCGGAAGCCTTGTTGGAAAAGGTCATGACCATGACCGACGCTGACGAAATCAACAGCGCGGTGGAAGAAATGTTGCAACAGGCCGGTATTACCCGCCTGTTGCGTCCCGCCCGTATGCATTGATTTCGGGGCTTTCCGTTTACAACCCCAAACTATTAACCGGCAATAAACCTTGGCGGGTTAATAGTGGCACATGGATGGGCCCACCGCCGGCCTCGGGCCGGCGCGAGGCCGCGAAATACCAGCAGATCCGCGCATCTGCGCCAGAGTTTCGCGGGCGACAATCAAATAGATCAGGACGATCTATTTGATTGCCGGGTTAATAGTTCCGTCCGGCAGGCTCGAGTGCGAACTGGAAGACCACGTCCCGCGGGGTGGGAAAATAAAAGCTGCGTTCGTGAAATTTCACCTGCTGTTCTCGATCCACGGCGATTACCGTCGACGAACAGGTGCCGTAGCCATCGGCTTCGATAAAAATAGGCGAGAGACAGCGTTCCAGGGCTAGGCCAACCCCGGTATCGGGCAAATGCAGGTCGTCGGCGATGCTGTTGTCGGTGAGCAGGTTGAGTAGTTGCCTGCTGTCCGCCTGGCCGCTGCTTCGCCAGTTTTTCAGCAAGGTCGTCAGCCGATTTTTTCCCCTGACCACTTTTGGCCAGGGCGAATCTAGCAGGTGGTTGCTCAGCCCATAGACACCTGGCGGTATTTGCCGCAACGTGTTGCCCAGGTTCTCACAATAAACCAGATCATCCGTGTCCCCCACCAGCAGATTAAATCCCGCATACTCATGCGCGATTTCCAGTACCTGGTGGGCGTAGTCCAGGGGCTTGCTCTCGCCCAAGAGAAAATCGCGAGTCAGTTCTCCGCGGGAGCGAGACGCGTTGCCTGTGCTCTCGCCGTCCCGGAAATTGGTGACTGCCGCAAAGCGACCCTGTCGGGTAATGCCCATCCAGGTTCCGCCTGCCTGCAAGTCCCGGCCGGCCAGCAACCGAGGCTCCTCCGGCCAGAACCCAGCCTCGCGGGTCGGCCGTTGGTAGCACTCATCCCGATTGGCAGCCACCACCAGCGGCAATGCGGCGTGAGCGCGGTGGGCGAAAAGTATCAGGCACATAATGTTAGTCTCTAGCCCCGTGTTTCTCGCATCTGGTATGATCGCCGCTCGCCGCGCGACAGGGACGCACGGATATCACCATGTCATTGTAACGTGAACCCGCCTCCCGACGGAGTCCAAGCGGAACGAACTATGCTGAGTTTCCCGAAAATCGATCCCGTTGCCTTTTCGCTTGGCCCCATCAAGATACATTGGTACGGCATTGCCTACCTGTGCGGCTTTGTCAGCGCTTGGTGGGTTGCAGTCAAGCGCAGCAAGCTTAAGCATGCCCCGGTTCGCAAAGAGCAGATCGAAGATCTGATAGTTTACGGTGCGCTGGGTGTGATCCTGGGCGGTCGTTTCGGCTACGTATTCTTCTACCAGTTTGATGTATTTCTGTCCGACCCCCTTTGGCTGTTCAAGGTATGGGAAGGCGGCATGTCCTTTCACGGCGGTCTGCTGGGCGTTACCGCTGCTATGTGGTTCTATGCGCGCAAGCGCCGCATTCATTTTCTGAGCCTGATGGATTTTGTCGCCCCGTCGGTGCCTCCGGGCCTGGGCTTCGGCCGGCTCGGTAATTTTATCGGCCAGGAGCTGTGGGGGCGGGAAACCGATGTGCCGTGGGGCATGCGATTTCCGCAGGACGACCTGGGTCTGATTCGCCATCCCTCGCAACTCTACGAAGCCGCGCTGGAAGGTTTGTTGCTGTTCATTGTGCTGTATTGGTTTGCGTCCAAGCCGCGACCGCGCGGCGCGGTCGGTGGTTTGTTCCTGTTGTTGTATGGGTGTTTTCGCTTTGCCGTGGAATTTACCCGTGAACCCGACGCGCACATACAGTTCGACTTGTTCGGTTGGGTAACCCGGGGCCAACTATTGTCTGTACCCATGATCATCGTGGGTGCCGTGGTGATTGTTTGGGCTTACCAAAATCGGCAAACAAGGCTGGGGCGATATTGAGACGCGACGAGACTGATTTTTTATGAAGCAGTATTTGGATTTGATGCGCCATGTCCGGGACCACGGCACTGAAAAAAGTGACCGGACCGGCACCGGCACCAAAAGTATTTTCGGCCACCAGATGCGCTTTGATCTACAAGAGGGCTTTCCCCTGGTGACAACAAAAAAGTGTCACCTTAAGTCGATTATTCACGAATTGTTGTGGTTTCTAAAGGGCGACACCAATACCCGCTATTTGCGCGACAACGGCGTCAGCATCTGGGACGAATGGGCTACCGCGGAGGGCGATCTGGGCCCGGTTTACGGCTTCCAGTGGCGCTCCTGGCCAGCGCCCGACGGCGAAAGCATTGATCAAATCAGTCTGCTATTGGAGCAGATCAGAAATACGCCCAACTCGCGCCGTCTGATCGTGTCGGCCTGGAATCCGGCCCAACTACCGGACGAATCCGTCAGCCCACGAGACAACGCAATGGAAGGTCGCATGGCCCTCGCGCCTTGCCATACCTTCTTCCAGTTTTACGTTGCGGAAGAGCGCTTGTCCTGCCAGCTATACCAGCGCAGCGCGGACATTTTCCTGGGGGTGCCGTTTAACATTGCCTCCTATGCGTTGTTAACCATGATGATCGCCCAGGTAGTTGGATTGAAGCCCGGAGATTTTATTCACACTTTGGGTGACGCGCACCTTTATCTCAACCATATGGAGCAGGTGGAAAAGCAATTGGCGCGGCAGCCCAGGCCTCTGCCGGTGATGCGTTTGAATCCGGAAATTCGCGACTTGTTCGGTTTTGGTTTTGCCGACTTTGAATTAGTTGGCTACGATCCGCACCCCCACATTAGTGCACCGGTTGCCGTTTAATGGCTGGGTACGGATACCGAGCGGCAGTGATCAGGCCCAGGTCAACGGTTAAGGCAAGCTCATGCGAATCTGTCTGATCGCCGCGCTATCGAGCAATGGTGTAATCGGTCGGGATAACCAAATGCCCTGGCACCTTCCGTGTGATTTAAAGCATTTCAAACGCGTGACCTCGGGCAAGCCGATTCTAATGGGCCGCAAGACCTTTGAATCCATCGGCCGGCCCTTGCCCGGCAGAACTAATGTAGTTATTACCCATCAAAACGCATGGCGGGCGAAAGGCGTCGAGGTGGTCCATGGATTGGCGGAGGGATTGGCACTGGCGGAGAGTTTGCCGTTGAATGATAGCGACGAAGAGGTTATGGTTATTGGCGGTGCGCAGATCTATCGCGAAGCGCTTTCCGCGGCGCAGCGACTGTATCTGACCCGGGTTCATGCTCGCGTTGAGGGGGACACCTATTTCCCTGAGATCCGGGATGACGAGTGGAGAGAGGTAAGCCGGGAAGAGCATAAAGCCGAAGCCACCAATCCTTATGACCACTCCTTTGTAGTGCTTGACCGCATTGCCAGCCACGGTCAGGGGTAACGATAGGTAACATCCAAATTGTAACAGAGCGCCGCGCCCCCTTACGGTAGCGCGCCCTGACTTGAATTTAACGCTTGTTTTCTGTGACTGAAGGGCCACAAAGCAGCCGGAAGTTAACTTGTTACCGAACAACACATAAACCAAGTAGCGCTGACAAACCATTGAATGTTAAGGCCAGCTATTATTAAATGTCGCGCTCTCAATTGGCGCCAAATTATCTATACACTATACAATTTTGTCGGAACCCGGTAAGGCGTGGCGAACCCATGCATCCACTTACCGATTGTAAGAACCCAAATCGGGGGAGCTATGAAGAAGCAATACATCAGGGCTGTGGCACTGGCCACGGTACTGTCGGCGAGCGCGTTTATCGGCGCCGCACAGGCAGACCAGACGCTCGATAATATTCTGAGGGAAGGCCAGGCAATGACCAACGCCGGTGTGCAGTCGCAAAAGCGCATCGACCGGTTGCAGGAAGAAACCGATGATCTTTACCGGGAGTTCAGGTCGGTTAACAAGGAAATTGAAGGCCTGCGCGTATACAACCGTCAGTTGCAGAAACAAATCGACGGGCAACGCCAAGTGATCGATGAGCTGACCAATTCAATTGCAGAGGTCACGATTAGGGAGCGTCAAATGCAGCCGCTGATCCTGCGCATGCTGGATTCTCTCGAGCAATTCGTTGAGCTGGACGTGCCCTTCCTGATGGACGAGCGCGAACAGCGCATCTCGCAATTGTATGCTGTTCAGGACCGCGCTGACGTGAGCGTGGCGGAAAAGTTTCGCCAAGTCCTGGAAGCCTACAAAATCGAAGCCGAGTACGGTCGCAACAGCCTGGTCTACGAAGATACCCTGAATATTGCCGGCGCCGACAAGCAGGTCAACATGCTGATGGTGGGTCGTGTTGCCCTGGTTTATCAAACCAAGGACAAGGAGCTGACCGGAGTCTGGGACCAGCGCTCTCGAGCCTGGGTGGAACTCAGTAAAGGCAGGTATGCCAATGCCGTTTCCAACGCGATTAAAGTCGCCTCGGGTGGTGTGGCAGACATAATGAGATTACCGATTCCCGCGCCGGAGGCCGTACAATGAAAATGAGTTTACTAAAACATTGTCTTATCGCGTCGGCGCTCGGGCTTACTTCGATAAACACCGCTGCCCAGGACGAGCCGAAAGCACAATCGCTCGATCAACTGCTGCAGATGGTAAAGGAAAACCGGATCCTCGAAACTCGCGAGCATCAACAGCGGGAAGCGGAGTTTCGCCGCGACCGCGCCAACCAGCAACAGTTGTTGCAGCAAGCACAACAAACCCTGGCCGAAGAAGAGCGTCGCTCCGAGCAACTGGAAGCCACCTATGCTGAACAGGAACAGGAAGTGGCGCAAAAACGCCAGGAGTTCCAAGAACGCATGGGCTCCCTGGATGAGCTGTTTGGCCATCTGACCTCTCAGGCGGGTGATCTGCGCCAGCGCCTGGAAAATTCCCTGGTATCCGCCCAACCGGGTTTGAGCGGCCGGGCTGACTTTCTCACGGACCTCATTAACAAAATGAACCGTGCGACCCAGATCCCGGATCTGGAGGAGATTGAGCAGCTCTGGTACGAAATGCAGCGCGAAGCTGTCGAGGGAAGCAAGGTCGTTAAATTTCCCGCGACTGTTCTCAAACTAGACGGCGAGCGTTCTCAGGAAACGGTGGTCCGGGTCGGTAATTACAATCTGGTGTCCGCCGAAGGCAAATACCTGTACATGACTCAAGATGGCCAGATTGCCGAGCTTCCGCGTCAGCCGCAAGGTGGCTATACCAGCGCGGCGGCGGATTTGGCGGCATCCGAGGACGGTTTTACCCGCTTCGGTGTTGACCCGACCGGCGCCAAGGGCGGTTCCTTCCTGCTGTCCATCGTCGATTTGCCGAGCCGGATTGAGCAGTGGCACCAAGGTCAGGAAATTGGCTACGCCATCACTGCATTGGGTGTCTTTGCCTTGTTGCTGGCCATGTTCCGCCTGCTGGCTCTGTCCGCTGTCAATAGCAAAGTCAGCTCCCAGCTGCGTTCCAGTGAGCCCAATCCCAACAACCCCTTGGGTCGCGTGCTGCAAATTGCCAAGGAGAACAAGGGCATCGACAACGAATCTCTGGAGTTGAAGCTCGAAGAAGCGATCCTCAAGGAACGTCCCGCCATTGAAAGTGGTCTAAACCTGCTGAAAGTGATCTATATGATTGCGCCCTTGATGGGTCTGTTGGGTACGGTAGGCGGTATGATTACCACCTTTAACGCCATCACCATCTACGGCGCGGGCGACCCCACTGCCATGGCGGACGGCATCTCGGCGGCCTTGATCACCACGATGCTCGGTTTGATTGTGGCGATTCCAACCATGCTGCTTTATACCATTGTCAGTGGCCGGGCGAAGCGCATTCTGCACATACTCGACGAGCAGAGCGCTGGCATCGTCGCCGAGAACACCGAGCGTTAACAGGAGATAGCCCATGCTCGCTTTACAAGAAGCGATAGACTCGATCCTGGGCTTCCTCGCTTCGGGTGGGCCTGTGCTGCTGGTTATCGCAGGCCTGGTCTTCTTCATGTGGACCTTGATATTTGAGCGCGTCTGGTACTTTCATGGCGGGGTCCGCGAGGATGTACGGGATGCGCTCGATGTGTGGGAAGCCCGCGCCGAACGCAAGTCCTGGAGCGCGCGAAAGATTCGGGAGAAACTCGTCTCGGAAGTTTCCCTGAAAATGGATCAGAACCTACCGTTGGTTTCCACCTGTGTTGCCCTGTGTCCCTTCCTTGGATTGCTCGGCACCGTGTACGGAATGATCGAGGTATTTCAGATACTAAGCTATACCGGTGGTGGCGATGCGCGTTCCATGGCGGATGGCGTGGCCAAGGCCACGATTCCCACACTGGCGGGCATGGTGGCGGCGATTTCCGGGGTATTTGGCAATACTTATATTACCCGCAAGGCCGAACGCGAAAACCAGATGCTGGAAGACCGCCTCACCATGGACCACTGATGCGGTACGCCTGATTCGCCGCGGTCATTAAGTCAGTATCGATCGCAACGTATTAACCGCATAAACATAGAGACAGATCATGGCTAGGAAAAAGATAAGACAGGAAGATGAGAGCGCAATCGATGTCACGCCGATGCTTGACGTTGTTTTTATCATGCTCATCTTTTTCATTGTAACTTCGGTATTCATCAAAGAGGCCGGCATTGAAGTCAACAGACCCGATGCCACCACGGCCACGCCAAAAGACAATGTCGCCATTCTTGTTGCCATCAACAACAACAATGAAATCTGGATCGACAAGCGCCGGGTAGATGTCCGCGCGGTAAAATCCGTGATTGAACGCATGCGCGCGGAAAATCCCGAAGGTAGTCTGGTTATCCAGGCAGACAACGAGGCGAACGTTAAGACCCTAACGGCCGTGGCTGACGCGGCCCGGGAGTTAGGTCTTTACGACGTCTCCATCGCCACGGAAAACGAGAGCTAACGCCCTATGAAACCAATGCGACTGATCACCGCCGCCATCTGCGGGGCGATTACCACCGTTGCGCTGATCGTGGTGATGTTCGAGCTGATCGATAAGGAATGGGAAGACCCTGAAAATCGGGAACGTCGAAAGCTGGCCGACTTCAATATGCCCGACCGGGATATCGAAACCCAGTATGATCAGCAAAAACCGGAAAAACCGGAGAAGCCGGAGCCAGAGCCCGATGTCCCAGAACCGGATTTCGATGAGCCCGATGTGTCGCCGGACGCCATTAGTATGGCCGCGCCACAAGTATCCTCGGATCTCACCGGTTTTAGCATGACCGCCTTCACATCCGATGGCGAATATCTGCCGATCGTAAGAGTGGAGCCCCTCTACCCAACCCGTGCGGCCAGTCGAGGCATCGAAGGCCACGTCATTATTGAATTTACGGTAACTCGGAACGGTTCGGTACGCGATCCGTTTATCGTCGAAGCCGAGCCTTCCAGCATCTTTAACAGTGCAGCGGAGCGCGCGGTGCTCAAGTGGAAGTTTAAACCTCGGGTTATTGATGGCACGCCGGTGGAAGTCCCCGGGGTGCAAACCCTGTTGACCTTTAATCTCGAAGAAGATTGAAACCATTTTTATTTTGCAATGACTATTTTATTTTGCAACAAATGACCCGAATTTTTTTGAAAGGGTGGCGTTCGTGATTCAAGTGAGAGGTGGACTATGGCTATGAAGACTTCAATTGCGCGTTCGCTAGTGACGGGTGCGTTGTTCGTGGTCCCGGCATTCCTGCTTGTCCCGCTCGGCAGCGTCTCGGTCTCCATGCAAGGACTGCAGTTCAGCTGGTCCGAACTTCGCGCGCAGGAGGACGGCGAAGAACGTCGCCAAACCCGGCGGGCGATGGCTGTCTCGGAATCGGTTAATAGAAGTCTTGCCCGGGTCAGTGAACACCTGAGCCCAGAAGGGGAAGGCGCAGAGCCAAACCTACAGGCAGCGCTCCAAGAAGCCAACAATATTAACCATAGTCGCTGGAACGACTTTGAGAGAGCGCAGCTGTATAATCTGTACGGCAATATTTATGTCCAGTTGGAAAATTACAACGAAGCTATCAAGTATTTCCAGATGTATGTGGATACCCCCAGCATTCCAGAGCCGAATATGCTGAACGTTTCCTATTACCTGGCACAGCTCTATTTGGCCACGGAGAATTATCCCGAAGCGATCAGGCTTCTCGAACAATATATTCAACGTTCTGAAATTGTCGGTGCCGACCATTACTACAGACTGGGTCAAGCCTATTACATGGCGGAAAATCTAGCAAAAGCATTGCCCAATATCGAAAAAGCGGTGCGGCTGTACGAAGAATCCGACCGCGTTCCTCCCGAGGGTTTATACCAGTACCAGATGTCGCTGCACTACGGCAGAGAAGATTATCCCAAGGTTATTACGGTGTTGGAAAAGTTGGTGCGGCATTATCCGAAGATAAGCCACTGGCGCACATTGGCGCAAGTTTACGGTGTATCCGGACGCCAGCTCGACCAACTTCATGCTTTCGACACCATTTATATGATGGGCGGGCTGGAGCAGGAGAAAGAATTGCGCTTGCTGGGTAGTTTGTACCTGGAGCAAGAGTATCCCTACAAGGGCGCCAAAATCCTGCAAAAAGGCATCGACGACAAAAAGATAGAAGACACGAGCAGGAACCTCGAGTTGTTGGCGGGTGCTTGGAGCATGGCGAGGGAACAGGACAAGTCAATTCCGGTAATGGAGCAAGCCGCGGCCAAATCCGATGACGGTGAGTTGTACGCTCGTTTATCCCAACTTTATTTGTCCATCGACGAACATCAAAAGGCGATTGATGCGGGTCGGGAAGCGCTTAAGCGCGAGTTGAAAAAGCCGGCAAACGTCCATTTGTATATCGGCATGTCGTTATACAACCAGGAAAAATACGATGCCGCGCTGTCAGCCTTCCGCGAGGCAAGAAAGGACAAAAATGCTGCCAGGCAAGCAAATACCTGGATTCGTTTGGTGGAGAGTGAAAAAGAACGGATGGCAAGATTGCGGGAAGGCGACACAGCCTGATTGCCAGGAAATTTATCTCGCCAAAGAAAGGGGCTGATCATCAGCCCCTTTCTTGTTGGCAGTGGAGCGTCTGAAAAATAGCCCCAAATCGCCTTTAGTCCAACTTGCCAAGATCCCTTACCGCTCCTTTGTCCGCACTGGTCGCCAGCATGGCGTAGGCCTTTAGCGCTGAACTCACTTTTCGATCGCGCTGCTTCACCGGTTTCCAGGCGGCTGCACCTCGGCGCTCCATGTCGACCCGGCGCTTGTCGAGTTCTCCGTCGCTGAGCAATACATCTACGCGGCGCCCGGGTATGTCGATGCGAATGCGGTCGCCGTCCTCAATCAGCGCGATGTTGCCGCCCGCGCCCGCTTCGGGTGAAACGTGGCCGATGGACAAGCCCGAGGTGCCACCGGAAAACCGTCCGTCAGTAAGTAACGCGCAGGTTTTGCCCAGGCCCTTGGATTTGAGATAGCTGGTGGGGTAGAGCATTTCCTGCATGCCGGGGCCACCTTTGGGCCCTTCGTAACGAATTACGACAACGTCTCCGGCTTTGATTTGATTGGCGAGAATAATTTTCACCGCTTCGTCCTGACTTTCCACCACCCGCGCGGGTCCTTCAAAAAACCAAATACTTTCATCCACGCCCGCGGTTTTAACCACGCAGCCATCCGGCGCTATGTTGCCGGTGAGAACAGCCAACCCACCTTCCGCTGTATAAGCCTCGGTAACGCTGCGGATGCAGCCCCCAGCGCGATCCCGGTCCAGGCTAGGCCAGCGAGTTTCCTGGCTGAATGCTTCCTGGGTGGGAATGCCCGCCGGTCCCGCCTGGTAAAATCGAGTGACCGCAGGCTCGTCGCTAACCGCTATATCCCACCTGGCCAACGCCTCCGCCATGGTGTCGCTGTGGACTGTGGGCAGCTCATTGTGCAGCAAGCCACCGCGATTCAGTTCACCCAGTATGGCCATTACGCCACCCGCGCGATGCACGTCTTCCATATGATAGTTCTTGGTGCTCGGCGCTACCTTGCACAGTTGAGGAATACCGCGTGACATGCGGTCGATATCGGCCAGGGTAAAGCCGATATCGCCCTCTTGGGCCGCGGCCAGTAGATGGAGAATGGTGTTGGTGGACCCCCCCATGGCGATATCCAGGGCCATGGCATTTTCAAATGCCGCAAAGTTGGCAATGTTACGCGGCAGTACCCGCGGGTCGTTACCTTCGTAGTAACGCTTGGCAATGTCCACCACGGTGCGGCCAGCCTGCAAAAACAATTGACGCCGGTCGGCATGGGTCGCTAACAGTGAGCCGTTTCCCGGCAACGCCAATCCCAAAGCTTCGGTCAGGCAGTTCATGGAATTGGCGGTAAACATGCCGGAACAGGAGCCACAGGTAGGGCAGGCGGAACGTTCGTATTCGGCCACTTCCTCGTCGCTGGCGGAATCGTCGGCGGCAATCACCATGGCGTCGATCAAATCCAGACCGTGTTGCGCCAGCTTGGTTTTGCCCGCTTCCATGGGGCCGCCGGATACGAACACCGTGGGGATGTTCAGACGCATGGTCGCATTCAACATGCCCGGGGTAATTTTGTCGCAGTTGGATATGCACACCAGCGCGTCGGCACAGTGGGCATTCACCATGTATTCCACCGAGTCGGCGATAATGTCCCTGGACGGCAAGCTGTACAGCATGCCGTCGTGGCCCATGGCGATCCCGTCGTCCACCGCGATGGTGTTGAATTCCTTGGCCACTCCGCCGGCCTTCTCGATTTCCCTGGCAACCAATTGACCCAAGTCCTTGAGGTGGACATGTCCGGGCACGAACTGGGTGAAGGAATTGGCAATGGCGATAATGGGTTTTTGGAAATCGTCGTCCTTCATCCCGGTGGCGCGCCATAGCGCTCGCGCTCCGGCCATATTGCGGCCCGCGGTGGAGGTAAGGGAGCGGTAGGCTGGCATGGGCACCTCGAAAAAACGGTTGTGCAAACGGGTGCCAAGAATACCAGAACAGGACCGAATTGGAATCGGCGGCTGGACGCCTTGCCGCCAAGGCTCCGTTAACGGGCCGGCAGCTCCTTGATAAAAACCTTGGAATTGCGCTGGTAGTTATACAGTTTTTGCCGCTGATCCGGAAGCTTGCCAATCTCGCCTGGGTGAAATCCTTGTTCGATAAACCAGTGCGCCGTTTGAGTGGTAAGCACAAACAGTTGTTGGACGCCCTGCCGGCGGGCCAGCTGTTCGATACTTTTCAACAACAGCGCACCGCGCCCTTGATTGCGGTAGTCGTCGCGTGTCGCCACACAGGCCAGCTCGGCAGTACCGTTTTCAAAAGGGTAAAGCGCGGCACACGCGATGATTGTGCCGTCCTTTTCAATCACGCGGAACTGATTGATTTCTGTTTCCAGCAGCTCCCGCGAGCGCCGTACCAACACTCCCTGCCGTTCGAGGGGTTCCAGCAGTTCCAATATCCCGCCGACGTCGTCAATACTGGCTTGGCGCAGGGATTCATAGCTGTCGCTGTGCACCATGGTGCCGGCACCATCGCGGCTGAATAACTCCTTCAGCAATGCGCCGTCCGCCAGGTAGCTGATGATGTGGGCGCGGGGAACGCCGGCCCGGCAGGCATCGTAGCAGGCGGACAGGTTCTGTTGGAGAATGGAGCCGTCGGCGGCGCTGTCCCGCAAGAAGGTTTCGCAATCGCGCAGCGTAAACTCTCTGTGTAATTCGTCATTTTCGTCGAACACGCCGGGCGCATCGGTGAATGCGATCAATTTATCGGCCCCCAGCGCGGTGGCAATGTGGGTTGCCACATCGTCGTACGACAAGTTGAAAATCTCGCCGGTAAGCGAAAACCCGAGGTTGGAGACCAACACAACGGCCCCGCGATCTAGCGCGCCGCTAATTAACGGCGCGTTGACGCGCCGTACCTTGCCGGTGTGCTGCAAATCGACTCCATCGATCACGCCGCGCGGCATGGCGGTAACAAAATTACCGCTCACCGTATGAATGTGGGCGCCCTGCATGGGTGAATTGGGTAGGCCAGCGGACAGCGCCGCTTCGATTTCGATACGCAGCTCGCCCACGGCCTGGTTGATTGCTTCCATGTGCGCGCTTTCGGTAATTCGCAGGTCGCCGTGAAACTGGCTTCTCAGTTGTATCGCTTCCATGTGCGCGTCAATTTGCGGTCTGGCTCCGTGCACCAGCACCAGCCGAATCCCCAGACTGTTGAGCAGGGCAATGTCATTAACAATGAGCTGAAAATTTACGTGCTGTATGCACTGTCCCGGCAACATGAGCACAAAGGTCTTGCCCCGGTGCGCGTTAATATACGGCGAGGCGTTGCGAAACCACTGGATGAAATTGTCTTGCTTGGCTGGCACGGTCACGCTTGTTATCGCTTTAGAGATGTCGAAGGAATGTGGTGTCAATTAACACTGATTTGTGGGGTTAAGTCAATGTTGATGGCGTGAGATGTGAGATGTGAGATGTGAGATGTGAGATGTGAGATGTGAGATGTCAATAGTGAAAGGTGAATGGTGAATGGTGAAATTGTCTCGGCCTAGCACGACGCAGCTTTGCGCGGTTGAGCGGGTACTGTTTCGGAGTGAATAGCTGCAAGGACA
>JBBDIU010000031.1:0-6784 GCA_040880205.1 Cellvibrionaceae bacterium
TCGCGATTAACTGAGAAGCTGAATACGCCGGCGAACTTTTGTTAAGGGACACTAGATGAAACGGCTTTTTGTGGGCTTGCCCGTGACCCCATCGTTTGCAGGGCGGCTAAGTCACTTACAACCCGAGGCCGACAAAAAAATTCGCCCCACGCTTGGCTCGCAAATGCACGTGACCGTGCAATTTATCGGACGGGCGGAAGCGGAGCCCATCGCCAAAGCCTTACAGCATGTCGCGGGGGAGTCTTTTCCGCTGGCGGTTACCCAACTGGGCCAGTTCGGCTCTCCGCGCCGCGGTGGCATTCTGTGGCTCGGGGTAGCGATACATCCCCGCCTCGCGGCCCTTCGCGCTGACACAATAGCGGCGTTGGCACCACTGGGAATCGAGCCGGATCCACGCGCCTTCACCCCGCACATTACGCTGGCCCGCTATCGCCGCGGGACGCCGCGCAACGCTGTCGATGCATTCTTGCGGCAGCAACTTCCACCCTTTCCGCCCCTTGAGGTGCGCGAATTCGTTCTCTATGCGAGCCGCCAGGCTTCTGCTGGGTCGGTCTATACACCAGAAGGCATATTTGAGCTGGGCGGCCAATAGCTGACCATGAAACGATATCTTGAAACCCGGCGCCACAATAGTTGTCCGCACAATAGGCCTTTGGGAATTGGAAATCATGAACCACTCTATGCGTCCCGCCTTGTTGCTGGGTTTGATTTTGTTGTTGGGTTTGATACTGGTCACTGGCTGCGCCACTCAACCACTTTACTCACCGGCGACCCAACCCGGTGACCCCGGGTATTCCGAAACCCGACTGACGGAGAATCGCTACCGCGTCAGCTTCATGGGACGAACCGCCACGCCCAGTGACCAAGTCAGAAACTACGCTTTGCGGCGCGCGGCCGAGCTAACCCTGACCAGTGGCTACGACTGGTTTAAGGTCGTGGAGCGCGACACTCAGGAAACCGGACGCGACCGCGAACCGCGGGTGAGCATTGGCGTGGGAACAGGTTGTCGCCCATTCGGCTGTCGCGCGGTGGCCTCGCCGTGGTATACAGGCGTCCACGTCGACAGCCGCCGTTATGCCGACCGCTATCAGACCAGCATGGAAATCCTCATGGGCAAAGGCGAGCCAGACGAACCCAATAATGTGTACAACGCACAGGAGTTGGCCAACTACCTCCGTGACAGCTCCGAGGCCAGCATCCTGGACTGAAGGCTTGCCTTGGAGCGACGCTTGCCGCGCACCAACCGCGCCTGACACGACCTCAACCCGCGCCCAATGTGTACACCATCGATACGCCGCGCGCCCCACCACCGCAGTAATCACTCACTATGTGGCGGTGCCTGCCTGACCACCCGCGCGCACGCGGACGTCACAAGTCGCTTCAAACTTAAATGCGAATCAACAACAAACACAAATATTATTGATAACCATTCTCATTATTGATAAGATTTCGCCCGTCTGAACAATACTACCAACGACGGAGAAGAGATCTGCCCATGAAACTCAAATCAATTGCACTCGCGGTAGCCACCCTACCCGCGAGTTTGACCGTTGCCACCGCGCTGGCCGACCCCACAAACAATCAATTTATCGATACCATTACCATTATCGGCTCAAAAAGCGACGCGAGGGCGCTGCCGGGGTCGGGCGCCTTGGTTGACGAAGAGCAACTGCGGATCGAAGCCGCTACCGACATCAACCAGCTGCTAAAAACGGTGCCCGGCACATACATTCGCGAAGAAGACGGCCATGGGCTGCGCCCCAACATCGGCATCCGCGCCGCCAGCTCCTCTCGCTCCGGCAAGGTCACCTTGTTGGAAGACGGCGTGATGATCGCACCGGCCCCCTACTCCAACCCGGCCGCCTATTATTTTCCCACCACCTTGCGCATGTCCGCCGTGGAAGTACTGAAAGGCGCCCCACTGCTACGCTACGGGCCACAAACCACCGGTGGCGTGGTCAACATGGTGACGACCCCGATTCCGCAAGACGCGACCGGGTCGGTAACCGCCATGGTCGGCGAAAACAACAGCCGGGACATTCACGCCTACTACGGGGGCACCAGTGGCGGTATTGGCTGGCTGCTGGAAACCGCTCAGCGCGATAGCGAGGGCTTCAAGGATATTGATCGAAGCGGCCGCGACAGCGGTTACGACATCCAGGACTATGTGGCCAAACTGGGCTGGGAAGGCGAAAACCAGCGCTTGCTGGTCAAGCTCCAGTATTCGGAAGAAGTCTCCGACGAAACCTACCTGGGGCTCACCGACACTGACTTCGATCGCGATCCCAACCGGCGTTACGGCTTGTCGGCCATCGACCAGATGAACAACGATCACGAGGGCTACAGCCTGAACTACAGCGTCGATCTGAGCGAGACAGTAACGGCCAACGTGCTTGCCTACCACAACGAGTTCAGTCGTGACTGGTTTAAACTCGGCGGCGGTAGCAGCTTTGTCAATGACGCCAATGCGGGCGATGCCACCGCGCAGGGAATTCTCGACGGCACCGTGGATGTAAGTGGCCTAGGCTACAAACACAACAACCGCGCCTACGAATCCACTGGCGTGGAAGTGAATGTAGCGGCGAGCCTCGGCGCTCACCGGCTGGAAGTGGGTGCGCGTCGCCACGAAGACGAAATGGACCGTTTTCAACCCACCGAGATTTACGACCAAGTCAACGGGCAGTTGGTCTTTCAAGCGTTCTCCCAGCCCAGTGGCGGCGACAACCGTGTCGAAGGCGCGGATGCGCTGTCCTTGTGGGTGACCGATAGCTGGCAAGCCAGCGACGCGCTCAGGGTGAACCTGGCCCTGCGTTACGAAGACGTGGACAGCCGCCGCAGGCAATTCACCGACGCAACCCGAACAGCCGTTAGCGGGACCCTCGCCAATTCATCCGACGAATGGCTGCCCGGTGCCTCCTTCACCTATGACCTCAGCGACCAGTGGCAAGTGCTGGCGGGCGTGCACCGCGGCTTTTCGCCCTTGGGCGGCGGTGCCCAGGCGTTTGAGGAGCCGGAAGTCAGCATCAACTACGAAGCGGGGCTGCGTTTTAATCGCGACGCCTTCTTCGCCGAAGCTATTGGCTTTTACAGTGATTTCGATAACAAAACGGAAAATTGCTCGCTGGCCAATCCGTGCAGCAACAACGCCACCTCTGGTAGTTTTACCACTGGGGAAGCGGTTGTGCGCGGCCTGGAGCTACAAGCCGGCACGCTCCTGATGGCGGGCGATTTCACGATTCCGCTGCAATTGGCCTATACCTATACGGAAGCCGAAATCAGCGCCGACAATTCCGCCACCGGTGTTCAGGATGGCGACGTCCTGGCGGACATACCGGAAAACATATTTAGCCTGCGGGTCGGTTTGGAACACGGCAGCGGATGGAACAATTACGCGGTTGCCAAATACACCGACGAGCTCTGTGTCTCAGTCGGCTGCAATCGCGGCAGCGACCGCTTCGACGAAACCGAATCGGTGTTGGTGGTGGACGCCGTGAGCCGTTACCAATTCACTAGCGACGCTCTGGTGTTTTTGAAAGTGGAAAACCTGTTCGACGAGCAAGCCATCGTGTCCCGCTCTCCGGATGGTGCAAGGCCCAACAAGCCACGCACTGCGTCGGTAGGCATGGAATACCGGTTCTGATGCGGTGGTAAACCGCAACGCCAAAAAGGCAAACTCTGCGGAGTTTGCCTTTTTTTTATCTATTCCGATTTTCTTATTTTCGGAAATTCCCAATTTAATTACTTAGGCCCAGATCTCGTGCGATCGTGCTAATCAATGTCGTCGCCCGGACTCTGTTTCCCGACCTTGTCCAGCATAATTGCATACGACTCGCGTTAGTATAACTATGGTTTGCTAATTTATTCGCCATTCTCGTCGATTGGACCGCCGTATCCAGCCAATTTTCTCCGCAAGGTGGTCCGCGATATGCCCAGAAACTCAGCTGCTGTAGTTTTGTTTCCATTGCATCTAGTCAGCGCATTTTGCACAAGGGCTCTTTCGAAAGAACTGACTGCACCGTTCAATCCACGCGACTTTATCTGATAAATTGCATTGGCTGCGCTTTGCGAAATTATGTGCTCCTGTGTTGATGGAATAAAAGACAAAAATTTAAACAAACCATACTCATACTCCGTATAGATGAGTACGCCAAGCAATATGTTAATAGTCAAAGACACAACCACCGTAGCATTTATCTGGAATCCCATCTGCATCAAAACCATTATTATTAGTATAGCGACCACCGTGGGCGCGGACCCGATTAGCAGCGCAGTTGCTCTCCTTCGCCTGTACCAATCCGCGCTTGATTTACCGGCTACCGCCAGTAGTACAAAGCTAGAAATCAATGAACCGACGACGATTATTTGAATTACCCAATAATAAGGGCCTGCAATCCTGGTAACAGAATATCCAATGCTTTCCACCCCGATAAAAGCGGCGTTGGGAATAACGATCAACAGCAATCCAACAGTTGTAAGAGTCACCACAACGAAGCACGAAATTCTGTTGAACCAGCCGACAAGTTGTAACGATAAGGCTAGAAAAAGAGTGTTCGATGTAATTGCAAAAAAATAGTAAGTACCCAAAAAATACTTTGCCCCAGAACTTTCTGGTGTCTGAGAAAATAGAAAGGAGACCATTTCGAGGCAGTTAAGCCCAAATAGACTACCGAGGTACGCCCAAAGCCAAGCGTTGGCGTTCATTATCATATTCCGCCCATACCACACCATTATCAGCTTGATGGTGACGGCGATCATGCTTGGCAATGCGTAAAATGCTGCTGAATCCATCAGTAGACCATTCCTGCTTGGCACAACGAAATCCCACTGCCCGCACCAAAAAACAGGAGTTTATCGTTGCGTTCGGGCGGACTTAGAAACATTGCCACCGGGATTGTAGCGCTGGTTAGATTTCCTAATTTATCATACGTAATCGGCGCCCGGTCGATTGACACATCAGCAATCTTCGCAAGTGCCATGTGGGGTCGTTTCCCAACCTGGTGGCAATAGATCTTCCTGACTGAGTCAGGTGTCCAGCCGAGCTTTTTATAGGTAGTGCCAATCATCTTGGAGTTTATCTCTATGAAGGCCCGACTTAGGGCTGCCATCTGCATCTCCCCAACAAGCCCTTCTGCGCCACGTTTGTAGTGACATAAGTCTGCGTTATCCGCTCGAGTCACAAAATTAATCCATTTTAGTCCGACATCAGCGCATTCTGCCGGCAGAATGACCATGGCTCCACCGGCATCCCCAGCGGTCAGAAATCCGAAGCTGCTTCTAAATTGGTCTTTGCTCGATGTTTCACCAAGTATGGCTACAGCTTCATCCATCATTTTGCTCGGCGTTTCACCGGTACAGACCAGTACTTTTGTCGCAATTCCACTGTGTATATAAGCATCAGCTACTGACAGTCCACTCATAAACCCCAAGCAAGCGTTGCTAATATCCATTGATACAGCTTTAGTCGCAGACAGCTTCTTTTGTACAAAGTGGGCGGTGGACGGCTCTTCACAGTCGCGCGAAATACCGGCAAAGATGATCAAGTCTATCTCATCTGGGCTGACACCAGCATCCCTCAATGCGGATTGAGACGCCAAAGTTGCGAGGTCCGAGGGCGACATATCCGAATCCGCTACGCGCCGTTCAGATATACCGATGTGCTTGGAGAGATAATCTTCGGGAATTCCGAACCGCCGGCAATTGACCTCTGCCATCAAATCATCTGAAGCAACTCTGATTTCAGGTAAATAAGCACCAATGCCGGCAATCCGGGAACTGCCAATTGTTTCCATGACCGAGCTCCTCTGCTGCTTGTGAAGAGCAAGAATAGACCGGGCGACTAATTTTTACGCACTGAGTGGCGCGTAAATTACTTAAATGGCAGCAAAACGGTGGTTCAAAAGCGTCCACCCGGTGAACAGATTCGTCCAGTCAGCGGACGGATGTGAATTGCTTGACAGGAAAAATACGGGAAATAAGCTCCACATTCTACGCTCACCCAACGAGAGCCGCCTGGGCCAGATAGGAACGCTGCCATGCTTCAACCAGTTGATAATCAAGACATCACCGAGACACTCAGCCAGCGAGAGAATGCCAGTCTGGAAGACGACATCTTTATAGCGACCGACAAGGTGCAGGCGCTGTGCGATGTACACGCGCAACTGGAACTTAGTGAGTGTGAAATATCGCGCCAGACACGGGTTCACTATGCCCTGGTACTGCAAGAGCAGGTCGATTCACTCCGACGATTGCTGGACAAGCATTTCGTCTAGAATGTGAGTGGATTCCACGCGAACACACCGATACCAAGGAGCGATTCTCTAGACCGCAACTACCCCAGGCTCTGATGAACCTAGGGTTTTGGAATTGATGCCCGACAAAATCGTCAGGAACAAATTTGGGCGCCGGGGGAACGACGGCGGGGCGCAGCCCCGAGGCCCATGGATGGGCCGAGTCACCATGACCGTACCCCGCCGGGGTAGGTCATCGCAAGGCGCAAATGAGTCGAGTCTAAGCAGGTGCAGTGGCTGCCATCCCTGGCTGGTCGTTC
Organism: Cellvibrionaceae bacterium; assembly: GCA_040880205.1. Lineage (GTDB taxonomy): Bacteria > Pseudomonadota > Gammaproteobacteria > Pseudomonadales > Cellvibrionaceae > WACF01. The sequence goes on from JBBDIU010000031.1 coordinate 6,548, forward strand.
GCCGGCGCGCAAAGCACTGCTTTGCAAACGCTTGGCTCACCCTACTATCACATGGGTAAAGCGGGCGCTTCGCGCGCTGTTCATACCCCCATGTGAGAGCAGCTCATCGTCAGGCTGGCCCGCGATAAACTTGCGTGCCATAAAAAAACCCCAGGCTCTGACGAACCTAGGGTTTTGCAATTAATGCCTGACGATGACCTACTCTCACATGGGGAGACCCCACACTACCATCGGCGC
>JBBDIU010000032.1:0-6737 GCA_040880205.1 Cellvibrionaceae bacterium
ACACGCCGGACAATCAGCTGCCGAAAGCACCGAATCAGAAACGCGCGACAAAGTGGACGTCGGCCGACTGCGCATCCTGTCCTACAATATTCACAAAGGATTCAGCCCCAACAATTCGCGCTTCGTACTCGACGAAATTCGCCAGGCCATTCGCACCGTCAATGCGGAATTGGTGTTCTTGCAGGAGGTCATGGGGAACAACGAAAAGCACGGCGATAAGCACAGCAATTGGATTCCCGGCGCACAGTTCGAGTTTCTCGCCGACGAAATCTGGCCGCACTTTGCCTACGGCAAAAACTCCATCTACCAACACGGCCATCACGGCAACGCCATTCTCTGCAAACTGCCTTTTAGTAGCTGGCAAAACACCGACGTCAGCAAATTCAGATATTCCCGCCGGGGGATTCTGCACGGCATCATCGGCGACCACCTGCACGTGTTCTGCATGCACCTGGGCTTGCTGGGTTTCGAGCGCCGTTACCAACTCCAGGCCCTGATCGACACCGTTCGCGATCAAGTGCCCGACGGCGCGCCGCTAATCATTGCCGGCGACTTCAACGATTGGAAATGCGGGGTCGACCGCAAACTGCGCAAGTGGCTGGGGGTCAAGGAGGCCTTTCGGGAAGTGCGCGGCAAACTGGCCCGCACCTTCCCCGCCGCCATGCCGCTCCTGCAACTCGACCGCATTTATTACCGCGACCTGGAAGTGGTCGACGTCAGCCGCCTGGTGGACGATCACTGGCAGGACCTGTCGGACCACTGCGCCCTCTACGCTGAGTTTGAGTTACCATAAGCGCCGTATTTGTTCCCTGTTCCCTGTTACCTGTTACCTGAAATCTTGCGCCAACGCGTTGTCTACAATACGATAAAGTTTCAAATGATGAGGTTGTCTATGCAATTAAAGGTCTGTTCTCGCTGGTGTTTCGCCTTGGTAACGGTATTGCTGGCATCAGGTGCCAGCGCCGAGATTCGTATCACCGCCGAGGACGAGAAACGAGCCAGACAAAAGGTAGGCGAGCTGAGCTGGGCCGATGAGAACGAGCTGACCCGCAAGGCGCGGATGATTGAAAACCTCGGTCGACGACACTTCGGCCGGTCCCTGCGCAACGACAAGTCCGATCTGGAGTTACTGCAACGGATCGCCGATCAAAAGCTGATAAAAGAAGAGGATACCGAAACCTTGCAAGCCCTGGGCGTGGTGCTGGGCAACACCTTGCGCCGGGAATTGGCGCTGGAGTGGAAGGTTTATAACGATGAACTGGGGCGCAGCCGGGCGCTCTGCGTGCCGGACACCGAGCATTGCCTGTTTCCCATGACCATGCTGTCCCGGCGCCTGGAGGTGGGCCTGCCGGTGAACGTCGAAGCGGTTTACGACAATGCGGTGGCCACTATCGATCCTTATATCCCGGATAGCAACGCCTACGACGGTGTTAAACCGGACCCCACCGAGCGACCAAAATGGATACAGGACCGCAAACCCAAACCCCCGGTTAGGATTCGCATTCAGTAAACGGCCTCGCGGCGGCCTGCTTGGAAATTTGATTCCGATGGGCAGCCGCCCATTATTTTTTTCCAAAAATTATTTTTCTTTTTCTTTTAATTACAAGATGTTATAGATTTTTATTAAAGTACATCTAGAATTCACTTTAAGTATTTTGGGCCAATAGACTTTAAATATTGTCCGGTTATAATGACGCGCCAATCGCTCCACTCGCATTTAACAACTGCACGCACCTAGCAACTAAACGTACCTAAACTACACGCACCTAACAACCAAAAGAAACGCGTATGCGCCACACCAAACTACTCCTGTTGTCCCTCGTCATCATCCTTTCTGGAAGCTTGCTGGCCCACTACATCCATACCGACGGCGGCAGGGTCGACATCCAGGACCTGCGCTTTACCGCCGCCGATGGCGCCACAATGAGCGCCCTCCTCTACATTCCGCTCGATGCTAGCCGTGAATCACCGGCACCCGGCGTGCTGGCCATTCACGGTTACATCAACTCGCGCGAGACTCAATCGGGTTTTGCAATTGAACTGGCGCGGCGCGGCTTCGTGGTGTTGGCTCTTGACCAGCGCGGACACGGTTACAGCGCCCCACCCGCCTTTGCCGAAGCCTTCGGTGCGCTGGATGGGCTGAACTATTTACGCAGTCTGGCATTTGTCGACAAGGAACGAATCGGCCTGGAAGGACACTCGATGGGCGGCTGGGCTTCCCGCGTGGCCACCCAACTGGCGCCCGATAGCTACCGGTCCATTGTGATGGAGGGCGCCAGCGCGGCCGCGGTACCTGGCCTAGGCGATTTCAGCGGCTCCCCGGAGCAACCGCGCAACCTCGCCATTGTTTTCAGCCTTTACGACGAGTTCTCACGCTTCATGTGGGAGGGCGCCATGCCGGGGGAATTACCCGACGCCCCACAATTGAAGCAGCTTTTTGGCACGGAAGAGACCATTGAACGAGGCAGGATCTACGGTTCGGTGGCCGATGGGACGGCGCGCATTCTGCATCAGCCGGCCACCACCCATCCCGGCGATCACATTTCCCCCGAGGCTATTCTAGCGGCGGTGCACTGGCTGCAGCTAACCCTCGAACACGACAGCCAAATTGCCGACGACAGCCACATCTTCCAATGGAAGGAAGTGGGAACGCTGATTGCCCTGTTGGGCCTGATATTGAGCATCTTTCCCGTGTTGACCTCGCTGAGCCGATTGCCGTTTTTTGCCGGACTGCGGGAGAGCCTGCCCCCCAATCACGGCGAGCGCGGGATCGGTTGGTGGGTAAGCGCATGCCTTGCGCTGCTAATTCCCGCACTCAGTTATTACTGGCTGTTGAATCTGGGGCAATCGCTGATTCCGGCGAGCGGCCTTTTCCCCCAGGGAATCACCAACGGGATCGCCTTTTGGGCCTTGAGCAATGGCCTGTTGAGCGCAATCCTGTTGGCGTCTGCCTACTTCGCATTCGGCCGCAAACGGAGCACGGGAAGCGACCACTTCGGCTTCGATGCCGGGATACGCAACATCCTGCTGACGGCCATCCTGGCATTGGCCACCGTGGCGATTATCTACGCCATCGCGGCACTGGCCGGTTGGCTGTTAACCGTGGATTTCCGCTTCTGGGTGGTAGCACTAAAGTTGATGTCGCCCACCCAGTTGCAGATTTTTCTTTATTACCTGCCCGGGTTTGTGCTGTTCTTTCTGGTTTTTTCGGCCACCTTCAACGGGCCGCTGAGGCGTTCTTCAGCCAGCGGCCACGATGACAACCCGGGCAAGGCCATGGCGATCAATGGTTTTATTGCCTGCGGCGGATTCATCGGCCTGCTCCTGCTGGAGTACACCACACTCTTTAGTACCGGAGAGTTGTTATTCGGCGAGCCCCTGCTGACCATCGTCGCGATTCAGTTCGTGCCTTTGCTCGCTATCGCGGCTTGCATTTCCACCTTCTGTTTCAGGTTGACCGGGCGAAGTTACCTGGGTGCTTTCGTCAACGCCCTGCTTGTCACCTGGTATATCGTGGCGGGACAAGCCACCCACATTGCGGTTTAAGCACGGCAGGTTACCGTTTGGCGTTGTCCCTGAGCTCGGGAGCGTCGGTGAAGAATACGCTGGATTTTTCCGGATCCACCCGCTTGGTGCTTTGATCGCGCAGTACCCGCAATATTTGCGGTACGGCCTTGTCGGTGAGACGCTCGCGAATTATGGTTTCGTCATCCCAATAGAATTCCAGCACCGCATCGTATTGAATCCCGCGCCCCATGGTTTGACGAAACCGGCTCTCAATGTCGGGGAGTTGAACGGCGAGCGTATCAGAGTAGCGATCCGGCGCAAACAGCGCCACTAGGGAGGCAATTTTTTCGTGGTGTTCCTCGCTACGCCAGTACGCGCGAAACTCACTGGCGGGAATGTCTTCCCGTCGCACAAAACAAAACATCAAACGCACCATCGACTTGCCCTCTTATTATCATGTCATTGCACTACCGTGTAAGTACCAATTACTTGTAAAAATAGTCAGATAGCGGCCAGCTGTCCATGCCGCTCGTGATACAATCCGCGCACCGACGTGTTTTGGCGACCAGTGGCGATTTGTTGAAGGCGCGATACCAATTGCTGGCGCTATGTGCGCTTTCTACGCGGTCGCTCACCACACGGCAAACGGAATGGAATCCATCCCGAACTCCTCATGGGCTGAACGGGATCCGGAAAACGCTCGAGGGCGGACATGCTGGATACTTTCATGTTATCGCGAATCCAATTTGCGGTTAACATCAGCTTTCACATACTGTTCCCCGCCATTACCATTGGCCTTGCCTGGTTGCTGGTTTACTTTAAACTTCGTCACGATTTTTCCGGCGCACCGGTGTGGATGCGCGCCTACCGTTTCTGGGTAAAAATCTTCGCATTGACCTTTGCCGTGGGTGTCGTCAGCGGCATCACCATGTCTTTCCAGTTCGGCACCAATTGGCCGGGATTTTTGGAAACGGTTGGCAACGTGGCGGCCCCCCTGCTGGGCTACGAGGTGCTGACCGCCTTTTTCCTGGAGGCGACCTTTCTCGGCGTTATGCTCTTTGGACTCAATCGAGTCCCCAACTGGTTGCACACCCTGGCCACCTTTCTCGTGGCTTTTGGCACTTCCCTGTCGGCTTTCTGGATTATTGCCCTGAATTCGTGGATGCAGACGCCCGCGGGCTTTGAAATGCGCGACGGCATTGCCTTTCCCCTAGGTTGGTGGGAGGTCATTTTTAACCCTTCCATGCCCTATCGACTCACCCACATGTTCCTGGCCTCCGGGCTTACCGCGTCCTTTCTGGTGGCTGGCTTGTCGGCCTATCGGATTCTCAAGGGCGACGGTAAACATGCGCCGCGGCTCACGCTTAAAGTCGGAATACTCTCGGCGGCGCTGCTAATTCCCGTTCAAATAGCGGTAGGCGACTTGCACGGCCTGAATACCCTGGAACACCAGCCGCAAAAAGTCGCCGCCATGGAATCCCTGTGGGAAACCCGCCAGGGCGCGCCGTTGATTTTATTTGCCTGGCCCAATGAAGAACAGCGAATTAATGAGTTCACCGTGGAAATTCCAAAATTGGCGAGTTTGATTCTCACCCATTCCTGGGACGGCGAAGTTCAGGGCCTCAATGAATTCGAGGGGCGCCATCCGCCGGTCGCTCCGGTTTTCTGGGCGTTTCGGGTCATGGTAGGAGTGGGTTTGTTGATGCTGGCCGTCAGTTGGACAGGCGCTTTTCAACTGATTCGCCGCAAGGCGCTGTCCCGAACCATGCTCAAGGTCGTCGCCGCCATGACCTTTTCCGGCTGGGTAGCACTTCTGGCGGGCTGGTACGTTACCGAAATCGGCCGGCAACCCTACCTCGTCTACGGCGTATTACTGACCGAGGACGTGGTAACCCAGTTGCCGGCCGGCAATGTCTGGTTCTCACTGACGGCTTATGTCTTGCTCTACATCGTTTTGCTTCTCGCTTATTTGGCAACGCTGTTTTTGATGGCGAGACAATCGGTGGAAGTGGAAGAATACGACGAGATGTCGGTGCCCCAGCAGCGAAATATCGCGCAAGGGCACCCGCGGACGCAAGGGAGACGGCCATGACTCCGGAACAATGGTTGCCCATTGTATTCATCGCTATTTTAGGCGTGGCCGTGCTCTTCTATGCAATTCTGGATGGCTTTGATCTGGGCGTGGGGATTCTGCTGCCCCTGGACGCGGATCAGGTTACTCGGCGCGACGTGATGATTTCCTCCATTGGACCATTTTGGGACGCCAACGAAACCTGGCTGGTGCTGATTGTGGGTGTGCTGTTCATCGCCTTCCCCACCGCCCACAGCATGATCCTGCAGGCACTTTACATTCCTACCCTGCTGTTACTGATCGGTTTGATTTTGCGCGGTGTGGCTTTTGATTTTCGAGCCAAGGCAATAGTGACACACAAACTAGCCTGGGACAGGGCCTTTAAAACCGGCTCAATTCTGGCGACCACGGCGCTTGGCTACATGCTGGGGATGTACGTCATGGGGTTTGATTCGTCGGTACCCGCCTATTCCTTCGCAGTCATGAGTGCACTGGGCGTCAGCGCTGCTTTCACCTATATTGGCGCCGCCTGGCTAGTGTTAAAAACGGAAGGTGAATTGCAACAGTGGGCGGCCCAGTGGGGACGGCTGGCGGGTTGGTTGACGGGTACGGGTATTCTGTTGGTCAGCGTGGTCAATGTGAGCATCGACCCGAGCATTTTTGAACGCTGGATTGGCTTCCCGCAATCCTTGTTGCTACTTCCCATACCCCTGCTCTCGATGACATTGCTGGTGTGGACGGACCGGTATCTCGCCGGGGTCCCACACGAGAACGACGCCGGCGCCTGGAAGCCCATCGCCTGCGTAGCGGGGATTTTTGTGTTGGCCTTTATGGGTCTGGCTTACAGCTACTTCCCCTATGTGGTGCCGAACCGACTGACGGCCTGGGACGCCGCCAGCTCCACCGAGCCGCTGATTTTTATTCTGGTGGGCATCATCATTGTGCTGCCCGCCATCCTCGGCTACACCATTTTTTCCTACCGCGTGTTCCGCGGCAAAGCCACTGAGCTACGCTATTACTAGTCTGTTGTGGTTGCCGTAGTCAGCCAAGCAGCGGGAGAGATTTGGATATCCCGAAATCCATCCTGTGTTGCCGCGCTAAGTGAGTAACCATCCCCCGGCAAAGCCGGGGGCTTTCGTATTGTTAGCCGCTCGAAGCG
>JBBDIU010000033.1:0-6732 GCA_040880205.1 Cellvibrionaceae bacterium
TGATCACGGTCTCGTCCGGATGGGGATTGCCCGGATGGTGGAAGACGTCGATGATTTCGAAGTAATTGGCAATGCCAAGGACGGTGAACAAGCCCTGCAGATCTGCCGCAAGCACCAGCCGGATGTTGTCCTGATGGACGTTAAAATGCCCGGTATTGGCGGTCTCGAAGCCACCAGGAAACTGCAACTCGCCCATCCCTCCATCAAGGTAATCGCGGTTACCGCGTGTGACGATGACCTCTACCCGGAGCGATTGATGAAGGCCGGCGCCATGGGTTACATCACCAAGGGCGCGGAAGTGGATGAAATGATCACCGCCATCAACAGCGTCTACAAGGGCACGCTCTACATGAGCAGTATCATCGCCCAGCAACTGGCCTTGAAAAAATTCGGCGGCAAAACGGACAGCGCCAGCCCCTTTGAGAGCCTCTCGGAGCGGGAACTGCAAACCACCGTGATGATTGTCAATGGCAGCAAGGTGCAGGAAATCGCCGAAACTTTCTGCGTCAGCCCCAAAACCGTCAACACTTACCGCTACCGCATCTTTGACAAACTCGGCGTCAGCAGCGACGTGGAACTGGCCCTGCTCGCGGTGCGCTACAATATCCTGGAATTGGAAAGCGTCTAGGAATCGGGAGTGGGAAGTGGAAAGTGGGAAGTCGGGCTTCCGACTATCATTTCACCATTCACGATTCACCATTCACGTCCCCAAAATGCTATCATTCCGCTCGTCGCTGTAATCCCGACCTGTCATGTCCGAACCCCAACCCGCTTTTGATCACAAGCGCTTTTTGCACAGCGTGAGCCGACAGCCGGGCGTCTACCAGATGTACGATGCCAAGGGCAAGGTGCTCTATATCGGTAAGGCTAACAACCTTAGAAACCGATTAGCCAGCTATTTTCGTCAGTCCGGACTCGCGCCAAAAACCGCCGCGCTGGTGAGCAGGATTCACAACGTTCAAGTCACTGTTACCCAGAGTGAAATGGAAGCGCTGATTCTTGAGCAGAATCTGATTAAAGCCCAGCGTCCGCCATACAATATTCTGCTGCGCGACGACAAATCCTATCCCTATATCTTTCTCAGCGACGGTGAAGACTTTCCCCGTATTGCGTTGCATCGTGGAGCCAAAAAGCGCAACGGGCAATACTTCGGTCCGTATCCTGGCGTGGGGGCGGTGCGCGACAGTTTGAATTTCTTGCAGAAAACGTTTCGTGTTCGCCAGTGCGAAGACAGCGTGTTTCGCAACCGCAGCCGGCCTTGTTTGCAATATCAAATTAATCGCTGCACCGCGCCCTGCGTCAATTTTGTGTCCGCGGATGAATACCAGCGCGATGTGCGGCACACGCAAATGTTCTTGAGCGGGCAGAACAGTGAATTGACTCGTGAACTGGCCGATCAGATGGAGGCCGCGGCCGATGCCCAGGACTACGAACAAGCCGCTTTGTTACGTGATCAGATAACGGCGTTGCGTTCCATTCAGGCGCAACAGTTCGCCGAGGCGGACAACGGCGAACTGGACGTGATTGCCGTAGCTCGGCAGGACGACAGTATTTGTGTGCACGTGCTTTATGTCCGCCAGGGCCGTATTCTCGGTAGCCGAAGTTATTATTATCGGGAAAAATTACCGCAAAGCGATGCTGAATTTCTCGCGTCGTTTATACCCTTGTTTTACCTGGGCACACGTACCCGGGAAATTCCCCCTTTGATCGTCGTCAGCGCAGCCATTGAGGACAAAACTTTGATAGAGGAAGCGCTGAAAGCGCAGCGCAATAAAAACGTGGCGATTGCCGATCAGGTGCGCGGGCCGCGACAAAAATGGCTGGAACTGACGGGGCGTGCCGCGCGGGAGAACCTGCTCGCTCACGCGCACAGTCAACAGAGCATGCAACGGCGCTTCGAAGCCTTGCGGGATGCATTGGACATGGACGAAACCCCCAGCCGCCTGGAATGTTTTGACATCAGCCACAGCAGCGGCGAGGCCACCGTTGCTTCCTGCGTGGTCTTCAATCAAGACGGCGCGGTAAGCGCCGATTATCGGCGCTTCAATATTAAAGACATCACTGCCGGCGACGATTATGCTGCCATGGAGCAGGCCATCAGCCGGCGTTACACGCGCCTCCAAAAAGGCGAGGGCGTATTGCCGGACATATTGCTCATTGACGGCGGCAAAGGCCAGCTAAACACCGCCAAAGCAGTACTGGCGGAACTGGGCGTTAACGACCTGCGGGTGTTGGGCGTGGCCAAGGGCACCACTCGCAAAGCCGGTTTCGAAACCCTGTTTGTGGATGAGGCGGGCAATGCGCGCTACATTCCCGGCGATTCCCCAGCCCTGCACCTGATTCAGGCCGTGCGCGACGAGGCCCACCGCTTCGCAATCACTGGCCACAAAAACCGACGCGACAAAAAACGCCGCACCTCGGTGCTGGAGGATATCCCCGGGGTGGGAGCCAAGCGCCGTCGCGAATTGCTGCGGCATTTCGGCGGCATGCAGGAGGTCAAGAAAGCTAGCGTTGATGAATTGACTAAAGTACCGACAATCAGCAAAAAAATTGCCGAGGATATTTACAGCAGCCTCCACAATTAGTAACTTGCTGCGCTCGTGTTGCCGTCAATCACCACGCCCAATCGGCACCGCCCACCCGAGGTAAAGTCAACCCCATGAAAGCAATGCCGCCCCTGACAATCGCCACCCAGCTAACGCTGCTGCGCATTGCCCTGATTCCCCTATTGGTGGTGGTATTCTACCTTCCCTATAAGTGGTCCTATCTTGCCTCTGCCGCGGTGTTCAGTCTGGCGGCCGTTACCGACTGGCTGGATGGCTATATCGCCCGCAAATACGACCAACACACGGCCTTCGGCGCCTTTCTGGACCCGGTGGCGGACAAGCTCATGGTGGTGGTGGCCCTGGTCCTGCTGGTGGAATCCCACGCAACCCCCTGGTTTGCTTTGCCTGCGGCCGTCATCGTGGGCCGGGAAATCGTAGTGTCCGCCTTGCGCGAATGGATGGCCGAACTGGGCGCCCGTGCCTCGGTAGCCGTTTCCAATCTGGGCAAGATCAAAACCACCTTCCAGATGACCGCCATCATCGTTCTGCTCATGTTTCCCCCGGTCCCCGGCTCTTTTTTCACCACCCTGGGCTATATCTGTCTTTACGGCGCTGCCATTCTCACTCTCTGGTCCATGCTGGTATACCTGCGTGCCGCGTGGCCCCATCTGGCAGATCACGAGAACGAACCCCCGGGGACATAATCGTCCCAGGCCAGGACGACAGAAAAACCTAGGATTTCCGGGCATGTTTCGCTAAAATGCCGCGCTCTCTGAGGCCTGCCCCGGGCTCAAGAATCGCGGGGAAAATGAGCAGTTCCGAGGGGTTTGGTCGAATTGCCATGCAGCGGAGTGACTCCCGTTCCCCAAGGAAAAGAGTGTCGGTTATCGAACCGGCGTGATCGAAGGCAAGGTACTAAAAGTTTACAGGCTAGGTGGCAGAGTGGTCATGCAGCGGAGTGCGACCACCATGGATGGTGGGAGTGCAGAAAATGCAGGAGCAATTTGGAGCCCACTCCAGCGCCAGCGGCGAAATAAAGAGTGCCGGTTATCGAACCGGCGTGATCGAAGGCAAGGTACTAAAAGTTTACAGGCTAGGTGGCAGAGTGGTCATGCAGCGGAGTGCGACCACCATGGATGGTGGGAGTGCAGAAAATGCAGGAGCAATTTGGAGCCCACTCCAGCGCCTGCGGCGAAATAAAGAGTGCCGGTTATCGAACCGGCGTGATCGAAGGCACGATACGACAAGTTTACAGGCTAGGTGGCAGAGTGGTCATGCAGCGGACTGCAACTCCGTGTACGCCGGTTCGATTCCGACCCTAGCCTCCATTTTTTCATCAGTCGCTAATCACTAGTTTCTAATCGCTAGTGAATGGAAGGCAGCGCGATAGCGCTGCTAAAAGCCTTCAAAGGCACCAAACTTCAAGCCTCCCACGCGCCCGGATGGTGGAATCGGTAGACGATGTACAGGATGTACAAGTGCCGTGGAGGACAGGACGTCCGGGAACGACCACAGGGGCAGCGCGGTAGCGTTGCTAAAACGGTCGGAGAGCACAGACCTCCGAACGAACAACTTTTCAATGCCCGGATGGTGGAATCGGTAGACACAGGGGACTTAAAATCCCCCGGCTATTGCAGCCGTGACGGTTCAAGTCCGTCTCCGGGCACCATTCTCGCTGTTCACCCCTCTCTCGACTTCAAACCTCGCAGCCAGTATCACGTTCCGTTGGGGACTTGAACCGTGCCGGTTCAGGTGATTCGCACATCCTTGTGCTCAGCCCTTCGGGCCAGCCTAAAAAGCGGCTGTCCAAATCCTCTCCGGGAGGATTTGTCCGTCTCCGGGCACCATCCTTTCCGTTCACCTCTCACTCGATTTCAGATTGTGCGTCCGGTATCACGCTCCAGCTGAATTTATCCCTCTCCGAGCACCGTTCTGTGATTCAGAGCGGTATGATGTGGCCAAGCACTTCCTCTTTCGTCACACCGGCACTGCTTTGGGAGTTTGCACCTGGTGAAATACCTCGCGCTACTAGCAATCACGGTTTGTTTGCCTGTTTCGGCAGAAGTGGATTTGGTCAAGGTCGATAAGTCCGAACGAAGGATGTATCTGCTGTCGGGAGATCAAATCATCAAGGAGTATGCCATTGCTCTGGGCGCTAATCCCAAGGGTCATAAGCGGGAAGAGGGAGACGAGCGAACGCCTGAGGGAACCTATGTTCTTGATTATAAAAAAGAGGACTCCGACTTCTACCGCGCAATGCATATTGCCTACCCAAACCAATCCGATGAGGAATATGCGCGGCAAAAAGGAGTTTCCCCGGGAGGCTTCATTATGATTCATGGCCAGAGGAATTGGCTGGGCTGGCTAGCACCCATCGTGCAACGGTTTAACTGGACCGACGGCTGTATCGCGCTCACGAATTCCGAGATCGACGAATTTATGGACTTGGTCGCAACGGGTACAACGATTGAAATTGAATGGTAGCAATCCGTTATAGGCAGGGGTGCGATTTCAGCTTTCCCGGCTTAAGTCGGAAGCGGCGTGCCGAAAGTTGCCTGTATCTGACAACCACCGCCACTCGGAAACTTGCGCGATCCCCGTACCGCCTAAACCCCAAAAGCTGCCTTTGCGGATTAGTTTCCCCGTACGCGCATAGTTATGCCCACGGATAGCAGTGGCAAGAGTATGAGTGGAGGCAATGGACCACGGCAGAGGGAAGGTTGTGGATCGCGTGCATCAAAGACACCTGCTTCCGGGTTCTCCGGTATATAGAGTCCCGGCAAGGAACTGTAGAGTGCCGCCGTCCCGCATGGTAACATCGGGCGAAATACACCCCGTAAACAGAGGTGCCACATGCCGATCTTTTATTGGAAAAACGCAACCCGTGCAGCAGCGAGCTTCCTGGGGATGGTAATCGTGGGACTTGCCTTGGCCGGCAATGCCACAGCACAGGATCAGCCGTCCATGGCCGGTAAAACCGTGTTGGTTACCGGGTCCACTGAAGGCATGGGTCGCGAAGTGGCAATGCGTCTCGGGGCCCTGGGTGCGCACGTCGTCGTGCACGGGCGTAATGCGGAGCGGGGCAAGGAGGTGGTGGAGGCCATTAATGGTGGAGCAGGCACGGCGGAGTTCTATCAGGCGGATTTTGGTGACTTGGATAATGTGCGGGAGTTGGCGGAAAGGGTGATCCGCAATCACGAAGAATTGCACCTACTGATCAACAATGCCGGCATTGGCTCCGGATTCCGGGACGGTCAACGCACCCTCAGTGAGGACGGCTACGAAATGCTGTTTCAGGTCAATTATCTCGCACACTACCTGCTGACCGACCTTTTGCTGCCCGCAATCAAAAACAGCGCCCCGGCGCGCATTATCAACGTGGCTTCCGGCGCTCAGCGCCCGATCAATTTCGATGATGTGATGCTGGAAGACAACTATGTCGGTGGCACCGCCTATGCGCAAAGCAAACTGGCCCAGATTCTTCACACTTTTTATTTGGCTCAGAAACTGGAAGGCACGGGTGTGACTTTCAACACCCTGCATCCTGCCACCATGATGGACACGACCATGGTTGAAATGAGCGGCAGGCCCGCCCGCACCACGGTGGACGAAGGCGCCACCGCGCTGATGAACTTGGCAGTATCACCCGACCTGGAGGGCCGCAGTGGGTTGTATTTCAACGGCCTGAACGAGTCACGGGCAAATGCCCAGGCTTACGATCAGCAGGCACGGGAGCGGCTCGATAAACTGAGTCGGGAGCTTGTGGGCCTGTAGAACCACTCTGAGCTTTCGTGGAATGACTGTTGGGACGTTGGTCTGAACGAAATCGACCCGCGGCGGGCGGGCGCGGCGCACACATTTCGCCACTGTTTTTAATGGTAAAGCCAGAGATACACCAGAATTATTCGAAGGTCACCGGATGATCACCCAGACACCCGCTTGGACTTTCTCCAGAACCATCCTTTGCTAATCAAACTAATTAGGAGCCATCAACCATTTTGAGTCCGTTGCCGGTGGGGCGGCAAGGGTTTCGAGAAAGGCTTCCAATTGCTTCAATTCAGCGCGGCTCAAGCCCAGCGGTTCAGCCTCATTGTGGCCGATAATTGCCGCTGGCGCGCGGTTATAGTGATCCAGCACCTGCGTCAGAGTCGTCATTTGGCCTTTGTGCATGAAAGGGCCAGTGTCG
>JBBDIU010000034.1:0-6705 GCA_040880205.1 Cellvibrionaceae bacterium
TAATGTATGGCGGCATCACATAAACCAGTTTGCCAAACGGCCGCACCCAGACGCCGCGGGCAATACATTCATTTTGAAAACGTTCCATGGCCACCGGCTGTTTGAATTCCACCACACCGATGGCGCCCAGTACCCGCACGTCGGCGACGGTCGATTCCTCTTTGCAGGGCTCCAGTCCTTCGCGCAGCTGTCGCTCGATTCGAGCTACCGAGTCCCGCCATTCGCTTTCCAATAATAAATTCACGCTGGCAACCGCCACGGCGCAGGCCAGTGGATTGGCCATAAACGTGGGTCCGTGCATGAGCACGCCGGCTTCCCCCTGGCAAATGCCCTCGGCTACTCGGTCGGTGCACAGGGTGGCGGCCAAGGTCATGTAGCCGCCAGTCAGGGCCTTGCCCAGACACATGATATCGGGACAGATGGAAGCGTGCTCGCAGGCGAAGAGTCTTCCGCTGCGACCGAAGCCCGTGGCAATTTCGTCGGCGATCAACAGGACTTCGTATTGATCCGCCAATTTGCGTGCCGCTTGCAGATAATCGGGCGAATAAAATCGCATTCCGCCGGCGCCCTGCACAACGGGTTCGAGGATGATCGCCGCAATTTCATCGTGATGTTCCCGCAACAGGCTTTCCAGTTCATCGGTGTCGTCTTGCATATACTCGTCGCGAAACAAAGTTTTCGGTTCGGGGGCAAAAAAGTGATGGGGGAAAACGTCATTAAACAGGGTGTGCATGCCATTGACGGGATCACACACCGCCATGGTGGCGAAGGTATCGCCGTGATAGGCCGAACGCAGTGCCAGAAGGCGGTTTTTTTCCGGTTGGCCACGGCTAGCCCAGTATTGATACGCCATTTTAATAGCCACTTCAACGGCTACTGAACCTGAATCGGCAAAGAACACCTTCCGCAGCGGCGCCGGAGTTAGTTGTAGGAGCAGCTCGGCGAGCTCAATGGCCGGGCGATGGGTCAGGCCGCCAAACATCACGTGAGCCATGTTGTCCAACTGACGCCGCAGCGCATTGTTGAGCACCGGATGGTTGTAGCCGTGAATGGTGCTCCACCAGGAGGACATACCGTCGATGACGCGCTCTCCGCTAGCCAATTTAAGGTAAACGCCGTCGGCGGAATCGACCAGATGCGGCATCACCGATGGCGGCATGGCCGCATAGGGATGCCAGATGTGTTCGCTGTCGATGGCAAGTAGTTGCGCCGGGGATTTGTCCGAATTGATCATGGTAAATAACTGTTGCTAGAAGGATTGCCGATTCTACTCATTTAGGCGAACAGGGAATAGGGAACAGTTGACAGGGAGTGGGTCACTTTACAAGTGACGCGAAGCGGGAAATGAGCGCCAAATGCGGCAAAATCCCGACAGACTGTACTGATTTAGTGTCGGCGGTACTGAAATGTTGGAGATGGTCAGGCAAAATAAGACTATAGTATGAGGGCTAACAACGACTCGGTCATTCTGTGTCTATGTTCTCCGATAAAGTGCGAACCAATACCTTGAATTTCCATTGGAGTCGCTCTGCCAGGGTGGAGCGCATAAAAGCTGGCTGCCTGTCACTTTGGACCGGGCTGCTGCGCCGTGTCCGGCCCAAACACGTCCCCATTGCCTATCGATTGGCTGCCAGTTTCACGGCGGTTATTGTTGTGGGTATGGGCCTGCTTAGCGCCGTGGTGTTGAGCTACCAAGCTGATCTGATGCGACAGCAAATCAACGAATACGGGACTACCATTGTGGGACAGTTTGCCCACAGCGTCACTGAACCTTTGTTTATTGACGATTTGTTCGCCCTCCAAGTCATGACCACCAAACTCACCAGCGATCCCCATGTTCTGGGTGCGGCTCTATTTGACGAGCGCGGCGAGCAACTGTTCGCCGCGGGGTATATTCCCGGTTTGCCCATTCAGGACATTACCGGCACCGGTTATGTCATCAACGAACAATTTTCCGGTTTGGAGTGGCAACAAACCCGCGCCCGTGGCGACGGAGATCTCGTGTCTTTTGTCGCGCCCATCAGCTTTCAGGACGTGGTGGCGGGCCATGCCCTGATTTCACTGTCGGTCGCTTCCATCCAGGCCAGTTTCGAAAACACCATGCGCGTCCTGCTGTTTGCGACCATTGCAATGATGGTGTTGGGTATTGCTATCGCTTACTGGATGAGCCGTCGAATCGCCCAGCCGGTCGAAGAGTTGGTCGCGGCGAACGACGCCTTGGCCTCGGGCAATTATGGCATCAAGTTGGATACCCGACGCTGCGATGAATTCGGCAAATTGTCGGCGGCTTTTAATCGGATGGCACGCAGTCTGCGGGAAAAACATCAAATGGAAGGTGTGTTGTCGCGCTTTGTGGCCGACGATGTGGCTCAGGCAATGCTGTCCGATCTGGATAAGGTGGATGTGGGTTCCAGTCGGGTGGACGCCTCGGTGCTGTTCGTGGATATCGTTGGCTATACGGAGCTCGCAGAAAACTGTACGTCGGAAGAAGTGGTGGAACTGCTCAACGAATACTTTGCCTATTTCACTCTCTGCAGTCGATTGTTTTTTGGCACCGTGGACAAATTTATCGGCGATTGCGCCATGATTATCTTCGGCGCGCCCAAACCAAACCCGGACCATCGCTTCAACGCCATCGCCTGTGCAAGCGTTATGTTGCGGCTATTGAAGCAGCTCAATATTATTCGTCGCGCGCGCGGTTTGCGCGAGATCGATGTGCGCATCGGTATCAACAGTGGCGAGATGATGGCGGGAATCATGGGCGCCAGTCAGCGCATGGAATATACGGTGGTGGGTGATACCGTCAACGTCGCGTCCCGCCTGAGCCGTCTGGCGCAACCCGGCGAGATCATCGTCGGCGAAGCGGTTGCCAGTGACACTTCGCTCAAGGAGCGAGTGAGTTTTGTCGTCAGCGACAAGGTGGCCGTCCGGGGCCGCAAGAGCGTCGTTAATACCTACCGTATCGCTGCCATTGCGTCAAGCTATGAACGGACCATGGATACAATGATTACCGATATTTTGGAAAACAATGGTTCGGGTCCCGATCTTGCCGGCCCCGATCGTGCTCCCCTTGTAAAAAGCCGCAAAAGCAATGGAAACAAAACCAAAGGAAACAGAATTAAAGGAAAGAAAGCGCAGGTATGAAACCCTTCATCAACCAACCAGGAAGTCGACGGCAACCGCGACAAGTGTTGTTACTGGGCCTGGTTGTTTTAATTTCCGCGTGTAGCAGCTTATCCACCGGTCCGGAACGGTTGGTGCTGGTGGACCAGTTATTGGCGCTGGAGGAATTTGGCGAGGCGCGGCAACTGCTGGTGGAAACCGACTCCAATGATCCGGAGTACGAAGCGTTGCGCTTGCGGCACGACGCTTTAGAACCCCTGATTGTGCAGTTTGAAGAAAATACCGTGTGGCGATTGCGCCAGTTGCAAGAAGCGGATGAATGGTCCGCGGCTGAGGCGCTGCTGGACGAAAGCTTGGCCAAACTTCCACAGAGTGACGCATTGCGCGTTGCCGAAACAAGCTTTTACAGTGATCGCGCGGCGCGCTTGGCCGAGATCGATCGCCAGATCACTCTACTTCGTGGCGAACATTTGGCTGCCAAAACTGCCCTGGTACAACAAGTGGCCCAAGTTCATCCGCGGAGTTTGACGGCCCGTTGGCAGGCCTTCCGCCATGGGCGCGAAGCCGAGAGTCTGGCGCGGGAACTGGCCGATTGTGGGGCGGAGGCCTTGGAAGAATCCCAGTTCGAGTTGGCGGAATCCTGCCTGACCATGGCCGCTTCTCTCACCGAGGATCAATCCATTGCCGACCGCTTGGCGATCTTACAGGATCGCCGTGACCAGGAAGAGGCGCAGGCTCTCGCCCGCCTGGATGCGGAACGAAAGGCCCAACAAATGTCCCAACGGGCGCAAAAGGCCAAGCACGTAAACGAGCTAAAAGCCCGCTATCACCAACTGTTGGATGCAGGGTGGTGGCAAACGGCCCAGGATGTTTTAGCCGACCTGCGAGCCGAGGTTCCCCGGGATTCAGAGGTGCTTGCCTGGTCGAGCGAACTGCAAATCATGATTGGCCAGCGGGTTGACGTGGCGATCGAGCAGGGTCAGGCCCTTTATAGCGGCGGACAACTGCAGGAAGCATTAGCCGTGTGGCGCGAAGCCGCCGCGCTGGATCCAGACAATCCCGTCTTGCAAGCCCACATTGCCCGGGTCGAGCGTTTTATCGCCAAGCTGGAACGCCTTGATCCGGACGAGGGTTAGTTCCACGGCTCGGATTGTTTGCGAACATCCCTTTCTTGGTCTCGGCACTGTCCGTATTTTTCCGCAAGGCGGCAGAAGTCTACGAAAAGCTGTAAAATCGCCCCCTCTCTTATGTTATCAACCGCTCCCGATCCGGGAATATGTGTATGTCCGCCAACCAAGAAGAAGCCAGCCGTAAATCCAGACTGGAATTCAACAAGCTGCAAAAGCGCCTGCGCCGCCAGGTGGGCAGTGCCATCGTCGACTACAACATGATCGAAGAGGGCGACAAGGTCATGGTCTGCCTGTCCGGGGGCAAGGATTCCTATTGCATGCTGGACATTCTCATGAACTTGCAGAAGACCGCGCCAGTGCGGTTCGAGCTGGTGGCGGTCAATATGGACCAAAAGCAGCCCGGGTTTCCCGAGAACGTGCTTCCCAATTACCTGGACCGCCTCCAGGTGCCGTACCACATCGTGGAGCGCGATACCTACAGCATTGTCAAAGACATCATTCCCGAGGGCAAAACCACCTGTGGGTTGTGCTCGCGCCTGCGTCGGGGCACTCTCTACGGCTTCGCGGAGGAGATTGGGGCCAGCAAAATAGCCCTGGGGCACCACAAGGATGATATTGTCGAAACGCTGTTTTTAAATTTGTTTTATGGCGGGCGCCTAAAGGCGATGCCGCCAAAATTACTGGCCGACGACAAGCGCAACATCGTCATCCGACCAATGGCGTACTGCCGGGAGACAGATCTGACCCGTTACGCGGAGCACAGGCAGTTTCCCATCATTCCCTGCAATCTGTGCGGCTCGCAGGAAAATCTGCAGCGACAGGCTATCAAGCAAATGCTCACCGACTGGGATCGAAGCCACCCAGGCCGAACCGAAACCATTTTCTCGGCCCTGCAAAAGGTTTCGCCATCGCAACTGGCCGATACTACTTTGTTTAATTTCCATGACCTGATGATTGATCGCAGCGCGCCTGCCAGACCAACTGGGGAAAGTGGGCGCGAGCGGCGACCCTTTGCGGTCGATTTGATTAGTCATCGCAACCTGTCGTAAGGCCAAGTAAGCGCCTGACCTTTCGGTCGCGCCAGTCCTTAGCAATTTATAACGCCAATTCGCTTGTCTTTCCCCCGCGCTATCGCTATCGTTTCCCAGTCCGTCCGCGCTAGCCCGGAAACGATGTCATTCGTTTGGCAGGTGTGGAAAATGGGGACATGAGTACGATTGCCAGGAAGTCCAATGCAAAATCCCTTGTATGAAGTGGTATATGTCGACAAGTTCGACGACCAACAAAACGCGGAACTCTTTCGCCAGCGACTGGGCGAGCGATTCGGTTTGAACCGTGAGCACATGAGACGAATGTGTTCCGGCATGCCGATTGTCGTTAAGAAGCGGGTTGGCTTCGAAGAGGCCGAACGCTACCGCAGCGCTATTCGGAAGGTGGGGGGAATCTGTTGGGTTCAGGCCTTGGATGCCGACGGCAAACACCAGGAGAGGCGCCGGGGGAAACGTCGCGGATTGCTGGATCGGCGCGGCACCTACCGCGCTTCCTCCATTCTTCCCGACCGCCGCGGCATGTGCGGCCGCCGTTCGACGGATGGCTAGGCCGCCAGTTCGTTATCTTTCGCGTTGACGCAGCGCTTGTAGGTAGCGCTGAAATCCCGAGCGGTTTCCGCGGAGCGGTGGGGAAAATGCCGAGCCCAGAACTTACCCAGTGCGAGCATGTCGTCGGCAGGCGGCAATGGCTTGCCGCAACGGCGGTAAATCATCCAGGCGATTGCGGTAGCGTAACTGAGGTTGGTCGCCAGTTCCGCGTGAGGGTGGGCGAGAAATTCGTGTTGACTGGCAAGACCGCGAATGTTGGAAGCGAGATCCGGGTGATTGATTAGATACCTGTCCCAAATATTGATATGTATTTGTGGCGTGATCTGATAAATGCCCAAACCGCGAGCCCGCTTCACTCTGAGATGAAAGCCCAAGCCGGATTCCTGAGCCGCGGTGCCCAGCAACAAGTTCTCCGCGGCCAAGGCGTGGGCGCCTGTTTCGCCCAAATGTTCAAGAGTGGGTGTGATGACAAGGTTTCGAAGTTCTTCCGCGCAAATGCCCATTACTTACCAGCGCTCCTGACGCACCATCGCCTATCGCCGCGGTCGGCCATTAAGGCGTGTTTCCTTACATATGTAGCCCATCCACTGCAAAAATCCAGTTTTGCTTCGATTCTGCCCGCAAACGAAACTGGAACTCAAGCTTTCGACCTTTAATCGATCGACTTGTTCGAACGCGACGTATCGGTCAGTCCATGATTAACCGGCTTCCGCTGGAAAACAGGCAAAGAATTGACCACAAATATTCACTAGTTGGACTTGGCGGTAGGACGCGGGTTTCAGACCCACGGAACTGTTGACAGGGTACGTGCCGAGCGCACTTATTACAGTCGCGGTGTGGCATTTGCATTGCGC
>JBBDIU010000035.1:0-6664 GCA_040880205.1 Cellvibrionaceae bacterium
GCGGAGCGCGGGTCGGCCTAGACTCGGGTCGGCCTAGACTAGGATCCCGTGTCAAGATCCGGATTATTTCGACGTGCCACTCGCCAAACTGACAGCCAAAGGCTACGCAAGGGAACGATTCAGCAATTTCGATCCAAAAAAAGCCTCACGCAGTAGTGACATTGGCGCCGGCACCTGGCCGGAAGAGAGTCCGCAAACCACCCATTATTCAGTTATGGATAAATGGGGCAATGGCGTCGCGTTGACGACCACGCTGAACAGCGGTTACGGCAACAAAATCGTCGCGGAAGGTACCGGCATTTTGCTCAACAATGAAATGGACGATTTTTCCGCTAAGCGCGATACCGCCAATCAGTTCGGCCTGCTGGGCCGGGAAGCGAATTCCATCGAACCCGGCAAACGGATGCTCAGTTCCATGTCTCCCACCATCGTCACTAAGGGCGGCAAGCCCTTCCTGCTGACGGGATCACCCGGCGGCTCGACCATTATCACGACAACCCTGCAAGTCATCGTCAACGTGATCGATCACCAGATGCCCATCCACAAGGCAGTCAGCGCGCCGCGCTTTCACCACCAGTGGATGCCAGATGCCATTTGGCACGGTCCCGGTGGCATCCCTGAGGCGGCACTTTCCGAACTGGAAAAAATGGGGCATGAGAACATCAGCCAGCGGTTTTCGCGCGGTATCGGGGATGCGAACAGTATTTTGTATGACGCCGAGTCCGGCACAATTTACGGGATGAAGGATCCGCGTAGCGAGGGCGCGGCGGTAGGGTTTTGAGCCCGCCCGAGGGCGCTACCTGTCTTGACCTTCGTCCGTCGAATCACTAGTATACGCGCCTCTCACGCACTCGTAGCTCAGTTGGATAGAGTACCTGGCTACGAACTAGGGGGTCGCAGGTTCGAATCCTGCCGAGTGCGCCAAATTAAAAAGCCCGGTCCCAAAGACCGGGTTTTTTAATTTGGTGATGTTGGTGGGTGAGAATCTGCCCCAGGTTCGACAAAATCGCCGGGAGCGATTTTGGGCGCCGCAGCAAAGCGTAGGCGCCCCGCAGGGGTGGGTACCAGGACGGTGCCCATCTATCCTGCCGAGTGCGCCAAATTAAAAAGCCCAGTCCTGTCGGACTGGGCTTTTTAATTTGGGGGATTTGGTGGGTGAGAACCTGCTGCTGAAGTCCAAACTTTGAATTCGGCGCAAATATGGTATCATCCCGCACCTTTCGGAGAGGTGGCCGAGCGGCTGAAGGCGCTCCCCTGCTAAGGGAGTATACCCTAACCGGTATCGAGGGTTCGAATCCCTCCCTCTCCGCCACATCGACCTCCCCACCATAAATTCACAGCCCACACGTCATCAGCATCACGGCCTTTCCGCGAGGGAGGGGTTCGAACCCGACAAGAGGGTTCGACAAATTTGTCGGGAACAAATTTGAACGCCGAAGCAAGGCGGAGGCGCCCCGAAGGGGTGAGCACAGGAAGTGCGAATTTATCCCTCCCTCTCCGCCACATCGACCACCTCACCAACAAATTCACACTCCACACGTCGTCAGCACCACGGCCTTTCCGCGAGGGAGGGGTTCGAACCCGAAAGAGGGTTCGACCATTTGCGTCAGCAAATGGCAACGAGCGCGATAGCGCGAAGCCCGAAGGGTCAAAACGGCCACAAGCCGTTTTGATTAATCCCGACCGGAGCTTCAATTCAGAAGATATTCTCGAAGACCACCGCCCGAATACAGAAATGCGCTTTGGCAACGTCCACTGTGTAGCGAACAAATAGTCGGCGGAGGGAAAATGAAAACGGGAGCGGCAGTGATCAACAATCGGTGGAAAACCATGATGGCAGCCACATGACTGCCACACACAGTTGAAACAGGCTGGGTGCTTAGCTCGGTTGCTCTCCCGATTGTTCTTCTTGTTTTTCGCGCTGAATGCGTTGGTAGATTTCTTCGCGGTGAACAGCAATTTCTTTTGGCGCGTTAACCCCAATGCGAACCTGGTTGCCTTTTACTCCCAGTACCGTGACGGTCACTTCGTCGCCAACCATCAAGGTTTCGCCAATACGGCGGGTTAAAATTAACATCGTTGAATCTCCTTTGTTCATCCTGTGAGAGCAACGTCGGCTCATCGACCAACGCTGTACATCTACTTTTCCTTCCCTTCGGACGAGCTAGTAAAACACAAAACCGACTCGTTTAACCAGTATCACCCGGCTTCGGAAAAAAAGAAAAAGCATTGCGGCTTGTTGTTCGAGCTCGGTTTTTTTGTGCCGCTATTTTTAGAAATAATAATAGAGTTAAACATTTTGCAGAATTTTGGCGCCGAAATCCACTTATTCCGCCGTTTTTGGTGATTTTTCGTCCAACCCGAAGGCCGTGTGCAAGCCCCGGACAGCCAGCTCCAAATAGCGTTCATCAATGATCACCGAGATTTTGATTTCCGAGGTGGTGATCATCTGAATATTGATATTGTCATTAGCCAGGGTCTCGAACATCCGGGCCGCCACACCGGCATGAGAACGCATCCCAACCCCCACCAGGGAGACTTTGGCGATGTTGTCGGCGGTACGAACCTCCTTGGCGCCAACAGCATCCAAAACGCCATCCAATACAGCGCTGGCGCGTGCCAGATCGTTGCGGTGCACGGTGAAGGTCAAATCGTTGGTATTGTTCGCGGCCACGTTCTGGACGATCACATCCACCTCGATATTGGCGGCACCAATGGGGCCCAGCACCTTGGAAGCCACGCCGGGGGTGTCCGGCACACCCACCAGGGTGATTTTGGCCTCGTCGCGATTATAGGCAATACCCGAAACCAAGGGTTGTTCCATAGAATCATTATCCTCATCGAGTGTAATCAGCGTACCCGGCCCCTCGTCAAAGCTGGACAGAACGCGCAGTGGTACCTTGTACTTGCCCGCGAATTCCACCGCGCGAATCTGCAAGACTTTTGATCCAAGGCTGGCCATTTCAAGCATTTCCTCGAAGGTGACCTTCTCCAACCGGGTCGCTCGCGGCACCATTCTGGGGTCGGTCGTATAGACGCCGTCCACGTCTGTGTATATTTGGCATTCATCGGCATTTAGTGCCGCCGCCAGGGCCACCCCCGTGGTATCGGAACCACCGCGACCCAGGGTGGTGATATTGCAGTCTTCATCGATACCCTGGAAGCCGGCCACCACCACCACGCGTCGAGCATCCAGATCCTGCTGCATGTTCTCGACATCGATGCGTTGTATACGGGCCTTGTTAAAGGCGCTGTCGGTGACGATTTTCACTTGAGCGCCGGTGTAGGACCTGGCTTCAACACCACGCTTTTTCAAAGCCATGCTGAGCAGCGCAATAGTCACCTGCTCCCCGGTTGAAATCAGTACGTCCAGTTCACGGGCATCGGGCTGTTCCTGTATTTCCTTCGCCAGAGCGATCAACCGATTGGTTTCGCCACTCATGGCCGATACAACAACGACCAAATCATGTCCCTGTTGGTGGAATCGGTGCACCCGATCGGCAACCGCTTCGATTCGCTCGATTGAGCCGACCGAGGTGCCGCCGTATTTTTGAACGAACAAGCTCATCTTGTGCATCTGGTCAATTTAAGAAAGCAGCCGCGCGGGCTTCCATCAAACGCGGCCCGCCACCGGCCCTTATACCATTAAAATTTCGATTCGACCGGGCTTATACGTGAACCAACTGGCGGCGAGATCGGGTGCAAAAGGCGGCCAATTTAACACTAAATTCCGATTGATGTTAAGCAACCTAATTAAAATAAATTAACCGCCGAGTTGCTCACTTACCCAACCGGGCACAGCCTCCAATGCGGCCGGCAAAGCATCCACTTGGGTACCGCCGCCCTGAGCCATATCCGGACGGCCGCCGCCCTTTCCGCCCACCTGTTCGGCAACCGTGCGCACCAGATCACCGGCCTTGACCCGCTTGCTAACAGCCTGGCTCACACCCGCCACCAAACTGACTTTTCCGCTCTCGGCGCTGGCCAGCAGCACAACCGCATCGCCCAGCTTGTTCTTGAGTTGGTCGACCATCGCCCGCAAGGCTTTGCCGTCCACGCCGTCCACCCGCACGGCCAGGACTTTAACATCGCCAACGTCAATCGCCTTGGTCAGCAGATCATCGCTGGAACTACTGGCCAGCTTCGCTTTGAGCCCGGCAATCTCTTTTTCCAGCTGTCGATTTACAGCCACAAGTTGCTCCGCCTTTTCCAGCACGCGATCCGGAGTGGACTTAAGCAATTGGCTAATGGCCCGGAGACTTTGCTGTTGTTGGTCGAACAGACGCAGGGCGCCCTCCCCCGTTATCGCTTCGATTCGACGAATACCGGCGGCAATCCCCGACTCCGCCACAATGCGCATCAATCCGATGTCTCCGGTGCGGCGCACGTGGGTACCGCCACAAAGCTCCACGGAAAATCCTCCACCCATGGTCAGTACACGCACCTGCGCTCCGTACTTTTCGCCAAATAGCATTAGCGCCCCTTTTTGCTTTGCCGTTTCGATATCACAAAGTTCGGTTTCCACCGGGGTGTTGGCCAGAATCTGCTCGTTGACGAGCGCCTCTATTTGCTTTAGTTCTTCCTGACTAATCGGCTGCATATGGGAAAAGTCAAAGCGCAGGCGGTCCGAATCCACCAGTGATCCTTTCTGCGTTACATGCTCACCCAAAACCTGGCGCAAGGCGGCGTGCAGCAAATGAGTGGCGGAATGATTGAGGGCGGTTGCCTGACGCACGTGGCTGTCAACAACCGCTTCGACGTCGTCACCCAGCTTTAGTTTACCGGATAGCAGCCGGCCAATATGTAAATGGTGGTCGCCACTTTTTTGGCAATCGCGCACTTCGAAGCGAGCAGCCTTGGCGTCGATGTAACCGGTATCGCCCGCTTGGCCACCGGACTCACCATAGAAGGGCGTGTTATCGAGAATTAGAACACAGTCCTGTTCCTCGCCAACTTGCTCGGCCGGTTCATTGCCAACAATGATGCCTAACACCTTCCCTTTAACGCGCAAGTTCTCATAGCCACGAAATTCGGTTTTGCCGGCAATTTGTTGTGCGCGGGTGTAATCGACGTTGAATTGTCCCGCGGCACTGGAGCGACTGCGTTGTTCTTCCATGCAACGCTCAAAACCCGCCATGTCCAGCTTGAGGTTTCTCTCCCGCGCGATGTCATTGGTCAAATCGGTCGGGAATCCGTAAGTATCGTGCAAGGTGAACACCAATTCGCCGGGCAGCTCCGACCCTTGCAGTTGTTGCAAGGCGTTTTCCAATACACCGATGCCCTTTTCCAGGGTTTTGGCAAACTGCTCTTCTTCGGCCATGAGTACTTTTTCAATATGAGGCTGTTGTTTTGCCAATTCCGGATAGGCTTCTCCCATTTCCCGTACCAGTGCATCCACCAGTTTGTAAAAAAATGCGGCTGTTTGTCCGAGTTTGTGACCGTGACGAATCGCCCGGCGAATAATACGGCGCAGCACGTAACCGCGACCCTCGTTGGACGGTACGACTCCATCGGCGATCAAGAAGGCGCAGGAGCGAATGTGATCGGCGATGACCCGCAGGGATTTATCTTCCAGTTCCACTGGGTTGGTTACCTTGGCAACCGCCTTCAGCAAATTTTGAAATAAGTCGATTTCGTAGTTGCTGTGAACGCCTTGCAGGACCGCGGCAATTCGTTCCAGGCCCATGCCGGTATCCACCGAAGGCTTGGGCAAATCCTTCATGCTGCCATCGGCATAACGTTGGTACTGCATGAAAACCAGATTCCATATTTCGATATACCGATCCAGGTCGTCATCGTCACTGCCCGGCGGGCCCCCAGGGACACCGTCGCCATGGTCGTAAAAAATTTCCGAACAGGGGCCGCAGGGTCCGGTGTCTCCCATTTGCCAGAAGTTATCTTCGTCCAGGCGGGAAAACCGTTGCGGATCGATACCTATTTTTTTTATCCAAATGTCCGCCGCCTCGTCGTCGCTAAGATGCACCGTAACCCACAGACGTTCGGCGGGAATATTCAGCACCCGGGTGAGAAATTCCCAGGCAAACCGAATCGCGTCTTCCTTGAAATAATCCCCGAAACTGAAATTGCCGAGCATTTCGAAGAAAGTATGGTGCCGCGCGGTGTAACCGACATTTTCCAGATCGTTGTGCTTGCCGCCAGCGCGCACGCAACGTTGGGAACTAGCGGCCCGAGTATAGGGAGCCTGCTCCAAGCCCAGAAATACATCCTTGAACTGCACCATTCCCGCGTTGGTAAACAGCAGAGTCGGGTCATTTTCGGGCACTAGTGAGCTACTCGGCACAATGGCGTGGCCCTGAGTTTCAAAGTACTTCAAAAAGACGTCCCGAAGCTCGGCACTCTTCATAATTCACGTTCCGTCATAATTCACGTTCCACGACTGAGTTCAATGCCCCGAATTGGCAAAATGGGTGCAATGGTAGGGTTTACAAGGCCGGGACACAAGGGACTTGGAGCCGCTAAAAGCGGCGTGACGAAGCTGGGTCGGCGTTTCGGGACCTTAAAGGGTTAGTATTCGTGGTGAATCCAAACCTGTGCCCTCGTCCCGTTTGGCACTACGCATGGCATTTCGAAACCGCATGAATACGTCCTTGTAGCTCCCTCGCTTGACCGCCATGGACGGCGGAAATGCACGCTTTGCAGGAGC
>JBBDIU010000036.1:0-6663 GCA_040880205.1 Cellvibrionaceae bacterium
CGCATGAATACGTCCATGTAGCTCCGTCGCTTCGTCCCTGAATCGACGGTTCCGATAGGCTGAACCCAGCACCAAACTCCTATCGCTGTTTTTGCTGCCTTATTTTTTGCTCGCCTCAGCACCCAACGTAAAGCCAGGAGTCCGGTGTTTGCTGATGTGACCGTCGACAACAGGGATGTTGGCGACGAGCCCCCAGGGACGGGTTCACGGCGAGTCACAGCAGTAAATACCGGACTTCTGGCCCAGCACACAACTCCAAAGCTCGCCTAGCATCTGAACGCTTCAGGTCACGCAGAGACGTATTGGTATTATTCAGAGGCTCCCTAGCCCGCTTCCGGAACTGTTAAACTTTGAATGCCTCCCCCGCAAAGCTGGGGATCTCCCGTACTTACTAGTGTCCCAATAAATATTACAAATTAAATATCACGACTCAATTCGCTACTGAAATATTCTTGCGTAAGCTTTGTCACCACTCCCCATAATAAAATTAACGCAATCAAATTCGGTATGGCCATAAAGCCATTTAAAATACCGGCAATCTTCCACACAGCGTCCAAGCCGACCACATAGGCCCCGATGGGAATGACCAGCACCCAGACAATCCTGAACGGCAACTCCACCTTTGTACCAAACAAATATTGCGCGCAACGTTCACCGTAATAACTCCAACCGAGAATTGTTGTAAACGCAAAAAATATCAGCGCTACCGATACAAACTTATCGCCGAAGGGAATGACCAAGGCAAAAGCGGCTTGCGACATGGCAACGCCCTCCGCCTCTCCCGTCCAGGAGCCGGTTACCACAATGGCCAAGCCGGTAATCGAACAAATTACCAGGGTATCAATAAACGTGCCCAACATGGCAATCACGCCCTGACGAACCGGGCTGTCGGTTTTCGCCGCTGCGTGCGCAATCGGAGCGCTACCCAGACCGGCTTCATTGGAAAACACACCGCGCTCCACGCCAAACCGAATTGCCAGGGCAACCGCCGCTCCGGCGAAGCCGCCTTCAGCCGCAACGGGATTGAAAGCACTGTGAACCACCAAGGCAATTGCCGCCGGGATTTGGGTGATGTGCGAGCCAAGCACCCAAACGCCCGCCAGGACATAGCCGATGCCCATAAAAGGCACTATCTTCGCGGCAACTTTCGAAATTCGCTTGATGCCCCCAATCAACACCAGCCCGACCAGTACCATCAATACCAAACCGACCGCAAGCTTGTTAAAACCAAATGCCGTATACAAGGCGTCCGATACTGAGTTGGCTTGCACGGCATTGCCGATGCCGAAGCCCGCCAGCGCGCCAAAGACCGCAAACAGGGTGCCCAGCCACGCCCAACGGCTTCCCAGGCCATTTTTGATGTAGTACATGGGTCCGCCAACGTGCTGGCCGTGCTCGTCGGTTTCCCGAAACTTTACCGCGCATACAGCTTCCGCGTACTTGGTGGCCATGCCCACCAGTGCGCTGCACCACATCCAGAACAATGCTCCCGGCCCGCCAAGCCCGATAGCCGTCGCAACGCCCACGATATTACCCGTACCGATGGTTGCGGAAAGCGAGGTCATTAAAGCGTGAAACGGTGAGATGTCCCCTTCGCCACGCGCTTTCCGCCCGCGCGCCAACTGCCTGAAGCCATAGCCTAGTTTGCGCAGCGGAATGCCCCGCAACATCACCATGAGGAAGATGCCCGTGCCCAGGATCAGGGCAAGCAGGCCAGGTCCCCAAACAATGCTGTCCACTTTATTTAAAATTTCCATGGCACCTTCTTATCGTTATTCAAGTTTATCGCTATTGAAATCAAACTATTCCGCGTCACCAAAGGCAAACTGGTTGCGGTGAGGAAAGACACCGAACAAGCCTCCGGTATGGACAAAGACAATATCCCGCTCGCTGGAAAAATGTCCAGCTCGAATTTGCGCGATCAAGCCGTGAAACGCTTTCCCCGTGTAAACCGGGTCGAGGATAACGCCTTCCCGTTTCGCCACGTAGCGGATGGTGTCGTAAACCTCCGGCGTGGCGACACCATAACCGGGACCAATATAGTCGGCGTTGGTATTGATGGCCAGCGCATCGATGTTACAGTCAATGTTGTAACGCGCCTTCCATTGTTTCAAGTCCTGTTTGACTTTGTTCCGGAAGTAAATCTCGCTATCGCATACCGCCATGCCAATCACCTCGGCCCCAAGCGAATACAAGGCCGCACCCGCGGTTAGCCCCGCCTGGGTACCCCCCGAGCCGGTGGCCACAATAATAGTTTTTGGCTCAATGGCATATTCGGCAAAGTCACTTTTCAGTTCCTCGCAGGCGGCCACATAGCCCCAAACGCCGATTTCGTCGCTGGCGCCGGTGGGTATGATGAAAGCCTTATTGCCCTGCGCCGCATAGTGCGCACGCCAGCGCTCGAACAATTCCGGAAGTTTTTTCTGGTAATCAGCTTTGCTGACGGTCTGTATTTCGGCCCCTACCAGGCGGTCTATCAGCAGATTGCCGTCCGCCGCCGGTGGGTTATCCTCGCGCAGTATCAGACAAACCTTCAAGCCCAATTGCGCGGCCACCACGGCCGTTGCGCGACAGTGATTGGATTGCACACCGCCGCAGGTAATGAGGGTGTCGCAACCCTCCGCCAGCGCCTGGGCGACAACAAACTCCAGTTTTCGAATCTTGTTGCCACTGAGCAGTGAACCGGTGAGATCGTCGCGCTTCAGCCAGACGCGGGGTCCACCCAGATCGTCCGATATGCGATCCAGCGCCTGCAAGGGCGTCGGTCGATTGGCCAGAGACAAGCGTGATGGAAGGCTGATGGACATAGGGTATGGGGAGTGGATAGTGGGTAGTGGAGAGAGTGGGAAGTCGGGGGCGGCGCTTGTGGTGGCAAGCTAGGCCCCCGAACCCTTAAATCCGGGGGAACATCCTCGTAATCCCTGCACGTCGGCAGTGCCGGCCGCTTAGATGGACTTGAGGGTGCCCTTGGGCAGTACGGCGTGTACCGAGACTTTCTGAAACTTTAGCTCGGTGTTATCGGTCACTTCCACCAGGATGTAATTGTCATCGACCTTGTTGATTTTGCCAACCAGCCCACTATTGAGCAGCACTTCGTCGCCCTTGCTCAAGGATCCAACCAGCTCCTTGTGCTCCTTGGCGCGTTTTTGCTGAGGGCGAATCATGAACAGGTACATGAACAGGAACAGGCCACCCATCATAATAAAAAAGGACCAGGTGCTTTGCCCTGCTTGACCGGTTTCTGCTTGTGCCATGGCGGCGGGAATCAGGAAATCCATGCATTACCTCGTTAGTTTTGCATACCAGAAAGCGCGTAACTCTACCTTCTTTGCAAAACCCAGGCAATCAAAAAGGGCCCGCCTGGATCAGGAGAGCCCTTTGGGTATTCACCTACCGATGCGTACTATGCGTAATCGCGGAACAGTTTGCGGAAGGTACTGGGGGATACTGAAGTCCAGCGTTTGAACGCATTGGTAAAGCTGGTGCGGTCGGAGAAGTCGAGAGCAGCGGAAATGGCATCAATGCTCATATTCTGGTGAATCAAGTAGTCGATGGAATAGTGAAATCGGACTTGATCTCGCAACTGAGCAAAGCTGACGTTTTGCTGCTGTAGGCGTCGCTGCAAGGTTCGCTTGGACAGGTTGAGTTCTTCGGCAATGTAATCGATCGCAAGCGGCTGCTTGCCGATTCGACGCTGCAGAACCTCCACCACTCGACCGGACACACCGTAGCCTTCCGGTAGCCGTGCCTGGCTAATGTACTCATCGAGCGATTTTACCCCGGCGGTCGCGAACCCGCGGATTTCTTCGATCCGGTTCTTTTCTTGAACGTTCTGTAGTTCGATCATTCTGGCGACTCCTTCTGCCATTAGTTGAAGGGTTTCGAGATCATGAGGTGACGGGTTAATCCTCGTCGGAGCTAAGAAACACAAAACGCCACATTTGTTCCCGGAAATTTCGATTGGTACGCCGAGATAGTGGCAAACAGCGCCACCCAAAGACGCCATCGCCGGTGAATTCAAAGGGTTCTGTTCACCGCTGACGACATCCGAGAGGCCCTCGTGGTCGATTACGGTTCTGTAGATGCTCTCTTCCGGGTCGGAAAGTTCGTGATCGATCAGCTTGTCCGCCCGGCGGTAGACAAATACATGCCGATAAATTGACCCCGATGAAGACACGATAAAAGCACTATCCGCTCCAAAAATGCGACACCCGGCCTCTAAAAAGAGTGCTGACTGAGCATCATTGTTATCGAGAGGGCGGCAGAGTTGCCGATACAGGAACTTGAGGCGATCCTCGAAGGATTCCAGGTTATACCCGCGCAAGACTTCGTCACGGTAAAGCTTACTATCCAAACTGGCCGTACTGGCCGGCTCGGGGTTTCTACTTTCCATTACCTGATAGTCCATACACGGCATCCCCCATCGGCGCCTGCTTTACTATTGATGAGTGCTTGGTGCCTACTAACGTGTCTACCACTAAACGTGCCTACGCTATTCCTTATGCGGCCCCAGAACTAGCCTTGCTCACGTCACAATGTTGCTTTAAGCGACAAAACTTGCTGATTGAGGCGAAAACAATTTGACGCGAAAACAATGTAGCAATCAGCTGTCTCGAACAGGGCTAAAACCAGCGCAAAGGGGAACGCATCAGCCTCTCGGGTGGGGCTGAGAGAGACGCTATAGGAGGCTAAACCGGGTGTCAACCACGAATGGCACTATCGTGACCAAATTGGCGTTTCGTTCAAATTCGCGGCATCTGAAATTGTTTCAAGCGCTATCGCACCAGCCCCAGCTCATCCAGGCAAGCAATAACGTCTTCGTGATGGGTCTTGGTTTTAACCCTGTCCATGACGTGTTTGAGCCGGCCATCGCGGCCAATGAGAAAAGTCGTTCGGATCAGCCCAATGAATTCCCGACCCATGAATTTCTTCGGACCCCATACGCCGTACTTATCGGCCACCGCGTGGTCCTCATCGGATAGCAGATCAAAGGTAAGGGAGTACTTGTCCTTGAATTTGAGCAGGCGAGTAACCGGATCGGGACTCACACCCAACACCACGGTATTTCGTTTCGCGTAGGCCTTGAGGGTGTCTCGCAGTTCACATGCCTGATCGGTACACCCGGGCGTCATGGCCTTGGGATAGAAATACAGTACGACGTTTTTTCGATCACGGAACTGTTTCAGGCTGACTTTCTGGTTATCCTGATTGTAAAGGGCAAAAGCCGGGGCCAGATTGCCCACTTTCGGTAGTCCCATGGGAGCATGACCTTTTGTTGTTCATCAAATAGGCTGATTTAAACATCAAAAAGCCGCAAATTTTTTGCGGCTTTGTGTACGATGGCGTCAGCTTGTTACCTCGGCAATGTCCGCCTCAGCTCAGCAGTAGTTCACTCACCGCATCCCGCTCTTCACTGAGTTCAGTTTCTGTAGCTTCCATTTTCTTGCGGGAAAATTCATTGATTTCCAGGTCTTGGACGATTTCCCAATCACCGTTTTTACACCGGCAGGGGAAGGAGTAAATCAAGCCTTCGCTAATGCCATAACTGCCATCGCTGTGTATCCCCATGCTGACCCAGTCATTATCGGGCGTACCCAGAGCCCAATCACGCATATGGAAAATAGCGGCATTGGCTGCCGAAGCCGCGCTGGATGCGCCGCGCGCGTCAATAATCGCCGCGCCCCGTTGCTGTACCGTGGGAATGAAATCGTTTTCGTACCAGGTCTGATCCACAAGCTCCATAGCGTTAGTGCCTGCTACCGAGGCGTGATGAATGTCGGGATACTGGGTCGATGAGTGATTGCCCCAAATGGTGATCCGGGAGATATCGTTAATGCTTTTGCCCGCTTTCTGTGCAAGCTGGGTCAGGGCCCGATTGTGGTCGAGGCGGGTCATGGCCGTAAACTGGCGGGGGTTGATGTCCGGGGCATTGCGCTGGGCGATTAATGCGTTGGTATTAGCCGGGTTACCAACCACTAATACTCGCACGTCACGCTTGGCGCTATCGTTGATCGCCTTGCCTTGAACGCTGAAAATCGCCGCGTTGGCCTCAAGTAGATCCTTACGCTCCATCCCAGGCCCTCTGGGACGAGCACCCACTAACAAGGCAAAATCCACGTCCTTGAATGCCACCTTCGGATCGTCGGTACACACCATTCCGGCCAACAGTGGAAAAGCGCAATCATCCAGCTCCATGGCAACGCCGTTTAGGGCACCCAGCGCGGGCGTAATTTCCAGCATTTGCAGAATAATGGGTTGGTCCTTGCCCAGCATATCGCCGGCCGCGATGCGAAACAGGAGGGAATAACTGATTTGGCCCGCCGCTCCAGTGACGGCAACTCGAACTGGTGCTTTCACGATTGATCTCCATTGTGAGGTGTTTGTAGGTGTAGGTGTAGGCGCAGGCATTACGGCCGTTTCGGTCAGGAAAACCGGGACGGGCAACGCGGGTGCGCATTATAGGGAATCAGCGAAATATTTCACTACCTATCGGCACTTCGGTGCCCTTTCTGGATAGGCCTAGCCCGAATATTTCACCAAAACGCTCGGAATACGACTGCAATGCAGTGTTACCGGGCTTTCCAGCATTTTGCAGTGGGTGACGTAAGGTCACCGTCCTCGCTTGCCAAATGCTGGCTTGTTCTCAGGCCTTGTGAGCGGACA
>JBBDIU010000037.1:0-6661 GCA_040880205.1 Cellvibrionaceae bacterium
GGCCGGCGCGGCGGTGGCGCTAGTATTTACTGCCCTGATAACGCTGTCGCTGGGGCAGGGAGTACGCTACCTGATCGATCAGGGCTTCGTGGCGGAATCCTTCCAAGCCCTCAACCGTAGCGTCTTGGTCATTATCGCCCTGGTGACACTTATGGCCATTGGTACATTTCTGCGTTTCTACGCCGTGTCCTGGCTGGGCGAACGGGTGAGCGCGGATCTGCGCAAGGCCGTGTTCAACCACGTTATCAATTTGCACCCGAGCTACTTTGAGACCAACCGTAGCGGCGAAATCACTTCGCGCCTGACCACGGATACCACCCTGCTGCAGAACATTATCGGCTCCTCCGCTTCCATGGCGCTGCGTAGCTTCCTGTTGCTGGTAGGCGGTGTCCTAATGCTACTGGCCACCAACCTGAAACTCAGCCTGATTGTAATCGCCTGCGTTCCCCTTGTTCTTTTGCCAATTATTATTTTCGGTCGCCGCGTACATAGCTTGGCTCGTCAAAGCCAGGATTCCATTGCTCATGTGGGTAGCCAAGCTGGCGAAATTATTCTGCACATCAAAACCGTACAAAGTTACACCCGGGAAGACATGGAACGCCATGCATTCGCCGGTGACGTGGAGGCCGCTTTTCAAGTGGCGCGCCGCCGCATCAAACAGCGAGCCTTGCTGATTGCCGCCGTCATCCTGCTGGTGTTTACCGCCATTACCGGTATGTTGTGGGTTGGTGGTAGCGATGTACTGCGCGGCCAAATGACTGGGGGCGAACTGGGGGCCTTCGTTTTTTATGCTGTTCTAGTCGCCATGGCCGTGGCCACACTGTCCGAAGTATTCGGCGAATTGCAGCGCGCGGCCGGCGCCACCGAACGGCTTATGGAATTGCTCCGGGTCGAGCCGGCGATTGGCGAGCAAAAAAATTCCGACCCGAATGAGAAGGAGCCGATCAGCGCCGGGGTCGAATTTCGCGCGGTGACATTTTGCTATCCCTCCCGGCCTCAAATCGCCGCCCTGAGAGACATTGATCTGGTGGTAGCCGAGGGCCGCAGTCTGGCGTTGGTCGGTCCGTCGGGCGCGGGAAAATCCACTGTATTCGAACTGCTTGAACGCTTTTACGATCCACACCGCGGCAGCATCCATGTGGGCGGGGTCGATATCAGACGGATTCCACCCCGGGCCTTGCGTTCACGAATTGCCCTGGTACCGCAGCAGCCGGCCCTGTTCACCGCGGACGTCAAATACAATATTCGTTACGGCAATCCTGCCGCAAGCGATCAGGAAGTTATCGCCGCCGCCAAAGCCGCTCACGCCCACGAGTTTATCGCGGCGCTTCCAGAACAATACGACAGTCAGTTGGGCGAACAGGGAATACGGCTATCCGGTGGTCAGCGGCAGCGAATTGCCATCGCCCGGGCAATTTTGAAGA
Organism: Cellvibrionaceae bacterium; assembly: GCA_040880205.1. Lineage (GTDB taxonomy): Bacteria > Pseudomonadota > Gammaproteobacteria > Pseudomonadales > Cellvibrionaceae > WACF01. Next base: position 1,425 of record JBBDIU010000037.1, read on the forward strand.
ATCCGCGTATCCTGTTACTTGACGAGGCGACCAGCGCCTTGGATTCGGAAAGCGAGCGGCACGTGCAGCTTGCCATCGAAAAACTGATGGAAAACCGCACGACGTTGATCATTGCCCACCGCCTTTCCACCGTGCAGCGCGCGGATCGTATTGCGGTCCTGGATAAGGGGGTGATTGTGGCAATCGGTACCCACGACGAGTTAATGCTGGATTCGGATCTATATCAGCGCTTGTATTCGCTACAATTTCAGGAAGCAGCGCTGCAAGTCATCAGCTGAGTCCGCACCTGAACGCTGCGCAATCACAAATGCGCCAAAACCGATTCAGCCGAACTCTTGTCGACACCTTTGTCGTCCACTCCCAGGTACGTGACCTTGCCATCATCAATCACCATGGCGTAGCGCTTGCTTCGCATACCCATGCCGCCGCGGGCAAGGTCAAGCTCCAAACCCAGGGTTTTGGTGAAATCCGCGTTGCCATCCGCCACCATAATAATCTCCTCGGCGTTTTGCGATTTTCCCCAGGCATCCATTACGAAGGCGTCGTTAACAGCCAGGCAGACAATGTTATCCGCGCCTTTCGCCTTGATTTTATCGGCGCTCACCACAAAGCCCGGTAAATGAGTAACCGAACAACCGGGCGTAAAAGCACCGGGTACCGCAAACAACACCGACTTTTTACCTTTGAACAGCTCATCGGTAGTCACGTCCTTGGGTCCGTCCGACCCCATGACCTTGAGCGTAGCGCTTGGAATCGTATCGCCAACTTGAATCGTCATAATATTTCCTTTCTATGGTGTGAAATGTATCGTTTGAAATCCATCTTTTGGAACCCATTTTTGAAACTACCTGTTAAAACCTGTTTCTTGAAACCTATTGCTTGAAACCTAGTTTTTGCAACGTATCTTTTGAAATTTATCTTTTTACCCTGTGACAAGCAAAATGCTTGGGTTAAAACTTCCAAAATGGACCAGCGTGATGATACCCCTGAAGCGGTCCTGGCAAAATTTCACGGAAATAATGATGTACACCCTGCTCGCGCTTCCAATCGCGCGGATAGCCGAGCGAAACCTCCTCAAATCTAACCCCATCACGGAAGTCGGTGGCGCGCATATGAAGGTGACCGGAAACCACTACACTCGCCCCATAACGCCGATGCCAGTCCTCCGTTTCCCGAGTACCGCACCAGATGGAGAAACGGGGAATACGCATGGTTCGTACCAGATCATAACGTAGCGGAAAGTGATTGACTAACACCAGGGGCATGTCCGTCGAACATTGCGTTAATCTTTGCACGCTGTACCGAAGCCGCGCCCGACACCAGTCGGCCTTTGATGCAAAAGGCGCCGGGTCAATCTGGTACTCGTCCTGACACATCACACCGGATTCCACCGCCCATTCCACCGCCATGTGTTCGGGAACAGAGCGCGGCCGAAAGCTGTAGTCGTAAAGAAGATGTAGCGGAACAATACGCTGCGGCCCACCGTCGCCATGCCAGACCGGGTAATCGTCTTCCGGCGTACAAACATCAAAGCGCCGGCACACCGCAACCAATTGCCCGTACTTGGCCACCGAAGACAGGCCCACATCCGAGCGGCCCACCCACAGTTCGTGGTTGCCGGGCACCCACACAACCCGTGCAAATCGCGCGCAGAGAATATCCAGACATGCCGCCAATTGCTCCGCGGTCGCACAGATATCCCCGCCAAGGATCAGCCAGTCGCGGGAAAACGCGGGTAAAGTCTCCAAGGCATCGCGGTTGGCGCGATGATCCAGATGTAGATCACTGATGGCATATAACTTCATGGTTGTAGACTAAACGTACAAGTGGCTGTTACTCCAAGTGTCGACATCATCCCATACTTCGCCCACGAATTCATACGACTGAACCATACTGGCATGAAACAGGCATATTACCTGTTGAGGACCAGATAGTACTTGCCTGGTACAACCCATTGGCACTCTGAAGTCCCTTCAGGTGTACAATGGCGACACCCCCAGACAAGTGCCGATCGACGCACCCGGAAACCTAATGATGCAAATATGACCAAGAGGCCGTGCCAGTTGACTGAACAGGCATATCGACTAAAATTCGTCAAAAGCTAACAGTGCTTCGCTATGTATGCAGTGATCGACCTCGGGTCAAATAGTTTTCACCTGCTTATTGCCGACTACAGTGGATGCGGGTTTTCCGTAGTTGATCGATGCAGCAAGAAAATTCAACTCGCTGACGGCCTCGGTCTCAGGGGGCTTCTGAGCCAGGCAGCCATTGAACGGGGCATTAGTTGCCTGCAATTTTTTAAGAAAATTCTGTCTCAACATCCCATCAAACAACTGCGCGTGGTGGCCACTCAGGCATTGCGCCAGGCGGTCAATGCCGGTGATTTTATTGATCAAGCGGCCAAGGTGGGCTTCGAGATAGAAATAATTTCTGGCAAAAAGGAAGCCGAATTGATTTTTCGAGGTATTTGTGATCCCCTACCGCCCTGCCAAAGCAACCGTCTGGTAATCGACATCGGTGGCGCCAGCACGGAAATCGCAGTGGGTAATGATCACGATATTTTGTTCGCAGAGAGTCTGCACATGGGCTGCATCAGCTGGCGTGATCGTTTTTTCCCCGACGGCATCGAATACGGTCGACAGTGTGCCGAAGCGAGGCAAGCAGCTTATTCGGTGCTGAAACCTCTTCTCGCCACCTTGTCCGCTTTTCAATGGAACGAAGTTTACGCCTCGTCGGGCTCCGCGAAAATGTTGGCGACCATTGCGCGTTTAAATCAATGGAGCGAAGGCGACATAAGGGGCTCGTCTATTGCCAGTATCGAAGAGGCCATTAGCCAAGTAAAACGGCACGATGAAATTTCACTGAAAGGTTTAAAGCAAGAGCGTCAGGACCTGCTGGCGCCAGGCATGTGCATCATGGCCACGATTATTGAGTGCTTGAATATCGATCGGATTGCCTACAGCAGTACGGCACTGCGCGAAGGAATTCTCGGGGAAATTTCCGAGCGCCGAGTTGGCTACCAAGTCCCCTTGGCGCGCGCGTGACGGTTACCAGCCGGTAACCGCCTTTAGGCCATCGCCAATTTCCGCCAGGCTCCGCACGGTGCGCACACCCGCATCCTCCAGCGCCTGAAACTTCTCGTCCGCCGTTCCCTTGCCACCGGAGATGATGGCGCCGGCGTGACCCATGCGCTTTCCGGGCGGCGCCGTAACACCGGCGATGTACGACACGACAGGCTTGGTGACTTGTTGCTTGATAAACGCAGCCGCTTCTTCCTCGGCCGTACCGCCAATTTCACCGATCATGACGATGGCTTCGGTTGCCGGGTCTTTTTCGAATAACGCCAGCATATCGATAAAACTAGAACCGGGAATCGGATCGCCACCGATGCCGACGCAGCTCGACTGACCGAAGCCGTAATCCGTTGTCTGCTTAACAGCTTCATAGGTCAGCGTACCGGAGCGGGAAATAATACCGACCTTGCCGGGCTTGTGAATATGGCCGGGCATAATGCCGATTTTGCATTCACCCGGGGTGATAACACCGGGACAATTGGGGCCAATCAAGCGCACGCCCAGTTCGTCGCATTTTACCTTGCAATCCAACATGTCAAGGGTCGGAATACCCTCGGTAATACAAACGATCAGGCTAACGCCACTGTTCGCCGCTTCCAGAATCGAATCCTTGCAGAATGGGGCCGGCACGTAGATAACCGTTGCGTCCGCAGCGGTGGCTTCAACCGCCTCCTTCATGGTATTGAACACCGGCAAATCCAGGTGTGTTTGTCCGCCTTTGCCGGGCGTCACGCCACCGACCATTTTGGTACCGTAGGCGACGGCCTGCTCGGAATGGTAGGTCCCTTGGGAACCGGTAAAGCCCTGGCACAATACCTTGGTGTTTTTGTCGATCAAAATACTCATGAAAAATCCTCTATCGTTTGCCAGCGGCTTTGACAACTTGTTCGGCTGCATCGGTGAGGCTGGTAGCGGCGATAATGTTGAGCCCGCTTTCCGCCAATTTTTTTGCGCCGAGATCGGCATTGTTTCCTTCCAGGCGCACTACGACCGGCACTGTTACCCCAACTTCCTCCACCGCGCCGATTACACCTTCCGCGATTAAATCGCAGCGTACAATGCCGCCGAAGATATTGATCAACACCGCTTTGACGTTGGCGTCCGACAAAATAATTTTAAACGCTTCCACGACGCGCTCTTTAGTCGCACCACCGCCCACGTCCAGAAAGTTGGCCGGCTCACCACCGTGCAGTTTGACAATGTCCATGGTGCCCATGGCTAGTCCGGCGCCGTTGACCATGCAGCCGATGTTACCGTCCAGCGCCACGTAGTTGAGCTCCCACTTTGCCGCTTGAGCTTCCCGTTCGTCATCCTGGGAGGGATCGTGCATGGCCTGTAATTTCGGCTGGCGATACAGTGCATTACCGTCGATGTTGATTTTTCCATCCAGGCAGTGGAGATCGCCTTGATCGGTAATAACCAGGGGATTAATTTCCAGCAATGCCAGATCATTGTCTCGGAACAAGCTGGCGAGCCCCAGGAAAATTTTGCTGAATTGCTTGACCTGCTTCGCATCCAAGCCGAGCTTGAAGGCAAGCTCGCGCGCTTGATAGGGTTGCGCCCCCACCAAGGGATCGATACTGGCTTTTAGAATTTTCTCCGGCGTTTCTTCCGCCACTTTTTCGATTTCCACGCCGCCTTCGGTGGAAGCCATGAACACAATGCGGCGGGAAGAACGATCCACCACTGCACCCAGGTATAACTCCTGGGCAATATCGGTACAAGCCTCCACCAGAATGCGGCTAACCGGCTGGCCCTTTTCGTCGGTCTGATAAGTCACCAGGTTCTTGCCCAACCACTGATTAGCGAAATCCTCAATTTCCTTTTTTGAACTCACCAGCTTGACGCCGCCCGCTTTGCCACGGCCGCCCGCATGCACCTGGGCTTTAACCACCCACTTGGAACCGCCGATCTGGTCGGCGGCACTCACCGCCTCGTCTACCGTTTCGGCGGCAACGCCCTTGGATACAGGCAAGCCGTATTCGGCAAACAGCTGCTTGGCCTGGTATTCGTGTAGATTCATGGTTACATTCCGTTTTTTGGGTTAACAACAATATTTGGCTTAACAACAATAATAGGTACAGACCTGAATGGCACTTAGTTAAGCTAGTCGACGCTGTAGGTTGCGGTCTTGGGAGCGCCTTTTCGAGACCGTATGCAGCA
>JBBDIU010000038.1:0-6658 GCA_040880205.1 Cellvibrionaceae bacterium
TGAACGCTTCAGGTCACGCAGAGACGTATTGGTATTATTCAGAGGCTCCCTAGGCCCCATTCCCAGGATAGATAGAGCCTATACTACCTGCAAACTTTAGCCGCTGCTACCGGGCGTCCGGCGGCGTATTCCTGGCCGATTCAAAGTGTGTTATAAAAAACGCCATGGACATTGAACGAAGATCGACTCTGAGCCGCAAGCAGTTCGTTGCTGAATTTGTAGTCCCAAACCGCCCAGTGATATTGACCGACCTCTCGGCTCACTGGGAAGCACGGGAAAAATTCACCCCGGATTTTTTTAGACAGCACTATCCCCATGTACGTTTGGATGTGCGCGGTCGTGAATATCAATTGGGATATGTGCTCGACCAGTTCACCCCCGGGCCGGCCACTGCGGAATTGTCCCCCTGCAAGCTCAATCTTCGCGACCCGCAGTTCGGCGATCTGGCCCGGATGGTCGAACCCCGTCCCGATATTATTTGTCCAGATCGAACCCACAACCCATTGATACCGCGTCGACTCCTGGAAGGGCTCTATGACCTGGAGATATTTTTCGGGGGCGCGGGTGGTGAGTTTCCTTATCTCCACTACGATTTCCTTGGGCTTTATGCCCTTATCAACCAGCTATACGGCGAAAAAGAGTTCACGGTATTTCCTCCGGAACAGCAAAAGTTTTTATATCCCCTGGAAGACAGGCCCTGGGTCTCCCAAATCGAAAACCACCACAATCCAGATCTGGAAAGGTACCCGCTGTTCAAACATGCGACTCCTATAAAGATTGTCGTAAAGCCTGGCGAAACGCTCTTCATCCCCAAAAAGTGGTACCACACGGCTCGATCCCTGAGCCCTACAATTTCCGTCGCGATGGACCAACTTTGCCACTTCAATTGGGGCCAGTTTACTGAAGAATGCTTACTTCCCCGAAAGAACCACCCCATCAAGTCTTTTGCAGTCAAGGCATATCTGAATGCCATTGGCAACATGATGAGCGCTCGCGAGCGTCTCGGTGGAGGCCTGTAGATCGGCGCGCGGCTCGTGCATTGACCGCCCAAATACTCTAAAATGTAGAATCCGCCGCCAACCACGCGGCCCTCATTCGCCGGTAACAGCTCGCTATGGAATACCTGGTTACCAACCCACTCAATTATTTCTTCGGTCTATTGTTCCTATCGGTAGCGCTCCTACTGTTTACTCGACTCAAATGGTACTGGCACCTACCCTTGTTCGCGGGAATTGGCCTTGTATTTTTTATGTTGACGCCGATGGGTGCAAATTTTGCTGTAGCTTTGGTCACCTCGGACGACGTCCAGGCGGATTGTGATACCTCGGTTGCCGTCGTCCTGCTGGGAAATTTGGCGCACACGGCCAAACACCATCGTGATTACGGTGCCATGAGCCAGGATATGCTCAGTCAAGCACACAGCGCGGTTGAGTGGCTTAACGAAAACATGGAGCGCAATCTGGTAGTTTCTGGAGCGCACCAGGACGGCCAAAATCCCGGCTCGGCCCAATTGGCGTATAACTTCCTGCTGATGAACGGAATTTCCCGCCAACGAATCATCTATAACCCGAGTGCATCGTCCTACTATGAAGGTGCTACAAGTCTTGCAAAAGTGATGGAAAACATGGACGTGTCATTGATTGTTTCGGATATACATTTCGGCCGCGCGCGACTGGCTTTCGAAAGCCAGGGATTTTCCGTTTGTCCGCTCACCCTGAGCTCCTGGCGCATGGACGGCCACCCAATTTTGATGATCCTTCCGAGTGCCGAATCCATCGGCACTACCAAAGTGGTTTTGTGGGAAATTATCGGCCTTGTATGGTATTGGTGGACAGATCGGATTTAGATGATGGGTGACCAGAGTTACGCCATAGAGACGTTGCCGGCACATGAAAATCTCGAAAAAATAGAGGCCACTTGGCGGCAGCTCACGGACAACTTCCCGCACAGCTATTTTTTGAGCTGGGGATGGATGGAAAGCTGGTTGGCGTCCCAGCAGGATACCTCTAATATTCTATGCATATTCGGCTATCGCGATTCGACACCGTGTTTCGGTTTTTTCGTAGGCTACAACAATTATAGAAAATATGGCTTTTACCCCACCCGGTCCGCCCACCTCAACGCCACAGGCAAAGCGAATAAAGACATTATTACAATCGAATACAACGGCATTCTAAGCGCCGTGGATTCGCCGCCTATTTTCCCTTCGCTTCTTTTTTCGCCGCCCCTCAAGGCTTGCAATGAATTTGTATTCCCGGGCACAACTGGCGCATTTGCGACTATGATCCGGGACCATTGTAAAAATTTCTATCTAACTACAAACGAACAATTGTCATATTACACTGACCTCTCCCTCATCCGCGGCAAAAACGGCGACTACCTTTCAATACTGAGCAGCAACAAACGTCAGCAAATTCGTCGATCCATTAAAGAATACGAAAAAGGCGGGATGGTTCAGTGCCAACATGCTACAAGCTCGGGTGAAGCTGAAACCATGTTTGACGAAATGGGTGAGCTGCACACTGAAGCATGGCGCAAGCGGGGAAAAAACGGCTCGTTTGTTAGCGCGCATTGGGTACACTTTCACAAAACTCTTATTCGAAATCGTTTTTCCAGCGGGGAAATTCATATCTCCAAGATCTTTACTCAGGAAAAGACGCTGGGTTATATATACGGCTTTATATACAACGATACTTTTCTATTTTGTCAATGTGGTTTTCATTACGAAAAAAACAACAAACTGCGTCCCGGGATCGTTTCCCATTACATTTTGATTCAATATTTTGCGGAACGCGGGCTTGCGCTGTATGATTTTCTCGCCGGAGACAGTGACTATAAACGAAGTCTTTCCACCAATCGGACGGCTGTTTATTGGCTGGCCCTGCAGCGGCGAACAGCGGCGTTTGCGGTTATAAAGACACTCAAGGATTTGGTGCGAACAGGCGGTAGGTTTCTGACGACAGCCATGCGGCCGAACGACGCTAACGCCTATCGACCGCGTGGGGGACCATAGTCCCTCGTTTACGACGCATGGCGCGTAGTATTCGAATTGTTTGTGCAACCACCGAATTGCTGTAGATCAATACATTTTTGGTGGCCTCCGATGCCATGTGCCAGCGGTCACTCCACTCCGGACAGGTCACCAGATTGATTTCGGTTACATCGGGATCCCCTGCCATTCTTTCGACGAGAAGCTTGAGCAAGATATTGCCCGGCGCAAGGGCCGCATACGCTTCGTCATAGCCGATTTTATACAAATACCAGCAACTGCCCGTTCGCAACGAGAATGCCGTTGCTACTCGAACATCGCCAAACCGCAAAAACATAATATTACTATCGTTTGTTTTCCCGAATTGCCGGTAGAGCTGGCGGTAAAATGAAATGCCTTGACTGCCGCTACAGGCAATGCTCGTCTTCGCGCCTTTACTGCCCTTCCAACTGGCATCTTCTACCCGAAGAAAATCCTCGAAAATCTCCTCGCCCGACCCTTCCGACTTTAGCTCAAGCCACACCTTACCGTGGTTTTCCCCTGCCTTGCGCATGAACCGATTAATGTTTTTCAGGTGTTTTTTCGACAGCGTGGCGAGGTCTTGCTCGTTTCCGCAAGAAACAAAGGCGATTTTGTTCGCACCGACAACAGCGCCGGTGTCGACTTCCTCAAGCTGACTGAGCTGTGACCGCTGGCCAAATCCTTCGAGATCGCAAATGTCCCAGTCCCGCACTGCCTGAATGGCCGCGGACAGGAGCGGCTTCGCCTCATGCCCGGCTTTGATCAGCGCATCGGTGGTGTCGATGTAGGCGGGATGATTTAAAAGCTCGAGCGACCAGTAACGAATAAAACCGAAACGACGTTGCCGCCGTAGAAAAATAAAAATAGCCAGCGGTTCTTCCTGCTCGTAGACGCAGCTTATCCACATCTGTTCGGTCAGAACGTGCTGCCCCAGGGCGCTGTACCAGCGCCAATCGTGGTTTACGCTGGGCGTACGCATTGTGCTGTGTATACGGCCCCAATCTTCCTTCACCTGCTCCAGGCCTTCACAGCCGCGAAACACTTTTACATCGAAATCCAACTAAACCTACTCCACCAACAAACGCTCACAGGCGCCAATAATCGAGATTCAGTCTACCCTGACTCAAAAATCTCCCGACTGATTATGCCGATTCGGTCTATATGCTGACGGCTGACTCCGGAATGCACCGGTAACGTAAGCAGACTTCTGGCAAAGCCCTCGGCATGCCTTGGATTTTCGTAAGCAACAGCCTGGCCCGCCACCCCGGAAATCGACAGCAAGGGGCGCCGGTACATGGCGGAGGCGCCCAAGCCTTGCCGCTGTAACGCCCCGAGCAGCCGATCCCGCTGGTGGCCATTATCACAGACTAGCGGATAGCGCAGTAGGCGGCCTCGTCGCGAACTCCATTTCAGGGCGAGAGGCGTCACGGTCGGGAGATCCGCAAATATACCGTCATAGCGCTTTTCGCGCCAGCGGTCGGCGGCCAAAAGGCGTCGCACATTGGCCGCTACCAGCGCACGACTCGAGGGCGTCATGGTGCCAATATCCGCAACAGGCTTGTAGCGGGTTTCACCCAAGTTCAAAAAAGGGTTCCGGTTCAGCCAGTAATAGAAACGAGGCTGGCGCAGCAGATTGTACAGCCCTGTCTTTACCCGATATCGCAGCCGTACCAATGGGGATTCCGAATTGCTTGTCCGGGCGTGTTGGGTCAGCCAATCGGGATCAAATTCCAGACCGTCACGCAGCAGTAGTAACCCCCCACCCAGCACGCTGGCGGGCTTGCCACGTCCAAATGAGGTGATCACATAATCGCCAAGCAAGTTTACCGAACCATTCAACTCCGGATGCCATTGGGCGTTATCTTCCAGTAAAAAAACGCCGGGCGGCAATATGGCCTTGATTGCCTCGACTCTCTCGCGAATGCCCAAAAAATTGACCGCCATAACAGCAATGGTATGGGAGTTTAACGAGCTTCTCAGCACCTCCAGATCGAATCCGGGATCATCCAGGCCAATGTCCGCGACCACTGGGGTAACGCCAGCGTATACAGCGGCCGCCACCAGGTCCGGACAACCATAGGCCGGAATAATCACTTGCGGTGTACTGATATTCGGTAACTGACGACGCGCGTGGAGTAGGGCCAGCGCCAAGGCGGCGGTTCCACTATTCAGCCACAGCGACCGATAACCCGGGTATTCCGGCGGCGGCAGGGAATTGCTGGTATCAATGCGGTCCCCAGCCGGCGGCAAATCGGCCAACATCATCGCGCCGAAGGACTCCACACCGTCATGCGGATTCCCGACAAAAAACGGCACGAGGCATCAAAGATCGCGGCGTTAACCTGAACGAAGAAGTAAATCAACCGTACAGCTCCGCTTTTCCGTAGACGGCTATTGTAGTGGGCCGCGATCGCCAGGCCGTAGAAAAGCAACTGGGAGACAAAAGCGAGACCGTACACCAAGCCCCTATCCGCCAGAATGGCCGACACCACAAACAAGGCTAGCAGGAACCAGGGCACCAGCCAGCGCATTAACTTATGGCTGAACACCTGGAAGGCAAATAGACCGTACTTGAGTGGGTTAAGCACATCGGGGTGCCTCGCCAGGGAGGTCATACCGCGAATAACCGTGCGAATTTTGCGCGCGTATTCCTTGCCGGGATCCTTCAAATCCTGGTAGTAGCCCAGCACGTCTGGGGCAGTGACCGCCCTGTAGCCCAGACGGGCGCTATTGAGCGCTGTGTTGAAATCGCTGGGAGAATGGATATCCCAGCGCTGGCAAACGTCCCGCCGCGCGGCGAAAAAGGACCCGCTAAGCCCCACCAGACCCGCCAGCCGGGATTCCTGTTGCCGGAGCCACATCTCGTATTTGACGTAGGCACCCTCCCCCGCGACACTGCCATCCTGGGTGATAAAGCGGTCCTCGCTGGACACGGCGCCCACCCGCGGGTTGGCAAAGTACGCCGTGAGCTTTTGCAGCGAATCGGCGGGCATTTGCGTCGCCACATCTGAAAATACGATGATATCGCCACCGGCCTCCTGAATCGCGGCCCACTGGGCATTCTCCTTGCCCAGGCGTTCGGCGGCCCGCACCAGCCTGATACCCCGTTCCCCGTATTCCCGAACGATGTCGTCAGTGCCATCATCCGAGCAATCGGAGGCGACAATTACCTCGAGTCGGGACTTATCAAAATCCAGCGCCAATGCATTATCCAGCTTGTCCCGGATCCGCGAAGCTTCGTTGTAGGCAGTGATAATGAGCGATAGCGACACTTCCAGTGGTTGTCCATCGTCTGCTTCCGGAACCCGATGCTGCCGCCAAGCCAGCAACAGCAAACAAAGCGGATAGATGAAGTAGCTGTACGCTGCACAAACCAACAGCAGCCAGAAGGCAAAAACCAGCATTGCGTCCGTCTCCGTACATAAATTCCTGTGAAGCGGCAAGTTTACCGCAGATGTCCGCATGCATCCTACTCTCCAGGCGTCCTTTTCATACATCTCCCATGGAGGCTTGGCCTGCGACGGAATGCCCCACCCAACCAAAGCAAAACAAACCTCTCCAAACTAGGGAGACTCTGAATATTACCAATATGCCTCTGCGTGGCCTGAAGCGTTCAGATGCTAGGCGCGCTTCGCTGTGAATGGCCGT
>JBBDIU010000039.1:0-6651 GCA_040880205.1 Cellvibrionaceae bacterium
TCTCCAGATAACCGAGCACCGCACCGATGGAAGTGAACAAACTGTAAAGGTCCAAACCGTGAAAGCCCACGCGAGCCTCGGTATTGGTAATACTACTGTTGTACTCATGCAACCAGTCGACGAACTCACGCACTTCTCGATTGCGCCACATCCAAGTGGGAAAGCGGGTAAAGGCGGTCCAGGTGGACGCGGGCACGTCCCGGTGGCGAACATAGTGATCAATGCGACTCGCATCCGGCCAGTCGGCTTCAATCGCCACGAAATTGAAATTTTTGCGCTGAATCAGTTCACGGGTGATGCGCGCGCGGAAATGATAGAACTCCGCCGTGCCATGGCTTGCCTCGCCTATTAAAACCAAGCGGGCATCGCCGATACGCTCCAGCAAGGGTGCGAGGTCGACCGACTCCAGGTTACCGATCGTTTGTGCCTCGTCGGCAATCAATTCGGCCAGGGATCGGTCCCGGCGGACGACAGCTGGCGCGGGTCCCGGGGTCGAGGATTTTTGTTCAAGATTTTGCCAACCGCTCTTGCCGACCAGGGGAACAAAACGTACGTCAATCAGATGCTCCTCGTGGTAATCGCTTTCACCCTCGCGGGTTATGCGCATGAGCGACTGACGCGAAGCCGAGGAACCCACCGGTATAATCAGTTTACCGCCGATGCTTAACTGCTCCTTCAGTGCGCGGGGAACCTCCGGCCCACCGGCCGCAACCAGAATGGCATCGTAGGGCGCATTGGACGGCCAACCCATGGAACCGTCACCATGAATGACTTCCACGTTGTTGTAGTGGAGATCATGAAGTATCGCGCGGGCCCGATCCGCAAGGGGTTTGTGTCGTTCGATGGTAATTACCTGGGCGGTAATTTCCGCCAGCACCGCCGCGGCGTAACCGGAACCGGTACCCACGTCCAGCACCCGCTCGCCGCCGCGCAGGTCCAAACCATCGAGCATGAAGCCAACAATGTAAGGCTGGGAAATGGTTTGGTCTTCGGCAATGGGCAGGGGACTGTCCTGGTAGGCGAATTCGCGCATGTGCTCGGGCAGAAAGGATTCGCGATGCACTTTGGCCATGGCCTCCAGCACGACCCGGGAGCGGATGCCGCGCCCGCGTAGTTGTTGTTCGACCATGGCTTGGCGTTGCTTGTCGAATACGGCGTTTTGTCTGGCCTCCAACATAGAGACAATTCTCCCGCTACGGTTACTTCTCTCCTGCCATGCTTATATCGGTCGGTTTCACTGCTGCATTAGTCCCGCGCCGATCTGGTCCTGGCGATAGAGCTGCAGCCAACGCAGAACATCCTCACGTTGCAGCAAGCCAACCACGCGCCCGTCGCGCAGCACCGGCATTTGATTGATGCCGCTGGCCGACAATTGCGATAAGGCATGAAAACTACCGTCATCAGCATCCAGGGTCAGCAGTTTGTCCTTGCCGGTCATTACCTGTTGCACGCGAGTGTCGCTCCAGCGGTCGCGCGGTACCCGGCGTATATCCTCGAAACTGATCATGCCGATCAGGTTGCCGTCCTCTAATACCGGAAAGCCTCGCTGTCCGCGCGGTAGAAGAAAATTTTCCACCAATTCGTCAATAGTGTGTTCCGGTGCGAGCCGTTCAAAATCGGTGCGCATGATCTGCCCGACCTTTACTCGAGCCAGCGACTCTCTGACCCCGGCTTGCTGGTAGCTGAGCATGGCGACTCGCGACAGGAACCAGCCGATAAACACCAGCCACAGACCGCCCACCAGTCCAGTACCAAAAAACGGTACGGCGATGCCCATGATCATCGCAATACCAGTTGCGATTAACAGCCAGCCGAAAAGACGGCCGCCATTGGCCGCCCATTGGGTGGATTCAACTGATTTGCCGGTGATGCCCCACAGCACGGCACGCAACATGCGGCCGCCGTCCAGCGGATAGGCGGGCACCAGATTGAAAATAGCCAAAATAATATTGACGTTGCCAGCCCAGAACAGCAAGGTGGCAAACGGACCCAACGCACTGAGTACGGCTTCCGGCGATTCGCTCGTGGCAGTGGCTGGATCGATAAAAAAACCGGCTGAAACAAGAAATAGCGCACCCAGCACAAGGCTGGTTAAGGGCCCCACGGCGGCGATCAGGAACTCAGCCCGCCAATGTTTCGGGTCCTCTTCCATGTGCGCCATACCGCCAAAAATAAACAGCGTAATCCGCTTGATGACGGTGCCGTAGCGGCGAGCCATCAAGGCGTGACTGAATTCGTGAATCAGAACCGAGGCAAACAGCAAGATGGCCGCCCCGACGCCAATCAGCCAACGCAGCGCCGAGGACCAGTCAGTGTGCCACTGGGCAAGCGGCCCCATGGCAACAGTGGTGGCCACTAATACCGCAATGATCAGCAGACTCCAATCGAGGACAACGGTTATCCCGAACAAGCTGCCGAGCTTGAGGCCCCGTTCCCGTTTGCCTGACTGATTGCCTGGTTGATTGGATTGCGCCTCGTCCTGATCGATGGCACGGCTCATAAGTCTCTCCTCATGCAAAGTAAGGATGCAATGTGGGGGCCATTGCCAGGCGCAAAAGTTCCCGTTCTAGGTGCGGCCGGGCCATGACATGCCATTAGGCGGGATGACTTAAGTCAGGCTCAGGGCACGAGACAGGGGCGGGGCGTAGCTGTTGTAAATATTGCACCAGCGAAGTAAGAGTCCAATACGGACTCGGCTACAAACAGGCTAGATCAGGATGACGAGCAAGGGTCGACAAAAAAGTCATTTGGACTTGCACTTATTAATTGGGGCGTTACAGTTTTAGCGACTAGCGACTGTCTTCTCTAAGATCCTCTCGTACCGACTCGCCGATGCTCTTGCCAAGAGCTTCCAGCTCATCCCGCATGCTTTGATCGATATCAATAAATATCACACCGAGTAGTGCCCCGATCATCTCCGTTGCCGTTTCAGCATAATCAACTTTCCATTTTCCCTTGTATAGGACAGCCACTGTATTAAATTCGACGGTTTCCGGTTCGCCATAGAAAATACCTTGCAGTTGAGTGTTGATTTCAGCTCGATCGTTTTCGACTTTAACGGCGCCAATGATGACACTATCGAACAGATCGTCGTGCCTGGCCGTGGCGAAATCGTCCGCGACGAAGGTGTCGGGCACCACCGTTGCGCGGATCATGGGCTCATTGTTGGTCAGCGTGGCAGTCCAGAAACTGGCGGCGCCACTGTCGGGGGGTTCGCGTTGGCTGCAACTGCAGAGAATGCCCAGGACAGCCAGCAGCAAGAAGGAATAGCGGCAAAGGTCGAGTCTAGTCATGGCTGACACTGCAAAAGCACGCGCTGTTGTAGGGCATGTGGCATGTTTATCGATCAGCTTGTTGCGAATATTGCTCCCGGCATTTGGTGAGATATTCGGGTTAGGCCGGAATTCGCCAGGAATACAGCTCCCAGTCGCCATCATAGCGCAGGCACCATGCCTCCCGGTCCCAGTCCCCCAGTACGATGCGTTCGCCAGCGCCGCAATCGAGTTCGACCTGATGTCGCGCCGGGCGGTGGGTATGGCCGTGAATCAGTGTTTTCACAGCGTGTGCTTGCATTACCGCCCGAACTTCCTTCTCGGTGACATCCATAATGTCTTCGGCTTTGCGGCTGTTCATAGACTGGCTCTGCGCCCGCAGTTGCCGTCCCAGCGCGCGGCGCTCCTCCAGCGACTTGGCGAGCACGCCGGCTATCCATTCCGGCTGGCGTACCTGCTGACGAAAGGCAAGATAGTCTCGGTCTCGCGTGCACAGCGTATCGCCGTGCATCAACAGGACCTGTTGGCCGTCAATGTCGATCAGGGAAGGATCGGGCAGCAGTTGCGCGCCGGTGGCTGCGGCGAATTGTCGGCCGATCAGAAAATCCCGGTTGCCGTGAATAAAAAACAGAGCGGTGCCGGTATCCGCCAGCTGGCGCAGACGGGACTGAACCTCAAGCACCAGCGGGGCATCATCGTCGTCGCCCACCCAGAGCTCAAACAGGTCGCCGAGGATGTAAAGCGCTTGCGCCCGCGGCGCGCGCTCTTCCAGGAAGCGGTAAAAAGCCTGGGTAATGGCGGGACGGGAGGAATCAAGGTGCAGGTCGGATATGAAAAGAATCACGCTGGCGCCCGTACCAAGTCGTTTTAGTCGCTGACCGTGACTTTTTCGATCACCACCGGTTCCTGGGGAACGTCCTGGTGAAAGCCGGCGCTGCCGGTTTTCACCGCCTTGATTTTGTCGACAGTGTCCATCCCATCCACCACCTTGCCAAACACGCAATAGCCCCAGCCCTGGACATCCTTGCTCTTGTGGTTGAGGAAGTCGTTGTCTTTAATGTTGATGAAAAACTGAGCAGTCGCGCTGTGAGGCTCCATGGTCCGCGCCATGGCGACCGTGCCCAAGGTGTTTTTCAAGCCATTGTCCGCCTCGTTTTGGATGCTATCGCGGGTTTCCTTTTCCTGCATATCGGCGGTCATACCGCCGCCCTGGACCATGAAGTTATCGATAACCCGGTGAAAAATGGTACCGTCATAAAAGCCATCCTCGGCATACTGCTTGAAATTGGCCGCCGTTTTGGGTGCCTTGTCGTGGTCGAGCTCAAGGACGATGTCGCCTAGAGAGGTATGCAGCGTGATCATTCGTTACTCCTAATGCCTGGCCCGAGAAGAAATTCTTGACCGATTGTTATGTTTGCCGATGGCAGAGCTGGCTATAATACGCGCTTCAGACGGATTCTCAAGGGAAGCGCCGCTGTCGCAAAAATTCATCCGCCGTACCCCGGAGTGTTACACACCTCAATGACTGAACCCTCAATGACTGAACGTAGCCGACCACTGAACTTTATCGAACAACGTGTCGAAGCCGACTTACAAGCCAAAACCATCGGCAAGGTCGTTACCCGCTTCCCGCCCGAACCCAATGGTTATTTACACATCGGTCACGCCAAATCCATTTGCCTGAATTTCGGCTTGGCGGAAAAATACAAGGGTGATTGCCATCTCCGTTTTGACGACACCAATCCCGCCAAGGAAGAACAGGAATACGTGGAATCGATCCAGGCCGACATTCAATGGCTGGGCTTCCAGTGGACCGGGGCGGTCCGCTATACCTCTGACTACTTCGATCAACTGCACGAATGGGCCGTGTATTTGATCCAACAAGGCAAGGCCTATGTCTGCGATTTGAGCGTCGAGCAGGCGCGGGAATACCGCGGCACCCTAACCGAGCCCGGCAGAAACAGCCCCTGGCGCGATCGCTCGGTCGAGGACAACCTGAGTCTTTTCGAAAAAATGCGTAAGGGCGAGTTCGATGAAGGTGCCTGCTCCTTGCGAGCAAAGATTGACATGGCTGCGGCCAATATAAACATGCGTGATCCGGTGTTGTATCGCATCAAGAAGGCGAGCCACCACCAGACCGGCGACAAGTGGTGCATTTATCCTTCCTACGACTTCGCTCACGGCCAAAGCGATGCAATCGAAGGCATCACTCATTCCCTGTGTACCCTGGAGTTCGAGGACCATCGGCCCCTGTACGATTGGTTTATCCAACAACTACCGGCGCCCAGTGAACCCAAGCAGATAGAGTTTTCGCGCCTGAACCCCAATTACACGGTCACCAGCAAGCGCAAACTGAAGCTGCTGGTGGACGAAAAACATGTGGAAAGTTGGGACGATCCGCGCATGCCCACTATTTCGGGTATGCGCCGCCGCGGCTATACACCGGCAGCCATTCGCAATTTCTGCGAGGCAGCGGGAGTCACCCGTTCCCTTGGCATTACCGACGTGGCTATGTTGGAATACACCCTGCGCGACGATCTGGATAAAAACGCCCCTCGCGCCATGTGCGTGCTGCGGCCCTTAAAGTTGGTTTTAAGCAATTATCCCGAGGGAAAAACCGAGGAGCTGATTGCACCGGGCCACCCCAATCGCGACGACCTGGACGAACGAAGGTTGCCTTTTTCCCGGGAAATATTCATCGACCGCGATGATTTTCGGGAAGAAGCCAATAAAAAGTACAAACGCCTGGTGCTGGGCAAGAAAGTGCGTTTGCGCAATGCCTATGTGGTGGAAGCGAAAGAAGTCGTCAAGGACGAGCAAGGCAACATCCTGGAAGTGCATTGTCATTGCGACATGGACACCTTGGGCAAGAACCCGGAAGATGGGGTTAAACCCAAGGGCGTTATTCACTGGGTTTGCGCCAATAATCATTTGAATTGTCAGGTGCGCTTGTATGACCGCTTGTTTACCGAGGAGGCACCCGGGGCGGGCGGCAAGGATTTTCGGGAATCATTGAACCCGGATAGCTTGGAGATCTTAGATAACTGCAAAGCGGAAGTTGGTTTGACCAGCGCGACTTTGGACGATCACTATCAGTTCGAGAGAGAGGGTTATTTTTATCTCGACGCTAAACATACGAGTAAAGAGTACCCGGTTTTTAATCAAACGATTGGGCTGAAGGATACTTGGGAGAAAAGCAACAAAGCCGAGAGTTGATGGGGAGCGGTCGCCTATTCAAGTATATCCGAATTGAAATCAAGCAGTCGTGCATGGGCGAGGAGCCCGGTGTTCACTGTCGTGACAAATCGGCAGGAAAGCCGATTTGCACAGCGGAGCTGCCCGACCAATCTGTCTGGAACAGATTGGCACGGCGAAGCCG
>JBBDIU010000040.1:0-6640 GCA_040880205.1 Cellvibrionaceae bacterium
GGCTTGTTCACCGTCCTTGGCATTGCCAATTACTTCGAAATCATCGACGTCTTCAAGCATCCGGGCAATCACCATCCGGACGAGATCGTGATCATCAACAACTAGGATCTTAATGGTCATTGCTTTCCCCACTTTCCCCGCGCGAATGGCTGGGACGAAGTGTTATTGTTGTAGCGCTCCCAGCCTTTGCATCAGCCCAGCCTTTACATCAGCATGGCAACAGGGCGAGCATCGGGGCGTATGCGAAAGAATGTACCACCGCTGAGTTCCAATGCCTAGTGTCAATCCCGGTACCGCCACGCATTTGGCGCCAGTTTCCACCCTCAGCCAAGGAAGAGGGCGACTGGAAATCACCCGCTCGCAAAAACCTGACGAAAGGTGATGTTGATACGTTCTCCCACCGGCCGCCGGGTTTTTGGCAGGGCGTGCCGCCAGCGGTGCTGAATGCCCCCCAGCATCAGCAGCAAAGAACCAGAATCCAGTATTAATTCGAGCTTATTGGCGGCATCCCGGCGGTGTTTGAGCACGAACCGACGACTCGCTCCCAGGGAGACAGATGCGATCTGGGGCCGCGGACCCAGCTCCGGCTCATCATCGCTATGCCAACCGACGCTATCGGCGCCGTTACGGTAGAGGTTGAGCAAGGCGCTGTTGATCCGAAATTCGACCGCGGACGCAAAACCGTCCACGGTATCTTGGGTCCGCCCTCTCAACGACGCCAGGCTTTCGCTCCAAGGCAGGGCTTCGAATCGCTTCCCCGAATAGGTATAAGCCCTCCCCCGGTCTCCGTACCAGGCATTAAGACGCGGAATGCGAACCTCACGCCCCGCAATAACTATTGTCGACTGTTCCCAATCAGTCGCCGTCCGCAACTCACCAAAATACCACTCGGCACTATCCCGATCCAGCCAGTCCCGCACCAGTATCAACTCCCCTCCCTCAACCTCAATCCGCTCCCACGTCATTATCACTCACCATCTCTTGGTTCCCGCATTGCGCGCTGAGCAGGTACTGTTTCTCCGTTCAATAGGGCCATCTCGGTGTCCTGTCCCGCTGCTGTCCTGCACCTATTCACTCCGAAACAGCACCCGCTCAGCCGCGCAAAGCTACCATGTGCATGCCCGACCCAATTTCACCTTTCACCTTTCACCTTTCACCTTTCACCTTTCACTATTCACCTTTCACTATTCACTATTCACTATTCACATTTCATTGTTCATTGTTCACTGTCTTACCGTTCCCTGTTACCTGTTACCTGTTCCCTGTTCCCTGTTCCCTGATACCTGAACAACCACCGGCTCCCTCTCCAACTCAATCCCAAACCGCCGCCAAATATCGGCCTGAATTTTGGCTGCGTACTGCAAAATCCTCTCGGCCCCACAACGGCCGGGGTTGACCAGTACCAGCGCTTGGTTTACATGCATACCCACGCCATTATCACTGTGCCCACGCCAGCCTGCACTGTCCAACAGCCAGGCGGCGGCCACTTTTATTTGCTGTTCATCGACCGGATAGTTGACCATGCCGGGATACTGCTGCTGTAATCGAGTAAATTGTTCACGGCCAACAATAGGGTTTTTAAAGAAGCTGCCCGCGTTGGGCAGTTCGTCCGGGTCGGGCAGTTTCATACGGCGAATCGCGCATACTGTCTCGCTGATCTGTTGAGGCGTAATGCGTTCGGTCGGAATGCCGGCCAGCGCCTCTTGCAGCGGCGCGTAGCTCAGATTGAATTGTGGGTTTTTGCGGAGTTTGAGGGTAACGCTGGTGATGACGTATTTGTCTCTCAATCGATTTTTGAAAATACTATCGCGGTTGCTAATTTGGCAGGACTCACGATCAAAGGTGGTGCTGCGCCCGGATCGCCGTTCCAGTGCGTTTAATTCCACAAAAACACTGTCCAGTTCAACGCCGTAGGCACCGATGTTTTGGATGGGAGCGGCGCCCACCGTCCCGGGAATCAAGGACAGGTTTTCCAAGCCGCAATAGTGTTGGCTCAGGCAATACTGAACCAGGTCCTGCCATACCTCCCCTGCACCTGCACACAGCCAGGCGTACTCATCGTCTTCCCTGACCAGGGCAAAGCCCTTGATCCCAATGCGAATCACCAGGCCCGGGAACTGATCCGGCAGCACCACGTTGCTACCACCACCGAGTATCAACAATTCCATGTTTGATTCATTGACGAACGCGAGCGTTTGCCGAAGTTGTTCGGTATCGGTCACGTGCAGATAGTGGCTGGCCATGGCTGGCACCGCCAACGTGTTAAAACCCTGTAGGGAGCGGTTGAGGGAAATGTTCAGATTGCTCATGGGGACGCGGAACTCTTATCGAGGTGGTAGTTGCGGAATCTCTACAGCCTGCGGAAACGAATGGCCTGCTATCGCCTGCAAACTATAGTCGCTGTTTGATATGCTCGAGTAAACCCTGGCTGGCATCTTCCACCATATCGAGCACGTCGTCGAAGCCACTATCGCCACCGTAATAGGGGTCGGGCACTTCCTCTAATTCGTGGTGACGGGCGAATTCCAGAAACAGACCCAGGTATCCTTTGTACTTCTTGGGCTGCAGGTGCTGGAGATTCGCCAGGTTCTGCTTATCCATGGCTAACACGTAATGAAATCTGTCAAAATCATTGGCGCTCACCTGTCGCGCTATCAGGTCGCTCATGTCGTAGCCGCGTCGTTTGGCCACGGTCAGCGCGCGCTGATCAGGTGCGCAACCCACATGCCAGTCGCCGGTTCCCGCTGAATCGATATAAATTTTCCGCCCTAACCCTGCTTCGAGAACTACCTGTTGAAACACCCCGTGGGCAGTGGGAGAACGGCAGATATTACCGAGGCAAACAAATAACACATTAACCATTGCGAGACCTATTCTTTCCTGACTCAGTTCTTCCGATTTGATCTCGAACATAGGCGAGGTCTTCCGCGGTATCGACCCCAACCGGAACGGTAACGCTTGCTTCATCCACCCGGATAGTTTCACCCTGCCAGAGTACGCGCAATTGTTCGAGCTTTTCGATAGCCTCCAAAGGTGCCACCGGCCAGTGTACAAACTTATGTAGAAGTTTAACTCGGTAGGCATAAATACCAATATGCCGATAAGCCATTTCCACGGAGCCACCTACCGCACCACCATCCGCAAACTGATCGCGGGGCCAGGGAATAGGCGCACGGCTGAAATAGAGCGCGCGGTTGCTGTCGTCGCGCACGACTTTTACCGCATTGGGATCGCGCAAGGTACCAACATCGGTGATCTTTTCACACAAGGTCGCAACGCTCGCGCCCGCATCGGTGGCCAAATTGGAAGCTACCTGATCGATCACCGCTGGCGGTATCAAAGGTTCGTCGCCCTGCACATTGACAACGATGTCATCATCACCCAAAGCCATTAAGCTCGCTGCTTCCTGCAGGCGATCAGTACCGGATTCGTGGTCTTTCGAGGTTAAATAGACGTGGCCCCCAAAGGCCTTTACCACCTCAACGATTTTCTGATCGTCCGTGGCCACGGCAACCCGCTCCGCATGACTCTGTCGTGCGCGTTCATAAACATGCTGAATCATCGGCTTGCCGCCAATTTGCGCGAGCATTTTGCCGGGCAAGCGGGTGGATGCATAACGGGCGGGAATAATGACAGAAAAGGACTGGGGCATAATGGTCGAGCTCTCGACAATGGCGGCCTGCGTGAAAATAGATTTGCTGAATTAACCTCGATCCCTGAGTCTATTGCAGGACGCCGCGATTTTGCAGTAGTATGCGCAAACTTGTTCATCCTCCCGCCAGTATCTTATTGCACTTTACGAGCGCAAAATCAAATAGCGCGATAGTCACGTTAGCCAAGATCAATGGGGAACAATCATTTATCAAGGCGCTGCGTCTGTTGTCCGATCCGGCTGCGCGGGGCGAATGTAAATTTTACAACAAAACCCAGGGTACTTCAGCGCGCGGCTCTACTTTTTTTGCGCGGAACGGATCAGAAGACCTAATTAGATAATAACAGCCGCGGGACGCAGTCGCCTACTAGTGTACTTGGCAGCAATCACGTGCGCAGGATAAATGGCACAACACCGGCGGCTGCATCGCCGAAATGCATCAGTCAGGGCCCCGAACATGCCTAAGGAACGCAATACCGCTCCGCCTAGCACCGCCCGCAATCCCTCTCCCACCGCCCCTCGCCTGATTGTTGGAGTAGGCGCGTCAGCGGGCGGCCTGAATGCCTTCAGTGAATTGCTCCGTGGGTTGCCGCCCGACACCGGCGCGGCCTTTATCTTTGTCCAGCACCTGTCCCCGACGCACAAAAGCATAATGGCGGATCTGCTGGTAAAACATACACCCATGCCAGTGCGGGAAGCCTCCGATGGTCTACAAGTCAAGGCCAACCATGTCTATATGATCCCCCCGGACAGCATCATGTCCTTGTCGCGGGGACGCATCCGCCTGGCCAAGCCGCTAATCAGCCGCTACGGCCGTCAACTCCCTATCGATGAATTCCTTATCTCGCTGGCGGACGACGCGGCGGAGCGTTCGGTCGGCGTTATTCTGTCCGGCACCGGCTCGGACGGAACCATGGGAGTCAAGGCAATAACGGAAGCCGGTGGGGTGGTGGTGGTGGAAGACCCGGGAAAAGCCGATTATCCCGGGATGCCGAAAAGCGCCGCCGCTACCGGAATGGCCGATTTTGTTCTGCCAATCCCGGAGCTGGCCAAGAAGCTCGCAGACTTCGCTCGCCAGCCACACCTGATTCGCCGCTCGCAGGATCAGGCAATGCACGGCCTCGACGAGCAAAGCCTGGTGCAGATCATTGAAGCCCTGCACTTGCGAACCGGCTATGACTTCCGGGAGTACAAAAAACCCACCCTGTCGCGGCGCATCCAACGGCGCATGGGCTTGCGCAATATTTCCGAGCCGGCCAATTATATCGACGTTATCCAGACGGACGACCAAGAGTCCGCTCTACTGTTTAAAGACATGCTCATTGGGGTGACTTCCTTTTTTCGCGACCGAGAGGCCTTCGCCGAGCTGAGAAGAAAGGTACTGGCACCGCTGGTGAGCAACCATGCCGGGAAAACACCCATTCGCGTGTGGGTAGCGGGTTGTACCACCGGCGAGGAAGCCTACTCCGTGGCGATTTTGCTCTATGAGGAATTTGCTCAGCAAAAAATCAGTTTCAACGCGCAAATATTTGCGACCGACATCGATGAGGACGCCGTCGTTCGCGCGCGGGCGGGACACTACAGCGCCAATGTGGCCAATGAAATACCAGAAAATTATTTACGTGCCTATTTTGACGAGGAGGATAGCGGCTTTACCGTCAAAAAAATACTGCGTGAATCCGTTATTTTCGCCGTGCAGAATCTCATCGGCGATCCACCATTCAGCAAGCTGGACCTGATCTGCTGTCGCAATGTACTCATTTATCTTGAGACAAGCATGCAAAACAAGCTTTTGCGATTGTTCCACTTTGCTCTTGGTCAGGATGGGTATCTATTTCTGGGCAGTTCCGAGTCCGTTACCCAGCACGAGCAGCGGTTCACACCGGTATCCAAGCCGAACCGGCTTTTTCAGAGAAATGCCTTATCAACTCAGAATAGCCAACAACTCAAAGAGCACCCGGTATACTCAATCAAATCCCATCAACTTAACAGGGACGGCCCCATCAATCCGCCGAACAATACACTGTTCTCGGCCGCGGAAACGACGCGAGATACCTTGCTGACCCATTATGCGCCACCGGCGGTCCTGGTCAACAGCAACTACGACATTCTCTATTTTCAAGGCGAAACGAATCGCTATCTCAACCAACCCGAAGGCGAACCCACCAACGATCTCTGCGCCATTGCGGTTAGTGGATTGAAAACAAAGATCCGCGCCGCCGTACAAAAGGCGAGAAAAACCGGGAATGATGTCGTGATTCTCGCCAAGCAGGTCAAAAGAACCGACGGGACTACGACCTCGGTTAATGTCTCCGCGCACCCGGTGCGGAAAACTAATTCGAGCGAAACGCTGTTGTTGGTGAGCTTTTCCGATTGCGGTATACACGAATCAGAGCCCGAACAGTTGATCGATGACAAGGAGTCCGAGCTGTCCTCACAGTTGGAATACGAGCTGTTTGCCACCCGCCAGGATCTACAGAGTACTATTGAGCAGTTGGAAACCTCCAACGAAGAGCTAAAGGCATCGAATGAAGAAATCATGTCGATGAATGAGGAATTGCAATCTTCCAACGAAGAGCTGGAGACCTCACGGGAAGAGTTGCAGTCACTCAATGAGGAGCTCAACACTGTCAACAATCAGTTGGAGGAAAACGTCCGGGAATTGGAGTCGGTTAATAACGACCTGTCCAACCTGCTTTCCAGTACCGACATCGCCACAATCTTTCTCGATGCTCACCTGCGGATACGCCGGTTTACGCCAGCAACGCACTCTATTATTCGTCTGATTGACAGCGACATCGGTCGGCCGCTGGCTGACTTGGCCATGAACTTTGCCGACAAGTACTTGATCGAGGACGCAAAGAGCGTACTCGAGACTTTGCGCCCCATTGAAAACGAAGTTTCGGACACCAAGGGCCAACATTACCTGCGCCGGATTACCCACTATCGCACTTACAGCAAAAGCATTGAGGCGCTGGTCCTCACCTT
>JBBDIU010000041.1:0-6630 GCA_040880205.1 Cellvibrionaceae bacterium
GCGACCTCCGGCGTGACAGGCCGGCATTCTAACCAGCTGAACTACCGGTCCGCGATAAATTGCTGATTGCGCCCTACCAGACAGTAGGGAACGGAGCAATTTTTTGGTGGGTGGTGCAGGGATCGAACCTGCGACCTACGGCTTGTAAGGCCGTCGCTCTCCCAACTGAGCTAACCACCCCAGGTTGAAGAGCTGGGCATTCTACTCCATTATTAAGGCATGTCAAACCTTTTTCCGGGAGGTGGGTCAATGCCTCATAGGCTACTGATATTTAAGTCTTTCCGTCTTAATTTCGCCCGTTCTGAAGGACTCAAATTGATTGGCATTTCGGGCATCGTTTAAGTCGCTCGAAAGAGCGAAAATGCTCAAAATGGATTCACTTTCAATGGCGCGAGGAAAACTTTCAATCACTACTTCGGTCCCTACTTTCCATCGCCAGCTGCCATCAATACTCTCCATCAATACTTGGCCGGCTCCAGGCGCTACAATACGGTCGTTTTCGCCAAACTACACCACATTGAAACCCTGGGGCTGATTTTGATGGGCAAACGTTTCTATTGGCTGGCTGCTTTCCTCGTGATCACGAGCTCGGCGCCCCTGGTTCGAGCGCAGGAATCAGTGGCATCCACGGAAGCCCTGGACGACACCAATTACGCCCTGGTTGCCATCATCGTCGCCTTGCTGCTTATCCAAACCTTGCTGATCGCCGGGCTTCAATACAGCCGTATAAAGTACAAACACGCCAAGGAAAATCTCAAACGTTCGCAAAAAGCCCTCGAGGAACGAGTAATCGAACGTACCAACAGACTGCGCACCATAAACAACCAACTCTATGACGAGATTGCCAAACACGAAATAACTGAAGAGTTGCTGCGGGAAACCCAAGACTACCTGCAAAGCATGATCAACTCCATGCCTTCCATTCTGATCGGCGTTACCCGCGAGGGCACCATCACTCAGTGGAATGCGGCGGCTGAAACCGCCACGGGTATTGCCGCCAGCGATGCGCTTGGCAACTACCTGGATGACGTATCCCCCGACCTCGGCATCGACAGTCAGATGATCCGCAACGCCGTTGATCAGCATGTCACCCAAGTCAAGGAAGGTGTTCGCCACGA
The DNA here is from genome assembly GCA_040880205.1 of Cellvibrionaceae bacterium. Lineage (GTDB taxonomy): Bacteria > Pseudomonadota > Gammaproteobacteria > Pseudomonadales > Cellvibrionaceae > WACF01. Next base: position 1,119 of record JBBDIU010000041.1, read on the forward strand.
GTTTGAGGGGCAGGTGGGCTACACAGACCTGATTATTTATCCGCTGATTGGTGAGGAAGTCAGTGGCGCGGTTGTGCGTATCGACGACGTCACGATGCGGATACGCTTTGAGAATATGATGATTCAGAATGAAAAGATGGTATCGCTGGGCGAACTGGCCGCGGGTATGGCCCACGAGATAAACAACCCTCTCAGCGCCATTTTGCAGGGCGTGCAGAATATTTACCGGCGTACTTCCGCCAAGCTGGCTGCAAACAACGAAGCCGCCAAGGCCATCGGCATTTCGCTGGAGGACGTAGAGGCTTACATGGAAGCGCGCGGAGTTTACAAGTTTGTGGATAGCATCAAGGAAGCCGGAGAGAGGTCGGCTCGGATCGTTACCAACATGTTGGAATTTTCCCGCACCAGTAGCCGCAGCCACACGCCAGTGGATATCGCCGACTTACTGGAACACAGCCTGGAACTATCCCACAAGAGTCTCGAATTGAGAACCCCGCAAGGGGGCAAGCCGGTTGCCATACACAAGGAGTTGCAACCAAACCTGCCGCCAGTGCCTTGTTCAGCGGCCGAAATACAGCAGGTGCTGCTTAATATATTCCGCAATGCCGCCCAGTCCTTCGCCAACAGCGATGTCGACCCCTCCATTACCATCCGTGTATTCAAGGAAGCTGATACGATTAAAATTCAAATCGCCGATAATGGTCCCGGAATGCCGGAAACAACCCGTCGTCATATATTCGAACCTTTTTTCACCACCAAGGAGGTGGGCAAAGGCACAGGGCTGGGACTGTCCGTGTCATACTTTATCGTCACCGAACACCACAACGGCCAGATCGAAGTGGAGTCGAGCGAGGGCAAGGGCACTACCTTTACCATCACCCTGCCCATTCACGGCATCATAGCCGATACTGCAAGCCGCCCAAGCTGAGCCCCGACACCCTTACCGCATAGTTGCCACATGATTACAATTGATCCCAACCCGGCCCAATATTCCGACCAACTGGCCGAGAAGCAACAGCGCTTTACTGCTTTGAGTGCGCCATTCGAACCGCCGCCCCTGGAAGTGTATTCCTCGCCACCGCTCCATTATCGCCAGCGGGCGGGATTTAGAATCTGGCACGAGGCTGCAGGTTCCCATTACGCAGTTTTCGAGAAGGGAAGCGGAGAGACTCCAACTTTCGTTGCGCAGTTTCCGCCTGCCTCGACTCTTATCAACAAGTGTATGCCAAAATTGCTAGCAAGTATTGAAGCGGGCCCCCTGCTTCGGCACAAATTGTTTCAGGTCGAATTTTTATCCACGTTGAACCGGGAGTTACTGCTCACCCTTGTTTACCATAAGCCTTTGAACGAAGACTGGATCGAGACCACCCAGCAATTGCAAGCGGAATTGGCGGTCGACATTATCGGCCGCAGCCGCAAACAGAAGATTGTTCTCGAGCGGGATTTCGTCACTGAAATTTTTCATGTCTCAGGCAGGAAGTTTCAGTACCGGCAATTGGAGGGCTGTTTTTCACAACCCAACGGCGCGGTATGCGAGAAGATGCTGAACTGGACAAGCTCCGTAGCCGAGGGAAGTCGAGGCGCCTTGCTCGAACTGTATTGTGGCAATGGCAATTTCACCCTACCCCTGTCCTTGCACTTTGACCGAGTGTTGGCAACGGAAATTTCCAAACCCTTAATTCACACCGCCGAACACAACGCGGAAGTCAACGGCATTAACAATATCGCCTTCGCCCGCATGTCCGCCGAAGAAGTGGCTGAAGCGATTGCTGGAGTCCGGCCTTTCCGTCGCTTGCAACATGTGAATCTGTCCGATTACAATTTTTCCACTGTCTTCGTCGACCCACCGCGCGCTGGCCTGGATGAAAAAACACTCGCCATGGTTCAAGGCTTCGATAACATCATTTATATTTCCTGCAATCCCCATACGCTCGTAGAAAATTTGCACGTACTGAACAAAACCCACGTGATTGAACGCGCGGCCTTGTTCGACCAGTTTCCCTACACGGATCACATGGAATGCGGAGTATATTTGCGGCATAAGTAGGTCTTGGGCTGAATGCTCTCGAGTTCCTTTTCGACAAAGGCCACCAAGACTTGCGGTTCTACGGTGCGAGTTTGGGGATGGGGGGTGCGCTTTCGGGACCCTCGCGTGAGGGACCACGCGAGGGAGCTCCAGGGATGGATTTACCGCGTTCCCGAAAGCGCACCCCCCAGCGCCAAACGGGTTCGGAGCCCCAATCCGTACTAACGGTCTTCCTCCTAGGCCAAGCTATTCGTGCCTTAGCACGTTTGCTGTGGGGTATCTCTTTCGGAAACGCGGTGAATACCTCCCTGTAGCTCGCTCGCTTCGTCCCTGAAGCGAGCGTTCCGAAAGAGAGATACCCCACGTCAAACTCCCAATGTGCCACTTGCAACCCCTGAGCATTTCGAAACCCCGACCCTTACTAACGGTCTTCCTCTAACAGCGCAGAATCATCCGAAACGGGCTCTTCCTCATCATCAACATCGCTGTAGTCTTCTAATAAGTGTTGAGCTTTTCCCGGTAAATTACGCTTGGTCTTTGCACCAAGAGTTTCCAGGTCCTGAATTCGCTTGTACAAGTTGCCGCGGCCAGAGTGCAAACGCTTTTGCGTAGCGGTAAACGCCTGTTGAGTTCTGTCGATGTTTGCGCCCAATTCCGCCAAAGATTCGACTACCAGTGCGAACTGATCGTGCAGACCGCCAGCCATCGCGGCAATGCGTTCGGCGTTTTTGTTTTGCTTCTCATAGCGCCAAATGTTTTCCACGGTTCGCAGGGTGGCCAACAACGTTGTAGGGCTGACTAAAACAATGTGCTTGTCGTAGGCGTAATTAAACAGGCCAGGCTCGTGTTGCAGAGCGAGCATGAAGGCGGCTTCGATAGGCACAAAGATAAAAACGAAATCCAGACTGCGGATCGTATCCAATTTTTCGTAATTCTTCTTGCTCAACTCATCGATGTGTCCCCGGAGAGAAGTGATGTGGCTGCGCAGCGCCTGAGCTTTTTCCTCTTCGTTTTCGGCGGAACAAAAAGTTTCATAGCCAACCAGTGACACCTTGGCATCGATTACAATATCTTTATTCTCCGGCAGCCGGACAATAACATCCGGCTTGCGGCGCTTGCCCTCTTCGTCTTTGAGGTTCACCTGGGTTTCGTACTCCCGGCCTTTTTGCAGGCCGGATTCCTCCAGCAGACGCTCCAGGATCACTTCGCCCCAGTTTCCCTGGGTTTTGTTGTTTCCTTTCAGAGCGGACGCCAAGTTGACCGCGTCCTGCCCGATTTGCTGGGTTTGCTTTTGCAGCTCGGTAATTTGCCCCACCAGCTTGTTCCGTTCGGCGCTTTCCTTGTGGTAGACGTCTTCCACCTGCTTGCGAAAATCCTTCAGTTGCTCGCGCAGGGGGTTCAATGTGCCTTCCAGGGTTGACTTGCTGTTTTGAGTGAACTGCTGTTGCTTGGTGTCGAATATCTTGTTGGCGAGGTTTTCGAATTCGCGAGCCAGATTTTCCTTGGCGTCCTTGAGCAGTTTCAGTTGTTGGTCGTAATGCCCCTGTTCCGCGTCGAGGCGCGTTTTTAACATGGCGTTTTCGCGATGGCTGCCGGTCAGTTGTTCTTCCTTCTCCCTGAGAGCGTCGCGCAGCTGCTGCACGTGGGCCAATTCAGCGTCGGCCACCGCCAACCGTTTTTCCATATCTTGAACCTGCTCGCGGAGCCCGTTGACCATTTGCGCGGCGGCATCGGCGGCGTGTTCCGCCGAACGCCGCTGCCGTCGATGGCTAAGCAACCACAGCATCGCGATCAGCAAACTACCGAACAGAGTGCCCGCGAGAGCGGACAATCCGTAGAGTGTTTCAAGGGGTAGATCTGGCACCGACTAATTTCACCTTATATTGTGTGTGTGAACCCGGGCGATCTTTGAATAACGCCGACTGATTTCGAAATTTTACTTTGCTATTATGGGTGGCTACCCGGTCCAGCTTGTCGTCGCAAGCCATGGTCAAACAACCTTCTCAGTGGAATCGACTAGTATCAATGCCCACATGACCGATATTCCGATCTTGCCCAATGACTTGGTAATGAAAGTCAAACGACTGTGCTATCAGGGCTATCAGCACTACGATGACCGTGCTTACGAACGGGCATTGCGGACATTCTATCAAGCTTGGCTGCTGCTGCCTAAACCGCAAACCCGATGGCGGGAAGCCGGGTGGGCACTCACGGCCATTGGCGATACCTATTTCCGCATGGGCCAGTACGCCCAATCCTGCGAAGCCCTCCGCTCCGCCCTCCGCTGCCCGGCCACCGACAGAAGCCCTTTCGTCCATCTGCGCTACGGCCAGTCCCTCTACGAGTTGGCCCACGAGGACGACGCCCATCGACAGTTGAGAATCGCCCACGATTTGGGCGGCAGCGAGGTATTTGCCCGGGAGGACGAAAAGTACCGACTGTTGGTGGAAACCGTTGATTAGTGGAAACCACCGATGTCCCGACCACCTACCGACATGAACCATAGCCCAACCGCCAGGTAGTACAATAGCCGCCAGCCCACTTCGAGCCTCTAAATGTCCACTTCCCCGCATATTCTTGTCTTCGACTCCGGCGTGGGTGCGCTCAGCATTATTGCCGAGATTCGGCGCCAGTTGCCGGGGCTGTCCATTACCTATGCTTCCGACAATGCGTTTTTCCCCTATGGCACCAAAACAGAGGACGCGCTGGTTGCCCGCGTGGACCGGGTACTGCACGCCCTCGTGGCTCAAGCGCCGCCCGATATCATCGTCATCGCCTGCAATACGGCCAGCACCGTCGCACTTCCCAGGATAAGAGAGCACTTCCGTATGCCCATCGTGGGCGTCGTACCGGCCATAAAACCGGCGGCACAAATGTCCACCAGCAAAGTGATTGGCCTGTTGGGCACGCCCGGCACCGTGAGCCGCCCCTACACCTTGCAGTTGATCCGGGACTTCGCCGCCGATTGCGAGGTTATCTCCGTGGGTTCCAGCGAGTTGGTCGCCCTGGCGGAACATAAACTGCGCGGCGGCAAGCTGGATCTGGATGCGGTGAAAGGTGCCCTGGCGCCGCTTAGGGCCGCGTCCCAGCTCGACACCGTTGTACTGGCTTGCACCCACTTCCCTCTTATAAAACAAGAACTTAGCGAAGCCTTGGGAAAAGCGGTAGAGTGGGTGGATTCCGGCGACGCCATTGCGCGGCGCGTGACCCATTTGTTGGCGGAAAACGGCTTGAGCTCCTCTGGAACACCCCACTATTGCAGTGTTTTCACGCTCCGCACTCCGGAGATCGAGCAGCTGGCGCGGCAACTGCCGGTCTATCTACCCGGGCCGGTGGGGTTTGTTGAGGTGGGGGGAGACAGGGAACAGTGAACAGGGAACAGGGAACAGGGAACAGGGAACAGGGAAATTATACCGGGCCCAGGCACGATGGCAGCTTTGCGCGGCTGAGCGGGTGCTGTTTCGGAGTGAATAGGTGCAGGACAGC